>CAJUKE010000001.1 GCA_910587075.1 uncultured Muribaculaceae bacterium
TGAAAGGATAGGTTCCTATAATCCGAACACTAATCCTGCTACAATCACTCTTAATTTCGAACGGGCTTTGTATTGGGTAAATGTGGGCGCCCAGCCCACCGACACCGTCCGCTCCATCCTCTCCAACGAGGGTGTGCTCCTGATGAAGCACCTCCAGGGCGGCGTAAAGAAAGGCGCGTTTGACGAAGCCGAGGCTCAGCGCCGCTTCGACGCATGGAAGGCTGAAAAGCAGAAGAGCGTCGACGCCATGAAGACCTCCATGGCTACCAAGAAGGAACTCGCCGCCAAGGAACGTCTCGAAGCCGAAAAGGCTAAGAACGCCGCCAAGGCCGAAGAGGTAGCGAAGAAGAAAGCCGAACTCGCAGCCGCCAAAGCTGCTGAAGAGGCTGCCGCTGCCGCCGCAGAGGCTCCCGCAGAGGAAGCTCCCGCTGCCGAAGAGGCTCCCGCCGCTGAATAAGCGACACCTTCAAGGCCGACGCGGCTCCGATGCCGCAACGGAAACCATAACCGCCCCGACCGCTCACGCGGCCGGGGCGGTTTCTTTATGTCCTTACGCCGCCAGTCCGCATTAGAAAATCAGCGAACGCAGACTTACATTATGGCTACTAATTAGCAGCGAATGCTCCGATACCGCAAAAAGGAATTTCGCAGGGGGCCATGATTGAGCGTCACTCAAATACCGCGCTCAGCCGCCAATCGCGCGGAAGGGATAAAAATGCGGCCCCGCCGTCACCGATTGGTGGAAGCGGGGCCGCTATGGTTTTCAGCGTATCCTTTGCGGAGGCTTACTTCATGCGTTCGAGGTAAGCACCGTTGCGGGTGTCGACACGCACTTTGTCGCCGATGTTGCAGAAGAGGGGCACGCGGATTTCGGCGCCGGTCTCAACGGTGGCGGGTTTGAGGGTGTTGGTGGCGGTGTCACCCTTGATGCCGGGCTCGGTGTAGGTGATTTCGAGAACCACGTTGGCGGGGAGCTCGCAGGTGAGGATGGTTTCTGACTCAGCGTGAACCATAGCCTCGACGATGTCGCCCTCTTTGAGGAACTGCACGCCTTCGATGCTCTCGCCGGGGAGGGCGATCTGCTCGAAAGTCTCGGTGTGCATGAAGTTGTAGCCCATATCGTCCTTGTAGAGGTACTGGTAGGGGCGGCGCTCGATGCGCACCTCGTTGATCTTCACGCCGGAGTTCCAGGTTTTGTCGAGGATGCGGCCGGTCTTGACATTGCGGAGCTTGGTGCGGACGAAGGCGGGGCCTTTGCCGGGCTTAACGTGGAGGAATTCCACGATGAAGAAGTAGTTGCCGTCGATGTCGAGGCACATGCCGTTCTTGAAGTCAGCTGTTGTTGCCATAAATTCGTTCTATATGAGTATATGTGTTGGTTTCGATGGATTCGCGCGCATTGCGCGACCGCGAAGTTAGGAATTTTCCGCCAAACGGCAAAACCGCCGTCGGCCACCGACATAGGAAGAGCGCCGATTACCCCTTATTTTTTGAACAGATTGATAATTTGGATTGGTAATGTTGCGGATTTAGCGTAAATTTGCAATTTAGAAACTGTTTAAACAAACTCTCAATCCGCCACGCGACCCAACACCGCCAATATCCAGATGGACGATTATAATTTCTCACCCGACGGGGTCGACTACGACCCCGACCTGCTTATGCCGGACCCCGACCGGGGCGCCCGGCGAAGGGCTTACTCCGATGAGCCGGCCCGACGACCCCACGATTCCGACCGCCTGCGGCAGCATCCCGCCGAGGAAACCGCCGCGCCGCGCCGCAAAGAGGCGCCTCGGCGACAGAGCGAGGCTCCGCTAGGCCGCGCCGCCGCCCCCGAGGCCGAACGCCGCCAGAGCAGGCCGCGCAAAGCCGCCGCGGCCCGCCCCGCGGAAACCGCCCGGAGCTTCGGCAACCCATTCAAGGGGATATGGAACTTCCTTTGCGACAAGCGCACCCACGCCGTGGCCGGTGTGGCGCTAATATGCCTGGCGCTCTATATAGTGGTGACCGCCATATCCTTCATACGCTTCGGAGGAAGCGACCAGAGCGTCGTGACCTCGATGGACATCCCGGAAATCGCCGCTGGAGCCGCCAAGGTTAAGAACCACGGTGGACCGCTCGGCGCGGCTCTCGCCCAATCGGTTTTCGCCCAGGGACTCGGGCTCGGATCGCTGGCGCTGATCGTGTATCTCGCGGTCATCGGCCTCGGACTTATGGGGCTGCGCCGCTGCCATTTCTGGTCGGCCACGTTCAAGACCCTGCTTGTAGGCATCACGGTCTCGATAGTGCTCGGGCTGGTAAGCCTCTGGCTCGGACTCGACTCCAACCTCGGAGGCACCCACGGGCGCTACGTCAACCTCGTGGTGCAGAGCTATGCCGACTGGATCGGGGCGCTGCTGCTCAGCCTGTTGCTCGTGGCAGCCGTCATATACGTCTATATCAACGACCTGGTTAAGCTCTACAATAAATACGCCGCGCTGCGCCGCGCCCGCCGCGAACGGGCCGAACAGGAGCGCCTCGAACAGGAGGAAGCCCGCCGCAGGGCACGCGAGGCCATGGAGCATTCCGAACTGAACTCCGAGCACGAGGCCGAACCTGCCGAAGAGCCCGCCGGGGAGGACGACCCGTTCGATGAGTCACCCGTGGCCGAAGAGGTAGGGTTCGACGACTCCCCGAGCGAGGAAGCGTTCCCCGAGTCATATCCCGCCGCACCGGTTGCCGCAGCAACTGAGCCCGCGTATGACGCACCGGTGAACGACGCGACCGAGGATGACGCACGCGGCGATGACGCACCAGATAGCCCCTCCGAAGAAGCTGAGGAGGAAGTTATCGCCAGGGCCGCATACGAGACACCCTCCGACGCGGTCTCGACCCAACATAGCGAGGAGGAGACGGAGGAGGCTGACACCGACGACGACCAGCCTGCGGCGCAGACTCCGGCCCGCACCGCCGAAATATCCGACCCGGGCTTCGAGGTGTACTCCACCGAGATTGAGAAGGCCGACGTGCGCGAGCAGGAGCTCTACGACCCTACCGCCGAACTTTCAAGGTACCGCCCGCCGTCGCTCGACCTGCTCCACGAGGCTTCGAAAAAGGGAACCTCGGTCGACCGCGAGGAACAGGAGGAGAACAAGGAGAAAATCACCAAGACCCTCAACGACTACGGCATACAGATTTCCCACATCGAGGCCACTGTAGGCCCGACGGTGACGCTCTACGAGATAATTCCCGCCGAAGGTGTGCGCATCGCGAAAATACGCCGACTGGAGGATGATATCGCAATGAGCCTCGCGGCCCTCGGCATACGAATCATCGCACCGATTCCCGGCAAGGGCACAATCGGCATCGAGGTCCCCAATAAGGACCCGCAGATGGTGTCGATGCGCTCGATTCTTGAATCGAAAGCCTACCAGGAATGCCGCCACAAACTGCCGATGGCTCTCGGAGCGACTATCTCCAACGAGGTATACATAGCCGACCTCGCCAAGATGCCCCACCTGCTCGTGGCCGGTGCGACGGGCATGGGTAAATCGGTGGGTCTCAACGCCATCATCGCGTCGCTGCTTTACCGCAAGCATCCGGCCGAACTGAAATTCGTGCTCATCGACCCCAAGATGGTTGAGTTCAGCCTCTACGGCGTGCTCGAACGCCATTTCCTGGCCAAACTCCCCGACGAGGAGGACGCCGTTGTGACGGATATGGACAAGGTGGTGCGCACGCTCAACTCCCTCTGCGTCGAGATGGACCAGCGCTATATGCTCCTCCGCGACGCCAACGTGCGCTCAATCACCGAGTACAACGAGCGCTTCGTCAAGCGCATGCTCAACCCCGAAAAGGGTCACCGCTACCTCCCCTACATCGTTATGATAGTCGACGAGTTCGCCGACCTCATAATGACAGCCGGCAAGCAGGTGGAGACGCCCATAGCCCGCATCGCGCAGAAAGCCCGCGCGGTAGGTATGCACATGATCGTGGCCACACAGCGCCCCTCAACCAATGTGATAACCGGCATAATCAAGGCCAACTTCCCGGGCCGAATCGCCTTCCGCGTGGCGCAGATGGTCGACTCGAAGACCATCCTCGACCGCTCCGGGGCCAACCAGCTGATTGGCCGCGGCGATATGCTCTTCTCCCACAACGGTTCGATGGACCGCGTGCAGTGCGCCTTCATCGACACCGACGAGGTTGAAGCAATCTGCCAGCACATCGACTCCCAGGCGGGATACGAGCACGCCTACTACCTCCCCGAGCCTATTATGGAGGATGCCGACGGAGCCGCCGCGGTGAACCTATCGGAGCGCGATTCGTTATTCGAGGAAGCGGCCCGCTTCGTGATCACCTCGGGCATTGCCTCAACCTCCTCGCTGCAACGCCGCTACTCGATCGGCTACAACCGCGCCGGAAAAATCATGGACCAGCTCGAAGCCTCGGGCGTCGTAGGGCCGAGCGTCGGCGGCAAGCCCCGCCAGGTGCTCGTCGACACCATCGGGCTGGAACGCGTACTGCAAACCGAAATCTGACAACAATTATGATAAAGAAAATAGCATTATTGCTGGCCGTACTGGCCCTGTCGCTCCCCTGCCCCTCCGCCGCCTCGGCTGCAAAGAAACCGGCGGCGCAGGTGGTGGCCGCCATCGCCAACGCCGTAAGCAAGGCTCCGGCCATCGAAACGGCTTTCACCATAAGCCGCGACGGGGGAAAACCCACCTCCGGCAACGCCGTGATACAGGGCCGGATGTTCACCCTCTCACTCCCCGGATTCCGCTCGTGGTTCGACGGCAAGACCCAATGGACTTACTCCGAGGACGCCGCCGAGGTCAACGTGACCGAACCGACACCCGCGGAACTCGCCGAGAGCAATCCGCTGACCATAATCACGACCAACGCCGCCAACTGCTCGGCCCGCCGACTCGAAGCCGCCGCTGGAACCGACAAGGTCGAGCTTAAGCCCACGGCAAAGAGCGCGTTCCGCAAGGCGGTGGTCACCTCCGACGCCGCCACGAACTTTCCCAAGGAGATAGTCGTTACAATGGATGACGGCTCCACAGCCGTCATACGCTTCACCTCTATGAAGAAAGTGGCGAAAAAGCCTGAGTCGCATTTTCGCTACGCCAAGACTATGATCCCCTCGGCGAGGGTCGTTGACCTGCGCTGAGCAACAGAAACTGACACAAAACACTCCCCAGCAATGAACGAAAAACCTATCTCCTGCGCCATCATAGGCGCGGGTCCCGCGGGATACACCGCCGCTATCTACGCTTCACGAGCCAACCTCTCGCCCGTGCTCTTTGAAGGGATGCAGCCAGGAGGCCAGCTGACCACCACCACCGAGGTCGAGAACTTCCCCGGTTACCCCCAGGGGGTCAACGGCCCGGAAATGATGGGGCATCTGCGCGAGCAGGCGCTCCGCTTCGGCACCGACATTCGCACCAAGGTGATCGCCGACGTTGATTTCAACACCCGTCCGTTCAAACTGACTACCGACTCGGGCGAGGTTGTCGAGGCGCTCACCGTGATAATCGCCACCGGCGCTTCGGCCCGTTACCTCGGCCTCCCCGACGAGCAGAAGTATCTCGGTATGGGCGTATCAGCCTGCGCGACGTGCGACGGCTTCTTCTACCGCGGCCGCCGCGTGGCTGTCGTAGGCGGGGGTGACACCGCGTGCGAGGAAGCACTCTACCTTTCGACAATCGCCAAGGAGGTGTTCCTGATTGTGCGCAAGCCCTATCTCCGCGCCTCGAAGGTGATGCAGAACCGCCTTACCGAGGCTCCCAACATCACCATACTTTACAACACAGTAACCGAAGGTCTCTACGGCGAGGAGGTGCTCGAAGGCGCCCGCCTCGTTGAGAACGCGGCGACCGACACCGAACGCCGCTACGAGCTCCCCATCGACGGCTTCTTCCTGGCAATCGGCCACACGCCCAACACCACCCTCTTCGAAGGGAAGCTCGCTCTCGACGAACAGGGGTATATCGTGGTCAACTCACCCTCGACCCGCACGAGCGTGCCAGGCGTGTTCGCCGCCGGCGATGTCGCCGACCCCTTCTACCGCCAGGCCATCAACGCCGCTGGTTCGGGTTGCCGCGCCGCTCTCGACGCCGACCGTTTCCTTCAGGAACTCCGCTGAATACTACGTCACCCAAACAGCGATTCCGCTTTCGCCAGGCAATGACCGGCGAAAGCGGAATCGTTGTTTTTACGTTGACTCATTATCTCTTTGGTACTGATGACGACCCCTTGGAGGCCCCTTCGGATGACTGCGGAAGGGATGTGCGCTTCGAGCCGAGTCGGATATTGTTAAGCTCGGCGGCTGTCAGGGGCTTAGCTCCGGGGATTGATGGTAGTTTCATAAGAGGGTCAGGATTAGCTTGAAATTAACGAAAACCGGTTGGATTATCACGAAAGCGCTATTCCGGCGACTTCAGGAGCGGCGACAGGCGGTTTAGGAGTAGTAGAACCACCAGATATGAGGCGCCGAGCACGAACGTCGGCATACGCAACGGGAACATATCCGAGAGGTATCCGCCGCCAAGGTAGCAGAAGAATTCAAGCCAGAGTGTGGCCTGGACGCACAGGCAAAGTGTACACCATTTGCCTATGCGGAATTTCTGATACCACACGCTCCACAACGAGAACGGCAGACAGCAGAGATTGCACAAGGCGAGACTCCCCGCGGCGCCGGGAAACACGAGCAGACAGAGAAGCGACACGGAGAAATACGCGAAGCCCACCTCGCTCCAACTAAATATGCCGAAGAAGGTGGAGGCTTTGGTGCTTAGAACACTGTCGCAACCCCCTTCGTCGATTACGCGGCAAACGGCGTCGGCTTTGGGGTTGTGAATGCGCAGCGATTTCTGCATAAGCAGAAACGTAACATAAAGCCCTCCGAGGTCGAGCAGTGTCAGAAGCGCCAAAGGGAGCCTGGTATATATCCCGTTGCTGATAAGCAAATAGAGAAACAGGAACAGCACACCCGCCGCGAGACATACGCGTTTGGCCGCGGATGCCAGCTCAAGCATTCTGTGCGACCGATAACCCGGCTCGCACGCCGCGGAGGAACTCTCGAACAGGAGGAAATCGCCGGTGCAACGGCGGGAAAACTCGTCAAGCGGCACTCTCGATATGGATTTCCCATCAACGGCTAATTCCGCGACGCCGTCAGCAATAGAGCCAACAATCACCGTCCCCGACGAAGTAGCCGCCAAAAACGGAACGGGGAGTAGCCCGATGGCCGTTTTGTCAGCCAAGCGGACCCCGCCAGCTTCCACACCGTACTCTTCCAAGAGTTTATTCAAGCCGAACCACGACTTAAAGCTCATCGAGCAGAAGCGCTCGCGGGAGTACGCCGCGGTGTGTGGCACGCCGAGAAGACTCAGCAGACGGTTGAAAGTGTCAGGGGACTGCATATCTCTGTCGATAGATTACGGATATGGGTCGCTTTAACGAAGCGCCGCCTCGACACGGGCAAGAAGAGCCTCGCCGTCAAGTTCGCCAGTATGGCGCCATACCTCCTCGCCGCGGCGGTAAACTATGAATGTCGGAATCGACTGCACCTCGACCTTCGCGGCGAGTTCCTGGTCGCGGTCAATATCGTACTGCGCCACCACGGCCCTCCCCTCAAGAAGTTCGCGCACCTGTGCAACCACGGGCATCATCTTCTGGCAATGGGGGCACCATGTAGCGTAAAATTCCGTCAGAGCGGCGGGTGCAGCTTCGATTTTGGCAATGTATGCTTCGTAAGTAGTAGTCATTTCTAAGTTGATTTAAATTATATTTCAACTTTGAAAACAACCGCGAGCCCCCGGGAGTTCCCCGCCCCCGCCGATTTAAACATATTTATGGCTCGACCGAATACAAACACCACTTAGCCGCCGCTATGCTGTATCAAAACATTTTCGTAATTTCGCAAATAAAGGAATTATGTTGAGACACCCTATAATGACGCGATTAATAGCTGCAGCCATTTTATGCGTGATGTTGGCCGGATGCGGTGGCAAGTCTGCAGGCCTCAGGCTTGATGAGGCCGGGCGGGTTCTGGAGACCTCCCCCGATTCAGCCCTGCTGATTCTCGAAGGGGTTAGCGAAGAGGAGCTTCGGGGCGATGAGCTGAAAGCCCGCTATGCGTTGCTTAAATCAATGGCCCTTGACAAAAACTATATCGACGCCACCGACTTCGACATTCTACGGCCGGCAATGGAGTACTTCGCCAACCACGGCAAACCAGACGAGAAGATGCGCACGCTCTATTACCAAGGGCGGATATATCAGAACCGCGGCGAACCCGACGAAGCGCTGAACTCGTTCGCGGAGGCGCTCACCGTTAAATCCGTCACTGATTCCGCGACGATGGCCCGCGCATATATCGCGATGGCGGTCATATATCTTGACGCCTACAATCCCGAGGCTCTCGCCGAGAGCGCCTCGCGGGCGGCGGAGATTTATGGACGACTCGGCGATGAGGACCGACAGCTTGACGCCCTCGCCCGCGCTCTTACAGGCCGCGTGATACTAAAAGAGAGAGTGCGGGCCGACAGCTTGGTGGCCGAGATGCGCCGCGTCGCGGGAAGCGACCCCGGCCTACGGAGCCGCATTTGGCCCGACATAACCAATTATATGGTCGCATTCGGCACCGAGGCCGAACTCAGAGCGTTATTACAGGAAGCAGAAACGAGGCGAGGCGTTCTTACCGACCTGGAGAAACTTAATATCGCCGAATGCCACCTGAGGCTCGGCGACAGCGACGAGGCGCTTCGATGGCTTGACGCCACCGACGGCAACGACGGTTCAGTGACTCCGCTCGGCTATCTTGCCTCGAAAGTAGCCATACTCGAATGCAACCGCAGATACAAGGAGGCCCTCGAAGCGCATACCGCCTTCGCTGACTCGATCGCGGGCCGGGAACTGGCTACTTTCGAACGTAACCAACGTCTCAACGAAAAACGACACCGCCTGGAAATCGCCGCTTTGGAGAGCGCGGCCCGGCGGCAGACGACGCTTTTGGGCGGACTCGGAGCAGGGGCTCTCGCTCTGGCGCTTATAATATGGCTCTACGGGCGAAGCCGCATAGCGCGCTCGCGCCGGGAACTCGCTGAAAAAGACCGCGACAAAGCCGAACTCGAACTCGCCAAACAACGGTTGGAAGCGGAGAATCTCGCCACCCGTGTTGAACGCCTTGAAAGCGAGAGCACCGCGTTGAAAGCGCTGCTCGACACAAGGGATGAGCTCGCCGCCCCCGTCGAGGCCGCTATTCGCGAACGGATAGAGCTGCTCAACGCCCTGCTGGCCCGCGACCTCACCGCCAACGAAGGGTACGCCAAGCCATACAACGAATGGGTCAGCCGTATGGCCAACGACAGGGAGACTTTTATGAACTCCACCCGCCTGGCGTTCAAGGCTTCGCATCCGCGGTTCATCGAGTATCTTGAAGAACGCGGTTTGAGCGAGTCCGAAATCAACTACCTCTGCCTATACGCCATCGGACTGCGAGGGAAAGAAGTGGGGGAATACATCCGCCTGAAGCGCCATTACAACATCAGCAGCGTCATTCGCCGCAAACTCGGCATCGACGAGCACGAGACGAACATAGGCATCTACGCACGCCGGCTAATGAAACAAATGTGAATGCCCCGCTGAATCAGTGGGCAGCGTGATACTTTCAATGGATAAGCGCGGAATACGGGCCAATCAGCCAAGCTAATCCATTGATACATCAATTAGTATAATTTATCGCCGTTAAACTTTTCTACTTGCGGGGAAACTTCTGCCATACTAATTTCGCGGTATAGCGAACCATAAAAGCAACATTGCACAAATGAAAAAAGCATTATTATTACCACTTATCGCAATTGCCGCCACAGCGGCGTCACAGGCAGAACTGCCGACCTGCGAAACAGCCGCCCAAGTAGCCAGCGTTGCCGTGTCCGACTCCGTAAACATCCCCGTTTTCCTGGTCGACGGAATAGAGGTGCTCGACACCGACAGCCTCCCGCGCCCGGATGATATTGAATCAATCAAGGTGATCAAGGACCAGGCGGTAATCGACATCTTCCGCCCTCGCCTCGGAGGCGTCGTTCTTATCACAACCAAATCGAAGCGGCTCCTAAAATCCGAACTGGAGAAAGCCGCGGCGGCCGACCGCCAGCGCCGGCTCGATCGCGTGCCCGGCGAGTTACTCATCCGCTGAGGCTCGGCTCATATATGAAAACACTGTAAATCACAAGTAGGCGCATAAGTCACTTACCCGCTTAATCCGAAACGGGCAGTGGGCTTATACGCCTATTTGAGATTTTTAATGAACACTCCGTGTATCTCTCCCAACATTTACCGCATAACCAATTATAATTCAGATTTTCTTTATAGATTTGCATCTAATAATGCTCCATTTTATGAAAAGGATTTTTTCAGCCATATATTTACTCATATTCACTTTGATTACATGCTCCGCCACCAGTCAAAGCCTATTTCGCACATCTAAATGCTACGACCTTTTGGCAAGCGTCCAATATTTCGATGAATTGAAAGAGCAGCCTCAATTCTCAACGCTCGCGGAAGACTCAGTTTTTTTGCAGTCTTTGAAAATAGTCAATGGAAATACGCGAGCTTCTAACCTATGCAACCTCTATTCGCTGTACGGCAATGATAAAAATGAAGTCGACAGCTGCATTAACTTCATATCCAATATGCCCGGAAATATCCCCGAGGAAGAACAAAGTTCATCGTGGATTAAAAACATATTGAATATAAAACCTCAATTATTACTTATAACCAAATCATTAGTCCGGGCTGGATTTTCCGATTATTGGAATACGAGTGTTGCTCCAAAATTAAACGACAGGATAGCTTCATATTATTCACATATTCCGAATGGAACTATTGAAACGATCAATTCGGAAATGTCCGCTTTTGCCAATCCCGAACAACTTTCAGAAACCAAAACCAACATATATATCCTCGATATTGCAAACGCGTTCAATCTTTTGGACGAAACATTTTGCTGTACGCCGCTACTTCTTGACCCCGAATTGGAAAAACAATATCACCTTGATTTCTTGAAAGTCTATATTCACGAGAACTTGCATCGCCTGAATATTTCCCCCGAGCTTATGGAGCGGCTTAACGGTTTGCTCGCCGATAATTTCTATAAGGAAAACGAACAAATAGCTACAGCGCATAACGAGGGGAAGAATGAGGCATTTGTAGTTGCGGCGGAAGTTTTCTTGTCAAACAAATTAGGTAGGCGTGAGGATAAAAGTGTATTTGAGGAATTTAGCGAATATGTCGACGGAAGCCTTGTGCTCGCACCTATAATATATGTTCATTTGGGAGAGCGTTTACCTACCGAAACCTACAACGACTATTTACTGCGGTTGTTTGATAATGGAACTATAAGTGTCGGAAATGTGGAAAAGGAATATAACGCAGCTATGTATGAATTAAAATCTCGCATAGAATAATTTTTCTTTTTGTGTTCAGGTGCCGTCGAGCTAATGAGGCTTGCGAAATATTTTGAGGTTTGGCGGGTTTTAGCTAACTTTGCGGTATGAATCTGCTGATCCGACATACAGAATACCTTCTTGGGCGCCGCGACTGCGTGGTGCTCCCGGGCTTGGGGGCTCTGATCTGCGCCACCGACGGCGCCACCCTCGACCCGCGCCGCCCGGGCTATATGCTGCCGCCCCGCCGACGGATCACGTTCAACAGCGCCATAACCGCCGACGACGGCCTGCTCGCCGCCTCCGTGTCGCGCGCCGCCGGGGTTACCCCTGACGAGGCCCGCCGCATGGTGGCCTCGGCAGTGAGCGACCTTCGCCGCCGCACGCTTGCCGACGGTTCGGCCACCTTCGGGCGCCTCGGCTACTTCCGCACCGCCGATGAGGGTGTACTGGCGTTCGCCCCCGCGGCCGACGCACCCGTCAACGACCGCTTCGCGGCCCTCGCGGCGGTAGCTGTCGATGCCGCCACCGAACGGCGCGCCGCGACCCCGTCAATCCCGGTCGTGAAGCCCGCCCCGACGGCTGAACCCGCCGCACCGCGGACAGCGCTCCCGGCTCCGGTAAAGGTGTCGCGCTGGCGCAAGATGCGCAACGGCGCCGCCGGTGTTGCCGCCTCGCTTGCAGTGCTGGTGACACTGACCCTCTTCGCCCTCAACCCGATACGCATGGCCACCGAGCCTCAGAAGGCTTCCATAGCGCCCATACCCGCGCCCACAGAAGCCCCGGCTTCCGCGGTTCCAGCCGCAGCCACACCCCGCCGCCTCACCATCGGTCTACCCGACGGCAACGGCTATGTCACCCTCACCCCCGAGGAGGTATCGGCTCGGAAAAACCTCATCGCCGAGGCTAAAAAAGCCAATGCGGCGCACGCCGCCGTAGGCGATGCCAAACCGACTGCGGCCAAGGCCGACCTCGGAGGCCGTTTCTGCGTGATCGTGGCCTCCTTCCCGACTATGGCACAGGCCCGCACCTACATAGCATCTTCGGGCAAAGATCTCGAAGTGCTCGAAAAAGATGGCAAATGCCGCGTGTACGCGGCTACCGCGGCTACTTACGCCGAGGCCGACAAACTCCGCGGCAACTGCGGTGTGGCCGATGCCTGGATATGCCGCCGCTGACTCTCACCCCCTAACACACCACCCTCACGATGGAAAATTTCCGCGAACTTCTGCTCAACAGGCGTTCCATACGCCGCTATACGCCGGAGCCGATTGACTCAGAACAGGTACGCATGATTCTCGAAGCGGCCCTCGCCTGCCCCACTTCCAAAAACGGACGCAGCTGGCACTTCATCGCAGTCGAGGATAAGGAGACCCTACGCGCACTTGGCGAATGCAAACCCAACTACGCCATATCAATCGCCAACGCCCCGCTCGCGGTAGTCGTATGCGCCGATATGACGAAGTCCGACGCCTGGATCGAGGATGCCTCCGTCGCGGCCATCGTAATGCAGCTCCAAGCAGCCGACCTCGGACTCGGAAGCTGCTGGGTGGAGGTGCGCGACCGCTACCGCGAGGACGGCACCCCCTCGGAAGAGTATGTTAGGGAAATGCTCGGCATACCCGAACAGTACGCCGTGGTGGCCATCATATCCTTCGGCCACAAAGACGAGGAACGCAAACCTATTAACCCCGAAAGACTGCAATGGGAGAAGGTGAGTGTCGGGCGATTCAAGAGCCCCGAATCGGAGGCCTGAGCGCCGGGCGCCCCAGGGTATGCCTCATCGGGGCCGGCAACGTGGCCACCCATATGGGTAAGGCCCTGAGCCGCGTGTGCGACATCGCACAGGTATGCGCCCGTCACCCCGAAAACGCCGCGGCACTCGCCGCACGCCTCGGGGGAACCGCCTCGCACGGTACCATCGACAGCCTGATACCCGACGCCGATTTCTACATCATAGCCGCCAATGACGACGCCGTGGCCCGCATAGCCGAGGCCACCCCGCCATATCCCGGAATATGGGCCCACACCTCGGGGAGCGTCCCGGCATCTGTGTTCCAAGGACTCAAAGATCGCTACGGAAGCTTTTATCCCCTCCAGACCTTCTCGAAGAACGTCGAAGTAGATTTCGGCAGGGTGCCGATGTTCATCGAAGGCTCCGACGAATCCACCCGCGACAAGCTCCTCGACCTCGCCCGAAGCATTTCGGGAGTGGTAGACACCGCCGACAGCGACCGCCGCAAGGCGCTGCACCTCGCCGCCGTGTTCGCCTGCAACTTCGCCAACCTTATGTGGCTCGACTCCGACACGCTTATGCGCCGCGAAGGATTAACTGTGAACTACTTGATGCCGCTTCTTGAAGTGACGCTTCAAAAGCTCGGCGATGCCTCGCCCCGCGACGCGATGACAGGTCCAGCACGTCGCGGCGACCTCGGGGTGATACGCTCGCAACTCGCGGCGCTCCCCGACGAGCTGAAAGACACTTATGCCCTGCTTTCGCAGAGAATCCTCGACATATACCACCCATCCTCACGCATATGAGCAAAATCTGCCACGACCTCACAACGATCGAAGGCGTCGTGTTCGACGTCGACGGAGTGCTCTCCCCTTCGACCATACCCCTCGACACCGACGGCATCCCCCGCCGTATGGTAAACATCAAAGACGGTTACGCCATACAGCTCGCCGCCAAGCTCGGGCTCAAGATGGCGATCATTTCCGGCGCCGACTCCCCCGGGGTGCGCGAGCGCTTCGAAGGGCTCGGCATCAAGGATATATATATGAAAGCCGGGCACAAGCTTCCGGTGCTGGGCCGATGGCTTGAGGAAAACGGACTCACGGCTGAACAGATCGCGTACGTCGGCGACGACATACCCGACTTCGAATGCATGAAAGTAGCCGGGCTCTCAGTGGCTCCCGCCGACGCCGCATCCGACATCTTACGCATAGCGGGCTACGTCTCCCCCCGCGACGGAGGGCACGGGGTTGCCCGCGATCTGCTCGAAGAGATACTCAAGGCCCGCGGCCAGTGGCTCGACTCGGCCAAGGCCTTCGGATGGTAAGCCTCAGCATAACGCTCCGGTGTTAAAGCGATGGTTTATAACTACCTACACAACAGTCTGTCGGACAACCGATTTCAATAAGCGATGACTCAGATGGAAGAACAAATCAGCACATTCGACATACTCAACGGCTGGGAACTTCTCCTGGCCTCCGCTTCGCCCCGACGACGCAAACTCGTCGGCAACCTCCACCTCCCCTGCTCCGTGGCCAAGCCCATAGAGGTCGATGAGTCGTACCCCGGCACGATGCGCCCCGAGGAGGTACCGGCATACCTCTCGCGCAAGAAAGCCCACGCTTATCTCTCCTCCCTGGCCCACAACCAGATACTTCTCACCGCCGACACCGTGGTCATAAATCGGGGCGAAGTGGTAGGCAAGCCCCGCGACATCAACGAGGCGGCCTCGATGCTGCGCCGCCTCTCGGGCCACGCCCACAAGGTCGTAACCGGAGTGACACTCGCTACCACGCGGTCGCAACAGACATTCGCCGAGGAAACCATCGTGGAATTCGCCGAACTGACCGACAGGGAGATTGCATATTACGTTGATAATTTCCGCCCCCTTGACAAAGCCGGAGCCTACGGCATACAGGAGTGGATCGGCTACATCGGCGTAAGCGGAATCCGGGGAGACTTCTATAATGTGATGGGGCTACCCCTCAGGGCGCTGTACGAGAACCTCGTGAAAATAACCGCCCGACCTCCAGTGAAAATGCCTTTGGCCGAACTCTGACGCCGCCATTCCGGCCGCGTCACACCAATCCGCCATAAACATAGTCACACCAGTCCTATAAAATAGCTGTCGTTGCGGGGCACGAGCCAGAGCGCGCCCTCCGAGGCTGCCGAAGCGGGTGCCACCAACAGACGGCTGTATTTTGACCCCTCTCCGAGGCGGCTTACCAACCGATGGGCCACGACACCCATCGTAAAACGCAGGTTGAGTTCCACGCAGGGCGCGAGCATATAGCCGCCGCGGCCATCGGCACACACCATCATATCCACCCCGAACCAACCCCGGTAATCGGCGGCCACAAGTTCCGTCAGCGCCGCGGCAAGCGCGGAGGCCACACAGCACAACAACTCCCGCGGCACATACCGCGACAAACGGCGCTCAATCTCATCATCCGGCAGAAGCAGATTTCCCCCATAGGAAGCACCCCTCGCGTTGAAAAACAGCGAGTAGCCTCCGAATCTGACTTCCGTGCCGTCGGACCGGAAGAGCATCGCGAAATCCTCGACCTTATCCAACCCTTTCTCGACAAGCACGGAGCCCTGGCGGCGAATCGTGCCCTCGCAACGCCTCGCCAATTCCGCGACAGGCGTGTCGGCCGAACAAGCCACCCCGCGCCCCGTCGATGACCAGGGGGTTTTCACATAAATCGTGCCCCATTCCTCCGCGAGCCGCCCGATCTCCGAGGTGTCGGTTACTTCTACTGGGAGCGGCGGGAACTCGCCGAGCCCGGCGTCGCGCAGACGGCGGTTCAGCTCTATCGTGATTCTCCGATGCGACAACCACCGCAACCGCCCCACCCGCTCACGGTCGGCGGGTGTCACTTCCGCGTCTACCCGTTCAAACTTCCGCAAGGCATACGGACTCCATACCCACGGCATCGGCACGGCGCGCCCGACCCCCTTTGCCGAAGACACCACCCCGGGCCCGGGGCCGAACACAGCCGACAGCTCCGCGGCGAACGCCCGCGACGCGGAAAGCTCATCCTCCGCGACGAGCACGAAATCATCCTCACCGCCAAGCCACCAGGGGAGCATCGCGCCCCTCAGCCCGAGCTCGGCGGCGTTTTTAGGGGGCGTGAATCCGGGACTCCCCGAGGCCAGCGCTATATCGTTTTCAGGATTAAACCAGAAGAGACAACCCATTGAAAGCATTTTTAACAAGCTCCCGAAACAGATTCGGGCGCGAAATTACATAATCCGGGCGCGAAATTAGCAAAAAAGCGCTAACTTTACATCTCCAAAAAGGAAGCGGCGAAAACTTCCGCTACAAGTTTGTCAACAGAACTATGAGTGACGTAATCAAGCTATTGCCCGACTCGGTGGCAAACCAGATAGCCGCCGGAGAAGTAATCCAGCGCCCGGCCTCGGTAATCAAGGAACTGGTTGAGAACGCCGTCGACGCCGGAGGCAAGTCAATCAAGATAATACTCCGCGACGCGGGAAAAACCCTCATACAGGTAATCGACGACGGTTGCGGCATGACCGACACCGACGCCCGCCTCGCGTTCGAGCGCCACGCGACATCAAAAATACGCGATGCCGCCGACCTTTTCGAGCTCCACACAATGGGGTTCCGCGGCGAGGCGCTCCCGTCAGTGGCCGCCGTGGCCCAGATTGAGCTGCGCACCATGCGGCGGGGCGACAGCGTCGGCACCTATCTCGAAATCTCGGGATCGAAGTTCGAGGGACAGCGCCCCGAAGCGTGCGCCCCGGGCACCAACATAATGGTGAAGAACCTCTTCTTCAACGTTCCGGCCCGACGCAAATTCCTCAAACGCGACTCGGTGGAGCTCTCGCACATAATACACGAGTTCGAGCGGCTCGCCCTGGTGAACCCCTCGCTGGAGTTCCTGCTGGCGCATAACGACGTGACACTCCACCAACTGCTTCCCGGCTCGCTCAAACAGCGCATCGCCGGACTGTTCGGCAAGTCGCTCGACCGGCAGCTCATACCCGTCGAGACCTCCACGCCGCTGGTGAAAATCACCGGGTTCGTGTGCCTGCCGGAGAACGCCCGCAAGCGCAACCCGCTGCAATACTTCTTCGTCAACGGCCGCAATATGCGCCACCCCTACTTCCACAAGGCGGTGACCTCCTGCTACGAAGACCTCATCTCGGCCGATTCGCAGCCCAACTACTTCCTGAACTTCGAAGTAGACCCGCAGACCATCGACGTGAACATCCACCCGACAAAGAACGAAATCAAGTTCGAGAACGAGCAGCCCATATGGCAGATACTCGTCGCGGCTATCAAGGAGTGTCTCGGGAAGTTCAACGTGGGGCCGGCCATCGACTTCGACTCAGCCGACGCCCCCGACATACCCGTGTTCAACCCCGACGCCACCGCCGAGCACGGCATCGTGACCGACACCTACAACCCCTTCGAAACGCCCTCCAAGGGGAAGGCTTCGGCCCTGAACTCCGGCGGAGGGGGTGCCGACTCCTGGAGGCACACCGCCGGGCGGGCCACCTCCGACTGGGACAAGCTCTACCAGGGGCTCGCGAGCCAGACCGACGCCCTCCCAGCGGTCGAGTCGTACAACCCCTTCGCGCCCGACGCCCAGGCTCCCGCCGCGGCGCTCCCCGAGGAGGAGGGGGGAATCAGCGCCTCGGCCCTCAACGATTTCCTCCCTGACGAGGAAGCGCTGACTTCCGGCGCTACCCCGCTGAAAGGCTTGCCTGAGATCGACAACACCCCGTCGGGAGCGAACATCATGCAGATCCGCAACAAATACATAATAACCCCGTCGAGGGAGGGACTCCTCGTGGTCGACCGCTACCGCGCCCATCTGCGGGTGCTCTACGAGCGCTTCGCCGCGATGTCGGGCGGAAACCTCGGCGACACACAGCGGGTCATCTTCCCCGAGGTGCTCACGCTCACCGCATCGCAGAACGCCATATTCCTCAGTCTTACCGAGGAGGTCGCGGCTCTCGGCTTCGACCTAAGCTTCATAGGCGACAACTCCTGGAGCATCAACGGCGTACCCTCGGCGCTCTCGCAGGGGAACCCGGTTGACGCCCTGCTCGGCATCATTGAGAACGTCACTGAGACCGGCCGCGACACCGGCGAGGAGCTCCACAAAGCCGCATCGCTGTCGATGGCCCGCTCCGCGGCGATACGTCCGGGTCAACCCCTCTCGGCGGTGGAATGCGAGCGCCTTCTGAGCGACCTGTTCTCGCTCCGCGACCCCCGCTACACCCCCGACGGCAATCCAGTGATGTTCACCCTTTCAACCGACGAAATAGCCCGACGATTATGAACGATAACCAAACTGGAGCGAACGCGGCTTCATCCAAACCGATATTGATCGCGGTCACAGGGGGAATCGGGAGCGGCAAATCGGTAGTGTGCCGCATACTCGCATCGCTCGGCTATCAGATTTACGACTGCGATTCCCGGGCAAAGAAACTAATGGAGGAGTCGGACTCCATCAAGGAAACGCTAAAGCGGGAAATAACCCCCGAGGCCGTCAACCCCGACGGGTCGATAAAACGCCGCGCCATTGCCGACGTGGTGTTCTCCGACCCGGAAAAACTCGCCATACTCGACCGCGCCGTACACTCGGCGGTGACCGCCGACATACTCCGTTGGCGCGACAACGCCTCCTCCGCAACCCCGGCGCCCGACCTACTGTTTGTAGAGACCGCCATACCGATCAAAAGCGGCCTCTACAGACTGGTCGACGACATTTGGGAGGTGACCGCCCCGGAAGAGGTGCGCGTGGCCCGCGCCGTCAGCCGCGACAACTCCAGCGAGGAAGCCGTAAGGGGGCGCATAGCCAGTCAGGCTGCCGAATCCCCATCGCTGCACTCCGCGGCCAATCCGGCCGAAAACATCAGCTGCCGCACACTCCCTAACGATGGCGAAGCGCCTCTACTTCCCGCCATACTCGAACTGCTCGCGCTATATAAATAAATACCAGCTCTAAAAATATTCCGCCCCGGCTCATCGGTTCCTGCGAGAGGTTCCTATGAGCCAGGGCGGCTTTATCGTTCTGTCCGTCGGGATCAGTTGTCGGCGGGGAGCTGTATGCGGGTGAGGGTGAAGAGCTGCTTGCCGTCGGGCGAGGTCAGTTCAACGGTGTCGAGCGAGGTTGGCTTGGCGCTCTCAACCGATTCAAGGGCGAGAAGGAACTCGGTCTCGCGGCTGTCGGGGGGGCACATCATACGGGTGGTGGCCACGTCGACAAACTGCAGGGAGTGCTTCTTATCGGGGTCGATGAATATTCTGCCGTTCAAGAGGTTGCACCCCGTGGTGCCGTGGAGCTGAAGGTCGGTTATGTTGATGGTAAGTGAGGCGGGGTCGCCGTCGGAGGTCACCAGCGGAGTGCCGTTGAGGGTGTCAACCTTCCACGCGCCGTTGAGGAAGTCCATATTGTGGCGGCGGAGCACCAGCACCGGCTGGGTGCTCTTCCCGTCAAGTAGGTCGAGGAAGGTTATGGGGCCTTCGACGCGGGCGCTGTAAGAGGTGACATCGCTGACAGCCAAATTGATGAGATACTCAAACTGCGTGTCCTGACACATTTTGAGGGTCGAAATCATATTGTCGAGGCGCAGGGCGTGGTCGGCGCCTTCCACGAGGTCGCCGTTAATATAGTTGCAACCATTGTTGCCGTAGAACCGCTTGGCGGCGAGGTCAAAGGTGATGTAGGGGCGCTCCTCGCCGGTAACCACGTTGCCGCGCACGGAGTAAATCGTCCATTCACCCTCGATGGTGAAATCCTTGTCGAGGTTGGGGTTGTACACCGGGGTGCGGTTGGCAGCCGTGGCAGCGGCCTGCTCCTCGGTAAGGGGGCGGCGGTTATCGGCCTGCGCGGGCACTGCGGGGGTCTTCTTGTTATCCTTGGCGGCGGATGCCGAAGCTTCGGCGCGTCCTTTCTTCACCCCCTTGGGTTCGGTGGCCGTCGAGGGGGTGGTTTTAGCGCCCCCGTTCTTGGGAGGTGTGAGTGTTTTCCCCGAAGACTCAGTCGTGCGCTGCGAGGTAATCTGGCCGGAGGATCCGGCTACCTTGTTGTCCGACGATCCTTTGAAGAGGGAGCACGATGGGGTGACCGCCATCAATGCGGCGGCTCCCGCGAAGGCGAGTATGCTGTTAGAAACTTTCATTGTCTTACTGTTGTTTACAAATATAACTCAGGAAATTGTACGCGCGGGCGCCGTCAGCGCCCGGAATTAGTGGATAGCTTTTGCAAATCTAACAAATAAAATCCTGTTTTTAACTCGCGCCAGTTGAAAATTTGCTTAATTTTGCATAATTTAAAATCCATTGCCTTGAAAAATATATTGCTCGCGGGAGTTATATTATTGACTGCCGCGGCCGAGTCGGACGGCGCCGACCTGCAAGGGCGCTATTACGGCACCAACTACACACTACCATTCGCCCACGGCTACCGGGCCGCCTCCACCCTCGGGAAAGACCCGAAAGCGGAGATTGACCGCGATGTGTACCACATGGCGCGCCTGGGCCTTAACGGGTTCAGAATACACCTGTGGGATGCCGAGCTGGCCGACTCCGCGGGAAACCTGCTGGATAACGGCCACCTCGACCTGCTCGACTACCTTTTCGCCCGACTTGAGGAGCGCGGCATACCGATCATTATAACCGCGCAGACCAATTTCGGCAACGGGTACCCGGAGAGGAACATCGACACCGGGGCTTTCACCTACGACTATGACAAGTGCGCCATCCACTCCGACCCTGACGCCGTGGCGGCACAGGAGAGATACCTGCGCCAACTCGCCTCGCACAAGAACCGGTATACCGGGAAGCGGTATGCCGAAGACCCCGCCATCCTGGCTATGGAAATCAACAACGAGCCGTGCCACACGGCCCCGGCGCCGGAAGTCCGCCGATATATCGACCGAATGGCCGACACGCTGAGGAGCGCCGGGTGGAGCAAACCGATTCTCTACAACGCCAGCCACAACGGGGATGTGGCCGCGGCATATTTCGAGTCCAAGGTCAACGGCACCACCTATCAGTGGTACCCTGTGGGGCTCGTATCGGGCCGCGAACGCCGCGGCAACTACCTGCCGTATGTCGACAGCTACAAGATACCATTCGACACCCTCCACGGATTCAACGATAAATTCAAGGTAATCTACGAGTTTGACCCCGCCGACCGGCTCGACGGTTATATGTACCCGGCCATCGCCCGCACATTCGCCCGAGAGGGGTTCCGATGGGCCACCCAGTTTGCCTACGACCCGCTGTTTCTCGCCCCTTACAACACCGAATACCAGACCCACTACCTCAACCTGGCCTACACGCCCCGCAAGGCCTTGAGTATGATGATCGCCGGGGAGGCGATGCGGTCGGTGCCCGAGGGAGCCGATTACGGCAAATACCCCGCCGACACTGTTTTCGGCGACTTCCTCGTAAGTCACAACCGCGATTTAGCCGCGCTTAATTCCGGGGAGAAGTTCCTATACACCAATTCAAACGACCTGCGGCCCAAAGCGCCGGAACGGCTGCGGCAGGTAGCGGGCTACGGGACATCGCCCGTGGTCGGATATGATGGCACGGGAGCATATTTCCTCGACTTGGCGGCGCCCGGAGTCTGGAGGCTGGAAGTGATGCCCGACCACCATTTCACCGCCGACCCATTCGGCAAACCATCACTTTCAAGGCCGATGGCGTGGGTTGATTTCCCCGACTACCGCCCCATGACCATCAAGCTCCCGGGACTCGGCAACTCATACACCGCCGTCCGGGCCGACAACCCGTCGGAGAGGCAGACCGCCAGCGATGCCACCATAAAGGTGACACCCGGCGTATACCTGCTCGGCAAGAACGCCGAGTCGCTTGACCCGTCGCGTCTCCCCGCCCGCGTTGGGAATATTGGACTGACGGAGTTCGTCATGCCCGCGAATCCGGCCCCCATCCCACTCCACGCCAACCACGCGGCTCCAACCGCCGCGGTAAATGGGGAAGACCTCCGGCTTAACATAGAGGCATTCGGCGGCGAAGGGGTCGACTCGGTGGTCGTATACCCCGTGACCGCCTCCTTCTGGAACAACCACAACACCCTCTACCGAGCCGCGGTTACTACCCCCTACAATTATCAGGCGACCATACCGGCGACCGATCTCTCGGGCAAAAGGGATTTCGGATACCGCGTCGCGGTTTTCTCCGGCGGCGAAGCCCGCACATTCCCCGACGGCCACAGCGGCACACCGCTCGACTGGGACGCGCCCGAGGGCACACCAGCCTACCGAGTGGAGGTTCTCGCTCCCGACTCCCCACTGGTGCTTCTCGATGCCGCTTCAGGCACGGATGGTGCCGAGTTCGCCACGATTCCCGACTCCTGGGGGCAGGCGTGGCTCACCCCGCTCCGCGAAGCGCCTATCGGAGAAAATTCCTTGGAAATAGCCGCCAAGCCCTCGGGTGACATCCGGGGCGTGCTTACCAAGACGCTCCGCTCCTACCCCGAGGCGCTCACACGCGGCAAGCGGGTGCTGAAAGCGCGCTTCGGAGAGGCTGACGGCGTTGACTCGCTGCGCGTACTGCTTACCGACCGCGACGGAATCACCTTCGGCGCGACTGCCAGGCCATCGGCGGGCGCGGTCGTGGAAATCCCCCTTGACTCGATGTCACTGGTACCCACGCTGCTCGTCCCGGCCCCCTACCCCGGCTTTCTGCCGCGCGAGTTCACCCCCGAGGGGGCACACGCGCTCAACCCGCGGCGTATCGAGAAACTGCAGTTCGACGTGCCCTTCGACTACAACGGGGGCCGCGTGACAATCATCGGCGCTTGGCTTGAATAGCGCGCCTCCAGTCTTACAAAAACAGATTAACCACACATATATGAAAAAGACAGCAACACTGGCAATGGCAGCTCTTCTCGCCGCCCTACCCGCCGCGGCAAGAAGGGAGATTTCCCTATCGGGCGACTGGGAGTTTGCCAAAATTGATTCCACGGGGGTAGCCGGCAAGTGGCAGACCGTGAGGGTGCCGCACGACTGGGCAATACACGAGCCGTTTTCCCGCGACAACGACCTCCAGGAGGTGGCCGTGGAGCAGAACGGTGAGACCGAGAAAACAGTAAAAACCGGGCGTACAGGCGGCCTCCCCTATATGGGGCGGGGCGAATACAGACGCAGTTTCGAGGTGGCCGACACCGCGGGCGAGCGCTTCACGCTCGTTTTCGACGGCGCCATGTCGAATCCCCGCGTTTCGGTCAACGGACGCGAGGTTGGACGCTGGGCCTACGGCTACAACTCGTTCTACATCGACCTCCCGGCCGGTGTCATAAAGCCGGGCACCAACACCATCACCGTAGAGCTTGAAAACAAGCCCCAAAGCTCCCGATGGTACCCCGGTGCCGGGCTGTACCGAGGTGTAAGCCTGATAGAGACCTCCGGGATACGCGTCCCGGTGTGGGGCACATACATCACCACCCCCTACGTCACCGCGGAGGAGGCATCAGTGAAACTCACCACCAACATCGAAGGCGCCAGAAAGGGGGAGAAGGTGATGGTGCTAACCGACATTGTCGACCCTCAGGGCAAAGTGGTTGCTACCAATAACTCGGCATACTACTCGCAGGGGCAACCCTTCACCCAGAACTTCCTCGTGAAGAGCCCCGAACGCTGGTCGCCCGACACTCCGGCACTCTACGAAGCGCGCACCACGCTGCAGGTCGACGGTAAAACCGTTGACACCTACACAACCCGCTTCGGCATACGCTCGCTGGAATATATCCCCGAAAAAGGATTCTTCCTCAACGGGGAGTACACCAAATTCAAAGGGGTGTGCAACCACCACGACCTGGGCCCGCTCGGAGCCGCTGTGAACCGCGCCGCGCTGCGCCACCAGATTGAAATGCTGAAGGATATGGGCGCTAACGCCATACGCACCTCCCACAATATGCCGGCCCCCGAACTGGTCGAACTCTGCGACGAGATGGGCATGATGCTTATGGTGGAACCGTTTGACGACTGGGGCTTCCGCCCGAAAAGCCTCAACGGCTACGGCTCGATTTTCAAGGAGTGGGCCGCGAGGGATATGGAGAATATGCTTCGCCACTACCGCAACAACCCCTCGGTGGTGATGTGGAGCATCGGCAACGAGGTACCCAGCCAGTGGGGTCCCGACGGAGTCAGCGAATTGCAGATGCTGATGGACATATGCCACCGCGAGGACCCCACCCGCCCTGTAACCTGCGGTATGGACCAGATAGGTTCGGTGCTCGACAACGGGTTTGCCGCCGCCCTCGACATCCCCGGCTTCAACTACAAGCCGCAGTACTACCTGCGGGCCTACGAGACACTGCCGCAGAGGCTCGTGCTGGGCACGGAGACCGCCTCGACCGTTTCGTCGCGCGGCTGCTATGTGTTCCCGATGCAGCTAAAGGCCAACGCCGTGCATGACAGCCACCAGTCGTCGAGCTACGACACCGAGTTCTGCTACTGGAGCAACATACCCGACATCGACTTCGCCATGGACGATGATTACCCCTGGATGATAGGCCAGTTCGTGTGGACCGGCTTCGACTATCTCGGCGAGCCGTCGCCCTACGACACCGACGCGTGGCCCAACCATTCGAGCGTGTTCGGCATCATTGACCTCGCGTCGCTCCCCAAGGACCGCTACTACCTCTACCGCTCGCAGTGGAACGACCGCGACAACACCCTCCACATACTCCCCCACTGGACCTGGCCCGGTCGCGAAGGAAAGGTCACGCCGGTGGTAGCCTACACCTCCTACCCCGCCGCCGAGCTGTTTGTCAACGGCAAGTCGATGGGCGTGCGCCGCAAAGCTCTCCCGGAGAAACTCGACTACACCGAAGTGGCCTCCAAACCATACTGGGAGCGGGGCGACGTGGAGCACATATCCCGCGCCAACGACCGCAAGGCGATGGACCGCTACCGCCTCGTGTGGGACGACGTTGTATATGAACCGGGCGAAATCCGCATCGTGGCCCTCGACGAAAACGGCAAACCCGCCGCCGAAGCCTTTGAGCGCACCGCCGGGAAACCGCGCCAGATAATCCTCTCGGCCGACAGAAACGAAATCACCGCCGACGGCGACGACCTCGTATACATCACCGTCAGAGTGGCTGACAAGGATGGCAATCCCGTCCCGACCGACGACCGTATGGTCAAATTCACCGTCAGCGGCGCCGCCGAGTTCCTCGCCACAGCCAACGGCGACCCCACCTGCCTGCTCCGATTCGACGAGCCGCGCATGAAACTGTTCTCGGGCGCGGCCACCTGCATACTCCGCGCCGCGTCGACCCCCGGCACCGCGACATTGAAGGTGACCGCCCCCGGTGTGAAACCCGCTGAAATCACCATCGACGTGAAATAACAGCCCGCCTTAAACAAGCTCCGAACACCGCGCGCCGCGGTAAAGCATCCCGCCGAAAGCAAAAAAACGCTAACGGCGGGATTTTTTACACTCCGCAAGGCGGGGAGTAACGGAAAAAATGCCTAAATTTGTGGGAAATACGGCGGAATGCGCCCAGCGGCGCCCCGCCACCTCAGACAACCAAACAATTCGATTATATCCATGGAAAAGAAAATCAAAGCCATCTTCAACGAAAAGTTCGGCAAAGAGCCGGAAATGTACGCCTCGGCGGGCCGCATCAACCTCATCGGCGAGCACACCGACTATAACGGAGGCTACGTATTCCCCGGCGCTATCGACAAAGTGATCATGGCCGCCATACTCCCCAACGGTACCGACACCGTTAAAGTCTACTCCGTTGACATCAATGAGGAAGCCGAGTTCGGCCTCCGGGAGGAAGACGCTCCCAAGCAGCAGTGGGCCCGCTACATCTTCGGCGTATGCCGCGAGATCATCAAGCGCGGCGGCACCGTCAAGGGCTTCGACGCCGTGTTCGCCGGCAACGTGCCCCTCGGCGCCGGCCTCAGCTCGTCGGCCGCCCTTGAGAGCTGCTTCGCCTACGCCCTCAACGACCTCTTCAACGGCAACACCATCGACAAATTCGAGCTCGCCCGCATCGGCCAGAGCACCGAGCACAACTACTGCGGCGTGAACTGCGGCATCATGGACCAGTTCGCATCGGTATTCGGCAAGAAGGACCACCTCATGCGCCTCGACTGCCGCTCGATGGAGTTCGAATACTTCCCCTTCAAGATCGACGGCTACAAACTGGTGCTACTCGACTCCAAAGTGAAGCACGCCCTGGTTGACTCCCCCTACAACAAGCGCCGCCAGAGCTGCGAGCGCGTCGCAAAGATGCTCGGGGTTGAAACCCTCCGCGACGCCACCATGGAGGCCCTCAACGCCGCCCGCGGCGAACTGACCGCCGAGGACTACTTCCGCGCCAAATTCGTGATCGAGGAGAAGCAGCGCGTGCTCGACGTGTGCGACGCCCTCCAGCGCGGCGACTGCGAGACCGTGGGCCGCAAGATGTACGAGACCCATAACGGACTCTCGAAGGACTACGAGGTATCCTGCGAGGAACTCGACTTCCTCAACGATATCGCCCGCGAGTGCGGCGTCACCGGCTCCCGCATCATGGGAGGCGGCTTCGGCGGCTGCACCATCAACCTGGTCAAGGACTCGCTCTACGAACCCTTCATAGCCACCGCCAAGAAGGAGTTCAAGAAGAAATACGGCCACGAGCCCGTCGAAATACCCGTGGTGATTTCCGACGGCGCCCGCAAGCTCTCCTGAACCCGACTTACCGAGCTTCCGCCCCACCAGCGGGCGGAGGCTCCTTATTTTGAAACATATTCTTATAAAGGAACAACGACAAAACTAAAGACTATATGAAACCTACACTCTTCGTGCTCGCGGCAGGTATGGGAAGCCGCTACGGCGGTCTCAAGCAGCTCGACCAGCTCGGCCCCAACGGCGAGACCATTATGGACTACTCTATCTACGACGCTCTCCAGGCCGGTTTCGGCAAGGTGGTATTCGTGATCCGCAAGGACTTCGAGGAGCAGTTCCGCGAAAAGGTGCTCAGCAAATACCAGGGCCACATCCCCGTGGAAGTGGTTTTCCAGGCCACCGACAAACTGCCCGAAGGCTACACCTGCCCCGCCGACCGCACCAAGCCCTGGGGCACCAACCACGCCGTGCTGATGGGCCGCGACGCCATCAAGGAGCCGTTCGCCGTGATCAACGCCGACGACTTCTACGGCCGCGACGCCTTCGAGGTGATCGCCAAGGAGCTTTCGCGCCCCCGCGACCGCAAGGGTGACTACTGCATGGTGGGCTTCCGCGTGGGCAACACCATGACCGAGAACGGATCCGTGGCCCGCGGCGTGTGCGGCACCAAGGACGGCATGCTCGACACCGTGGTTGAGCGCACCGCCATCTCCTACGCCCCCGACGGCCGCATCGTGTTCACCGACGAGAACGGCGTTGAGCAGACCCTTGATCCCGCCACCCCCGTGTCGATGAACCTCTGGGGCTTCACTCCCGACTACTTCGACTACTCCGACCGCGAATTCCGCCGCTTCCTCGACAAGGATATCGACACCCCCAAGGCTGAATTCTTCATCCCCCTCTGCGTTGACACCCTGATCAAGAACGGCGAGGCCACAGTGAAGGTGCTCGATACCGACTCCAAATGGTTCGGCGTGACCTACGCAGCCGACCGTCCCGGCGTTGTAGAGAAGTTCGCCGAACTCCACGCCAACGGCACATACCCCTCCAAACTCTTCTAAACGACCGATGATGACTAAGCCAAGAATCCTCGTCACCGGGGGCACCGGTTACATCGGCTCCCACACAGTGGTTGAGCTTCAGAAAGCCGGCTACCCCGTGGTGATTATCGACAATCTGTCGAACTCCAACGCCGCCGTGGTCGACGGTATTGAGAAAATCACAGGCATCCGCCCCGACTTCGTGGAGGCTGACTGCACCGATATGGACGCCCTCCGCCGCCTCTTCGCCGATTACCCCGGCATCAAGGGGATCATCAACTTCGCCGCCTCGAAAGCCGTCGGCGAGTCGATGAGCAAGCCCGTACTCTACTACCGCAACAACCTCAACACCCTGATGAACCTCCTCGACATGATGGCCGAGAAAGAGGTTGAAGGCATTGTGTTCTCCTCCTCCTGCACCGTCTACGGCGAGCCCGACCAGAATCCCGTGACCGAGGCGTCGCCCATCAAGAAGGCAACCTCCCCCTACGGCAACACCAAGCAGATTTCCGAGGAGATCATCACCGACGTGATCAACGCCGGCGCGCCCTTCAAGAGCATCATACTCCGCTACTTCAACCCGGTGGGCGCCCACCCCTCGTCGGAAATCGGCGAGCTCCCCAACGGCGTGCCCCAGAACCTCGTGCCCTATCTGACCCAGACCGCTATGGGCATCCGCAAGGAACTGAGCGTGTTCGGCGACGACTACGACACCCCCGACGGATCCTGCATCCGCGACTACATCGACGTTGTGGACCTCGCAAAGGCCCACGTTATCGCCGTGGAGCGTATGCTCCAGGACAAGTCGGCCGAGAAGATTGAAATCTTCAACCTCGGCACCGGCAACGGCGTGAGCGTGCTCGGCCTGATCGCCGCCTTCGAGAAGGCTACCGGCGTGAAAGTGCCCCACAAGATCGCACCCCGCCGCGCAGGCGACATCGAGAAGGTATGGGCAAACCCCGAACGGGCCAACAAGGTGCTCGGATGGGTTGCCGACACCCCTATCGAGGACACCATGCGCAACGCGTGGGCCTGGCAGGTGAAGCTCCGCGAGCGCGGCGTGATGTGATGACAAACGCTGCGGCAACGCTTTTCAAGCACTGACAGCCAACTATTTCTTACTCCCCGCCTCCGCGCGCCCCACGACGGGCCGCGGAGGGCGGGGATTATCCGATAAACGCCACAAGCTTTGACGCATCCCGACCTCCAAGAATCCACACTTTCCCGCGGCCCGATCGGCGTGTTCGACTCCGGCTACGGCGGATTGACCATACTCCGCGAATTCCAGCGGAGGCTCCCCGACTACGACTATATTTACCTCGGCGACAACGCCCGCGCCCCCTACGGCTCGCGCTCGTTCGACATCGTTTACCGATTCACCCTCGAAGCCGTCAACGAACTGTTCGCCCGCGGGTGCCCGCTCGTGATACTCGCCTGCAACACCGCTTCGGCGAAAGCCCTGCGCACCATACAGCAGAACGACCTGCCCGGCATCGACCCCTCGAAAAGGGTACTGGGGGTCATTCGCCCCACCGTCGAGAGCCTGCCCGAGCACACCCGAAACGGCCACGTCGGACTCGTCGGGACCTCCGGCACCGTCAATTCCCGCTCCTACGACCTGGAAATCGAGAAACTCTACCCGGCCTACAGCTTCACACCCCACGCGTGCCCTATGTGGGTGCCGCTGGTTGAAAACGGCGAGGCCGACAAGCCCGGGGCCGATTATTTCGTGCGGCAGGAAATCAACGCCCTGATGCGCCGCGATCCGAAGATTGACACGCTGATACTCGGCTGCACCCACTATCCCCTGCTCATAAACAAAATACGCCAGGCGCTCCCCCCGGGAGTCGCGATTGTAAGGCAGGGGGACATAGTGGCCGACAGCCTCGCCGACTATCTCCGGCGTCACCCCGAGATGCGCCGCCGCCTCACCACCGGCGCCACCACTACCTACCTCACCACCGAGGATCCGGCCAAATTCTCCCCGATGGCCTCGCTCTTCCTGGACCGACCGGTTTCCGCCACCCAGGTGATTATGGCCTGACAACGCTTCAGCGATAACCACATATACGCGACCCCAATAAAACGCACCAGCCCGCCACGGCATATCGCCGGGCGGGCTGTGTTTATCGTCGGTTGTGATGATGGAGCGATTGTCGCTGCTTACTTGCCTCCGATGTTGCTGGAAACGGTCAGGCGGGCGCGGCCTTTAGCGCGGCGGCGGGCGAGCACTTTGCGGCCGTCCTTGGTCGACATTCTTTCACGGAAACCGTGCTTGTTGACTCTCTTTCGGTTGGAAGGTTGGAAAGTTCTTTTCATTGCGGTATGATGTTTTGTTTATTTTTCTCCGTTTCCGGGTTTTCTCGAAGCCCTAAACCGCGTCAAGCGCGCAGAGGCCACAATTCGAGGTGCAAAGTTAGCGTTTTTCCCGCTAACCGCCAAACATTCGCGCCGCTTTCTCACCCCACCCCGCAAAAAATCACACAAAAAATCGCGCCTCGGCATTGATACCAATCTCGGCCGAGATAATCAATTTGCCACTTAATCGGAGCCCATTATGGTCGGTTTCGGTTAATAAATGTGGAATTACGGATTTTTAACCGGGTCGGGGCAATGATATTTCGCCGAAAAGCGTTAACTTTGCATCTTGATAATTATCGCTTTTGAAGATGAGACAACTAAAGATAACAAAATCTATCACCAACCGCGAAAGCGCCTCGCTCGACAAATACCTGCAGGAGATTGGACGCGAGGACCTTATAACGGTGGAACAGGAGGTGGAGCTGGCCCAGCGCATACGCGAGGGGGACGAGGTGGCGCTTGAGAAACTCACGAGGGCCAACCTGCGCTTCGTGGTCTCCGTGGCGAAACAATATCAGAACCAGGGCCTGAGCCTGCCCGACCTAATCAACGAGGGGAACCTCGGCCTGATCAAGGCGGCCCGCAAGTTTGACGAGACCCGCGGTTTCAAATTCATTTCCTACGCCGTGTGGTGGATCCGCCAGTCGATTCTCCAGGCGCTTGCCGAGCAGTCGCGCATCGTGCGCCTGCCGCTCAACCAGGTGGGATCGCTCAACAAGATTTCCAAAGCGCTGTCGAAGTTCGAGCAGGAGAACGAACGCCGCCCATCGCCTGAGGAGCTCGCGGAAACCCTCGACGTGCCTGTTGAGAAAATCGCCGACACCCTCAAGGTAAGCGGACGACACATCTCTGTCGACGCTCCTTTCGTGGAAGACGAGGACAACTCGCTGCTCGACGTGCTCACCAACGACGACTCCCCCATGGCCGACGCCACCCTCACCCAGGAGTCGCTTTCGAAGGAGGTTGACCGCGCGCTGCACCAGCTCCATGAGCGCGAACGCGAGATTCTGAAAATGTTCTTCGGCATCGGTTGCCAGGAAATGACGCTTGAGGAGATCGGCGCCAAGTTCGACCTCACCCGCGAGCGCGTCCGCCAGATTAAGGAGAAGGCCATCCGCCGCCTCAAAGGGCAGAAATCGCGTCTGCTCAAAACATACCTCGGCCAGTAAAAAGGCCTGAGACTCTCACAGAGTTTCTCTCTAAATAATAGACCCATCAATGCCGCCCCCAAGACCGCTGGGGGCGGCAACTTTTTTTATTGCCTTTAATGTGGCTTCGGGCAATGCGGCTCCGTCGGACGGGTCAGACGGGTCGGATAAGTCGGACTATACTGACAACCTGAATCTGACAACCTGAATCCAATTTCGCTGCACTTCCTATAGCGTCCGACCTGTCTGACTTGTCCGACGGAGCCGCAGAGCCGCTGCGCCCGTGCTTCCCCAACCCTTAAATGCGAAACCGGCCACCCTCACGGGCGGCCGGCTCCTTTACCTATGATTCACTTATTTGCTATTTGCTTTTCTTTCTTTGTCAGAGGGGATGGTACTCGACGAACGCCTCCATAGCTTCGTAAGAAGCGAGGCCGAGCGATTCGTAGAGTCCGGCGGTAGCGCGGTTGCGCTCTTCGGCGCGCTGCCAGAAGAGGCGGTCGTCGTCGCCGAGGAAGGGAGCGTTCTCCATCTGGCTCTGATGTTTGAGGATGGAGTTGCGCTTGAAGCGGAGCTCTTCGGGCGAGATGGGCACGGCCATTTCGATGTGGTCGATTTCCCATTCGGCCCACGCGCCGCGGTACATCCATATGCGGCAATCTTTCAGCCAGGCCTCACCCTTGAGTTCGGCGAGCACGGCGAGCACGGCGTCGGTGCATACGCGGTGGGTGCCGTGGGGGTCGGCCAGGTCACCTGCCACGAAAATCTGGTGAGGCTTCACCTCCTGGAGAAGGTTCTTCACAATTTCGACGTCGCGTTCGGCGAGGTCGCCCTTCTTGATGGTGCCGGTTTCGTAGAACGGCAGGCGGAGGAAATGGATGTTCTGGGGTTTCACTCCGATGAAGCCGCATGCGATGGTAGCCTCGGCTTCGCGGATTTTGGTTTTAATCTCGCGGATGTCGGCGGTGTCGACATCGCCGGCCGAAGCCTTGCTCCCGACGAAGTCGCGCACCTCGGTGCTGAGTTTCTTATAACCGTCGGTATCGAAGCCGAACATCGGGGCGATTTTATCCATCATCAGGAAGTAGCGCATCATATCCTCGTCGCCCACCGCGATGTTGCCGGATGTTTCGTAGGCAACGTGCACGTCGTGGTGCTGGTCGACGAGGCGCTTGAAGGTGCCACCCATCGAGATCACGTCGTCGTCGGGGTGCGGCGAGAAGATTACCACGCGCTTGGGATAAGGCTTGGCGCGCTCGGGGCGATAAGTATCGTCGGCGTCGGGTTTGCCGCCGGGCCATCCTGTGATGGTGTGCTGGAGCTGGTTGAACACCTTGATGTTCACAGCGTATGCCGAACCGAATTTGGCAACGAGCTCGCCGAGCCCCCAGTCGGTGTAATCCTTGTTGGTGAGTTTGAGGATGGGTTTGCCCGTCTGCTTGCAGAGCCATACGATGGCTCGGCGCACGAGCTTGTCGTTCCACTCGCAAGAGGTCACCATCCAGGGGTGCGATATGCGGGTGAGGTCGTCGGCGGCCGAGAGGTCGAGGGCGATGCGGGCGTTGTTGTGGAGCTGGAGGTATGACGCGGGGAGGTTGTCGGTAACGGGGCCTTCGATAGCCTCGGCTACCACTGAGGAGCGGGCCTCGCCCCACGCCATGGCCATAACGCGGCCCGACTTGAGGATGTTGCCCAGGCCAAGCGTGATGGCCGACGTCGGGGTGGCCTCGCACTTGTAGTCCTTTTTAATAATGTGTCGCAGTTCGGGCGAGAGGAGCACCAGGCGGCAAAGGCTCGTCGAGAGCGAGCCCGGCTCGTTGAAGGCCAGGGCGCCCTGGGGACCAATTTCGCACACGGTGAGGTCAAGACCTCCGCAATCCTCGATCTTGCGCTCGTATTCCTTGCAGTACTCGAACATATCCTCCATAGTCACGGCGGGGTTAATCGAGTGGATGTTGTCCTGGCGGATGTCGACGTGGTCGAGGAACACCTCGCGGAGGCGCGCCAGGGTCGAGGGGCCGTCGGGCACCAAGGGGAAGAATTCGTTAAGGTTGAAAACTATCACCTTGTCGAAGGAGACTTCGCCCTTCGCGCACATATCTATAAGAGAAGAGTAGACCGAGTGGGTCGCGCTGCCGGCTCCGAGGGCGATCACGCAGCGGTTCTTGGCGGCCACGTTTTTGCGGATGACCTCGGCGATATGGCGGGCGAGATAGGCGCTGCCGTCAGCGACATCCTCGAAGATTCGGGTATGGATTTTCTCTTCGCGTGTGAGGGCCGCGGCTTCAATTTCACCCTGGGGCATATAGTAGCGGCTGGGGACGCGGTCGAGTTTGATTTGAGAACTAAGATTTGTTTTCATCGGGAAGTATATGTGGAAAACAATTGTTATTGTCGACGAATATTGATGTTGGTTTTGTTAAACCCGGTTTTATTACTACCTTTGCAAAGGTAGACAAAAAGGGGACGCGGAAGTACGAAATTTGTATAAAAAATTTACGTTTTCGTACAAAACGACCTCCTTCGCGCAGTAGGCGCGCCGCAGTTCTACATTTTCATCACGACGGCCACACATTATAATATTAATATATCAGACCGTGCGCCATCATCATAAGCCGCGAACCAATAATCAACCATAACCCGATTCCACCACAATGAGAGTCATTATTCAGGAAAACTACGAGAACCTTTCGCGCTGGGCCGCGAACTATGTCGCCCACCGCATCAACGAAGCCAAACCCACCGCGGAGAAACCCTTCGTGCTCGGCTGCCCCACCGGAAGCTCGCCCCTGGGCATGTACCGCGAGCTCATCAAGCTCTACAAGGAAGGCAAGGTATCGTTCAAGAACGTCGTAACATTCAATATGGACGAGTACCGCGGCATACCCCGCGACCACGAGCAGAGCTACCACACCTTCATGTGGAGCAACTTCTTCAGCCATATCGACATCCCCCGCGAAAACGTGAACATCCTCGACGGCAACGCCCCCGACCCCGAGGCCGAGTGCCGCCGCTTCGAGGAGAAGATGGCCGCCTACGGAGGCGTTGACCTCTTCATGGGCGGCGTAGGCCCCGACGGCCATATCGCCTTCAACGAACCCTGCTCCTCGCTGAGCTCGCGCACCCGCGTGAAGACCCTCACCACCGACACCATCATCGCCAACTCGCGCTTTTTCGACAACGACGTCAACAAAGTGCCCAAAACCGCCCTCACCGTAGGCGTGGGCACCGTGATGGATGCCAAGAGCGTGCTGCTGCTCGTCAACGGCCACAACAAGGCCCGCGCCCTGCGCCACGGCGTGGAAGGCGCTGTCAGCCAGATGTGGACCATCTCGGCCCTGCAGCTCCACCCCGCCGCGGTGATCGTGGCCGACGACGCCGCCTGCGCCGAGCTCCAGGTTCAGACCTACCGCTACTTCAAGGACATCGAATCGGCCAACCTCGACCCCGAGAGCCAGCTCTAAGCCTTAAAAACAAAACGAACAAGCCCCGCGGCGCAGCGCCGCGGGGCTTTATTGCTTCATTTCCAAACCAGGCGCTCAGGCACCTGCGAGGGCTTAGCAACCGTTTGGAAGCTATCTACTATGGAATAAGCGGCTTCTTAGTCGTCGAGGCCGAGTTTCTCCTTCGCGGGATTGCGGAAGAAGATTTTACCCTCGGTGTATTCCTGGGTCGCGATCAGGGTGGGCTTGGGGAGCTTCTCGTAGTACTTCGAGATTTCGATCTGCTCGCGGTTCTCGGAGATTTCCTCAAGGTTGTCGTTGAGCGAGGCAAACTCCTGGAGCTTTTTGTCGAGGTCGTGCTTCATTTCGCCAGCGATCTGGTTGGCGCGCTTTGCGATGATGCACACAGTCTCATATACGTTGCCGGTGTCCTTGGAGAGCTCCATCATGTCGCGGGTGACGGTGTTGAGCGGAGCGTTTGTCTTCTTGTAGTCCATATTCGGTATGTGTTGCTTTTTTTGTTTCTTTGGTAAGGGCCCGCTGGGGTTACTCCTTGACGTGCTTACGGGCGATTTTGCAGATGTTGTCGGCCTCCTGACGGCGGGGCGAGTCGGGATAATTGTTGATGAAGGAGTAATACTCGTCGAGCACGTCGCGGAAGCGGTCGGCCTTCTTTTCCTCCACCGAGAGGTTGGCCTCCTGGTAGCGGGCCTTCAGCACGAGCATCTCCAACTCCTCCTTATACTTCGAATAGGGGTACTCCTTGATGGCGTTGCGGGCGGTGATGATCGCACTCTCGTAGTTGTTGCCCATATAAGTGCCCAGGTTGTAATAGAGCTGGGCGTTCTGCAGCTCCTTGAGGGTGAGCTTGTCCTGCATCTCGAAGATGGCGTTCTGCGCCGAGTTCACCTTGTCGGAGCGAGGGAAGAAGTCAAGGAACCCTTGCAGCTCCTCGATGGCCTTGATTGTTTCCGACTGGTCGAGCTGCGCCTCAGGGGAGTCGAGATAATAAGCGTATCCGGCATAATAGCGGCAGAGCTCCGAGAACTTGCCCTTGGGGTAACGCTGGTAATATGCCTTGAAATAGGCGGCCGCGTCGGGGTACTCCTTGTTTTCGTAATAGCTGAGCCCGAGCAGGTAGAGCGCCTCCTCGGCCTTGTCGGACCCCTTGAGCTGGGTGACTATATCCTTCAGGAGGGTGTACGACTGAACGTAGCGCTTGTTCTCAAACGCCCGTTTGGCGTAGTCAAACCTATAGTTGGGGTCGGGACTCTTAAGCGCTTTCTGATATTCGCCGCACCCCGAAAGGAGGGCGAGCGAGGCCACGGCGCAAAGGAGCATTCCAGCTATTTTCTTAAGCATAAGCGGTATAACCTGTTTAAATATTGAGTGAGCGCGCAGGCAGTAACTGGACGCGCCAGCGGAAAGGCGGGTAACCAGCTAATAACTAACGGCTTCGCCCCAAGGCCATTGACACCGGGGCATTTCAAGCCACAAAGTTACAAAAATTCCGCCGAACACGCCCATCACCCGGCGCGAATTTTTGCTAAAAAGCGCCGTATTTCGTAACTTCGCGCCACGAAGTGACCGCTTCAGGCACACTTCGCGACTTCCGACCACGACACCATATGAACCACGATAACGATTCGAGATATACCCGCCGACGCCCCGACGGCCTCCGCGACGAGGACTGGGACGATGATGAATTCCAGACCCCGCGAGGCCGGAAATACCGCTACGAAGACGAGCCCGCGCCCGACGATTACGACTTCGTTGACGCGCCGCGCCGAAGCGGCGGACGCGGCTCCAGGCCCACCCAGCCCGAGGCCGGGGGGAGCTTCCGCAAACGCCACCCGGTGCTTATGAACCTCCTGTACATCGTATTGGCCACCTGCCTCGCCCTGTGGATGCTGATGTGGTTTCTCGACTACTGGACCTTCCACGGGCAGGAGCGCCCCGTGCCCGACGTGAAGGGGCAGCCCGCCCAGATGGCCCTGGCCAATATCGACCATATGGGCCTCAAAGGCGTTGTTTCCGACTCGGTGTTCGACTCCTACAGCCGCCCCGGCACCGTTGTGGAACAGGTGCCCGTGCCCGGTGCGCGCATCAAAACCGGCGGCAGCGTCTACGTCACAATCGTGGCCTACTCCCCGAAGCTCGTCACCGTGCCCGACTTCTACAACGTGTCAATCCGCCAGGCCCGCTCGATGTTCGAGGGGCTCGGCATAGCCCAGGTGCGCGAAGTGCCCGTGCTCTCGGAGTACGCCGGGCTCGTGCTCGGTGCCAAGTTCAACGGCGTTGAGCTCCAGCCGGGAGCCCGCATCCCGGTAAGCTCGGTGGTAACCCTCGAAGTTGGCACAGGCATGAAGACCATCGAGGAGGAGGACTCCATTTACGACCCGGAAGCGATCGACCAGGTTATCGACCAGCTCAATATTGAATAAGCCTATGGACCGCGATTACCAAGACTTCGACGACCTCGAAGCGACCGACGCGGCCGACGGTCTCGCCGGAGCGTCGGCCGACGGACAGGAGCTTTTCGAGCACTTCCGTTTCGTGGCCGACAAGGGGCAGCAACTCCTCAGGGTCGACAAATTCCTCGTGGCCCATATGCCCAAGGCATCGTCGCGCAACCGCATCCAGCAGGCCGCCGAGGCGGGCTGCATTCTCGTGAACGGCAAGGCGGTGAAATCGAACTACCGCGTAAAACCCGACGACGTTGTGAGCATCGTGATGGACCGCCCGCGCTACGAGATGGAAATCGTGGCCGAGGATATTCCGCTCGACATCGTTTATGAGGACGACGACGTGCTGGTTGTCAACAAACCGGCCGGACTGGTTGTGCATCCGGGCCACGGCAACTACTCCGGCACGCTCGTGAACGCCCTCGCCTGGCACTTCCGCGACACACCGAACTACGACGTCAACGACCCGCGGCTCGGGCTGGTGCACCGCATCGACAAAGACACCTCCGGGCTGTTGGTAGTGGCCAAGACCCCCGACGCCAAAACCGACCTCGGACGTCAGTTCTTCAACAAGACCACCAAACGCGAATACATAGCCCTCGTATGGGGGATTCCCAATCCGCCCGAGGGAACCGTCAGCACCAACATTGGCCGCGACGTGCGCGACCGCCTGAAAATGACTGTCTACCCACTCGACGGGGCGGAAGGGAAGCGGGCCGTCACCCACTACGAGGTGACCGAGCCCCTGGGCCACGTCGCAGCCGTGAAATGCGTGCTGGAAACCGGCCGCACCCACCAGATACGCGTGCATATGCGCCACCTCGGCCATCCACTCTTCAACGACGCACGCTACGGTGGCGACATACCCCTGCGAGGCAACACCTCGGCCAAGTACCGCCAGTTCATCACCAACTGCTTCGCCGTATGCCCGCGCCAGGCGCTCCACGCCCGCACCCTCGGCTTCGTGCATCCCCGCACCCGCGAGGAAATGTTCTTCACAGCCCCCATCCCCGCCGACATGGAGGCCCTCCTCGAACGCTGGCGCTCCTACGCCACCGCCAACTGACCCCACCCCTCCTTCCCTATCAGCTGAACTAAAACACCTATGCGCATCGACGTATATGAACTGTACCGCGGTATCGCCGAGAAACGCCCGGCAAGGATAGCGATCGCGCTCACGCTCATAGCGGCGGGAGTGCTGCTGCCTATGGCGCTGGTGCCGTTCGAGGATTTCCGCTTCGGCGACGAGCCTTATCAGGCGTATTGCTGCAAGTATTACGAAAGGGGGTATCTCGGGATGCTGTCGTTCTGGATCGGCCATCTGTGGATGGCGGCTTTCGGCGAACGGTACATAAGCCTGCGAGTGCTTATGACGCTGTGCTATGTGTCGTCAATCGCTATCGGTTGCGGCTACCTGCGCCACAGAGGATTCTCCATCGTGAAGTGCTCCGCTATATTTTTCACTGGCGCGATAGGCATAATACTCAATAATATAACTGTTTATGGCTGGGATGCGGGGAGTTATCCGTTTGTCGCGCTCACGCTATACTCCACATTGCTATATCTCGAAAAGCCGTCATGGCAACGCGCGGCGGTAACCGGCGCAGGGCTTGCGGCAATGACACTCGCGAGACTGCCACTTATAACGGGAGTGCCTGTTGTGGCGGCCTTGATTCTATATCGGCGAGGCATCGGCAAAGACCATTTGAGGATAGCCGCCATAGACCTCGCATCGGCCGCGGGAGGATTTCTGCTTACGTTCATCGCCCTGACCACTCTGATGGTCGGTTCTCCACTGGGCTACTTCGGAGCAGTGACGCAGGAAAACACAGTTGGAGGGCATTCCATTAGCTACCTGATGCTTATTTGGGAGATGTGCGTGAAATTCGCATATTATATTTCGGCGACCTTCCTTCCCGGGTGCGCGGCGGTGGCGCTCAGCTACTACTACGCGCGGCAGAAGGGGAACAGCCTATGGTTGCACATTGCCGTGATAGCGATTATGATCTACGCGGTAAGATGCGCCTTTATGAATATGCCTAACGCCCGCGACCAACTGTTCTGGTGCAATTTCGGCATCATCGTGCCGTCGGCGTTCTTCGTCCTGGTTGCCGGTCCGTTAGGGAACCTGCGCTCGGGGAAGCCTCTGAAACCAGGGCTGCTGTATCTCGCGGCCATCGCGGGATTCGCCATGACCCAGGCCGCCGGCTCCGACAGAATTGTCGAGCGTATCGGATGGACACTGACGTTCGCGTTCGCCTTTGGCGCGAGCAGCGACTACTTCCTGCGGGAGCGTCGGCTCACTTTTTATCTCACATTGTTCACCGCCTTGGTTGTCACCGGGTTCTATACCCAGAAGCTCAACGCCCTCAACAAAGCGTGGCTTCCGGCGGTGCATCCCCGCTACGCGACAGTATTCGACGGCATAAGGCCCTACGACGAGCCTGGCATAGTCTATGCCCCGCTCGACAGCGTGAAATTCCTGAAAAACAACTTGGAGAATCTCGGGCTAAGGACTGTTGCCATAGGCATTATAAGCCCGTGCTATAATTTCAGCATTGACGAGCACGGCGAAAACTCGGGAATGAAGTTTCTCCTGACTGGCGAAGATGTAAGGAATGATTTCCACAGAGCCGAAAGCCGCGAACCAGTTGACGCCGTGATACATCTCGCCGTATGGGAAGATCCGGATGTTGATTCCCTAATGACAGCCAACCGTTTCCTACGTTACAGCGCTACAGATTTCCCGCGTGTAGTGGTCTACGCCAAGGACAGTATATTGCCGACCTTGCCCGCCGACCCATACAAAGCCTGGGGCTATAGGAAGTAACCCATTGAAATATATCATGATGAAACACTTGGCCGAAGCCGGACACCGACTGCTGAGCGACCCGAGAGCCCGGGTGGCCCTGACCGCCGCGTGCCTCGTGATGGGCACCATACTCCCCTTCCTTTTAGTGCCTTTCGAGGTGTTCCGCTTCCGCGACGAGCCTTACCAAGCCTACTGCTGCCTGGAATATAGCCGCGCGTATCCGGCGTTGCTCACATTTTTCGCCGGCCACAAATGGATGGAGGCCTTCGGCCAAACGTTCATAGCATTGAGATACCTGATGACCGTTTGCTTCGTATCGTCAGCCGCTATCGGTTACGCGTATCTGAGAATCAGGAAAGTATCTGCCTTGCGGGCCTCCGCCGTGTATCTCATCACGGCCATTGGCTTGGTACTCACCTACCTGCCTATCTACAACTGGGACTCGGGCGCATACCCGTCGACCGCGCTCGGACTGTTGACGTTGCTGCTTTACATCGACTCGCCTTCGCGGGCTAAAGCGTCATTTATGGGAGCGGCTGTCGGACTGATGATTTTGTTCCGGCTACCGATGGTGGCGGCGCTCGCGGTAATGGCCCTGTTCGTGATGACCGCACCGGATGCGAAGTACAAGACCAGCCAACGGTTTGCCGACCTCGGGATGCTCCTTATTTGCGCGGCAGCGATTTTCCTGATAGGAATATGCGCTATATCCGGATCACCGCGGGCGTATATCTCATCCTTCTCCCATGGGAATACCGTCGGGGGGCACCGGCTCGTTGACATACCGGAGATTATACGGTTTTCCTACGAGCTGGCGGTCGCGCAATACAAATTCATGCTTCCATCGCTTGTGGCCATACTGCTTAGCGTGTGCTTCGCAAAATGCCGCCGACACGGCTGGATTTTATGGACCGGCGCGCTGCTACTCACTTACTACTCAGTAAGAACGGTGATATGCAACCACAGCGAGTGGACCTACTTCTGGTCGCACAACGGATTGCTCACGCCACTGGCGTTCGTAGCCATATTCTTCACCCCCCTATACGCCAACCTCAAAGGGCGCGCCACCGACAGGAAAAGCCTTTGGGGCGTCCTGGCGCTTGTCGCGTTCATGCTTCTGCAAGGTTTCGGGTCCGACGCGGTTTCCGAACGTATCGGATGGGTGCTCTGCATGGCGTTCGCCTTCGGGGTGAACAAAAACGCCATGGACAGATGCGGGCGCTTCGTCAGGTACCTGCTGATATTCTCCTCAGCGAGCCTGCTGTGCTACTTCGCGTTCGTACTCTTAAGGCTGGAACAGGGATGGGACGCTCCATTGCGCACCCGATATACCCCAGCGATAAACGGCACCCGCAACTTCCATCCTTTTGACTACCACCTTGAGATTGATAGCGCCAAGTTTGTATGCGACAATCTCAGAAGCAGAGGAATACCCACGGCGGTCGTAGGCAACGAATGTTGCTCCTACACATTCATTCTCGAAGAAACCACGCCTAACTCATCCATGCGCTACGTACCATCGGCCGAGGAAACAATCGACGACATAATGACCGCGTCGGGACGCGGGGCGGTGATAGGGTGGCTGGATGTTGAAAAGGATCAGAAGGTTTCCGACGCCTTGGCGGCTGAGGGATATTCCCCCTGGCTGCGCATCGGCGACGCCTTCGTATTCTACGCCACCGACAGCGTCGCGGCGATGTTGCCGGAGGACCCGTTCAGGGGGTGGGGTTTCGTACCTTTGAAGGAACTGAATCAAAAAGAACCACAAACCAGCGCCCATTGATTTAACCCCATACCAAATGCACACACCGCGCCCCGATCTCTATCAATCATACCGCCGCATAGCGTCAAAACGTCCGGCAAGAATCGCTCTGGCCTTGTCGCTCATTGCCGCGGGCATCCTATTGCCTATGGCGCTGGTGCCGTTCGAAGATTTCCGTTTTGGCGACGAGCCATATCAGGCGTATTGCTGCGAACATTACGAAAGAGCTTTTCTTGGTATGCTGTCGTTTTGGATCGGCAATATCTGGATGAAGATTTTCGGACAAACTTATATCGCGCTGCGATACTTGATGTCCCTATGCTATATAGCGACAGCCGCCATCGGCTGCATATATGTAAGGAAACGCGGGTTTTCGCTACTACAGACTTCCATTATTTTCACCCTTAGCTCTTTAGGTTTAGTTTTCAGCTACCTTCCTCTTTATGGTTGGGATGCGGGCGCATATCCGTTCACAGCGTTAGTCCTTCTAATTGTTCTGCTATACATCGATTCACCGAAACGAAAGTACTCATTCTTATTAGGAGCGGCTTGCGGATTGATGACTTTAAGTAGAATACCTCTTATCGCTGTTGTTCCTATTGTACTGACTATTATTGTTATCGCCGATTATAATAGCGGCTTCAAAAAGAAATCAATCGCGATCGAGCTGGCTCGCTTCGCGGCAACATATTTCGCCACAATTCTAACCATGACAACAATCATGGTCGGAAGCCCGCTAAACTATCTTAACGCGTTTATACCGGAGAACACAGTCGCAGCCCACTCGTTTTCCGACTATGGTTGGATCGTGGATCGCTGCGTCAAGCATGCCTACGAATTATATCCGTGGCTTCTTCCGGGATGTGTCGCCATACTGTTTAGCGCTTATTTCACCAAGAGTAAAGGAACTCCAATTTGGCTGTCAGTGGTCACTATAGCCGTCTTGTATTATACTGTTAAGGCAGCGTTTTATAGCGCGAATCCAGGACGCGAGCTGTTTTGGCAAAACCATGGCATTGTTATTCCCGAAGCATTTATCACCATTTTATTTGCCCCACTTTACGCCAACATAACGAAATCAAAGGTCAGATACAACAGATTAGCGCTCGCCGCACTTATAATATTCGGGCTGATGCAGGCATTTGGCTCCAATAGCGCGACCACACGTGTCGGATGGAGCCTGGCTATGGTATTCGCTTTCGGGGTGAATAGCGACGCCTTCTTGAAAGCGAGGAAGTTTACTTTTTATTTCCTTGTATTCTCCACTATTATGACTGGAATGTTGTTCTGCTTCAAAGCCAGAGGGCTGATGCGGCTATGGAACACCACCGTTAATTTAAACTATGCGACAGTATTTAACGGAACGAAAGTCTATAACAATGAAATGTCGATTGTGGAAGCGATAGACAGCATGAAATTCATTAAAAGTCGTGCGGAGGCATCGGGTATGCGGACAATCGCGGTCGGAATTGCGTCAAATGATTATAACTTTCCGTTTGGCGAAGTAGGACAGAACTCAGGAATGAAATTTGACGTATCCTCCGATGATGTCGTAAATGACTACATCAAACTAAACGCCGACAGAATCTCCGATTTGGTTTTCGAACTATGTGTGACACCCGATTCCGCTCTACAGGCAACAGCCCAAGCGGATGGATATGTCATTTATAAGCAAACTCACTTCCCTCAAATTACAATATATGCGAAAAAAGAGCTTATAGGGAGGTTGCCGGAGGACCCGTTCAGGGAGTGGGGTTACGAGGGTCCGGTGGAATGAGGGCCGAGGCGCGCTTGATAATGTACTCGTCGTAGTAACTAAGCAGCAGGGTGGTGAGCGGCAGCGCGATAATCATGCCGATCATGCCGAAGAGCGTCCCCCACACCGACAGCGAGAGCAGTATGATAGCCGGGTTGAGCCCCATGGCCTTCCCCATTATGCGGGGCATGAGTATGAGATCGGCCACAATCTGCACCACGGCGAACACGGCCATGCAGCTCCACCACTGGCGCCAGAAATCAACCGACCCGTCGGCCGCCCCCACCAGGCAGAGCAGCGTGACCGGGATTATGGTGAGGAACTGGAAATAAGGTATCATAAACAGCACGCCCGCCCCGAGGCCGAGCACGATAGCCAGCGGCAGACCGCAGATGTAGAAACCCGTGCAATAGATAAACGCCACGCATACGGCCATCAGGGCCTGACCGCGGAAATAATGGTTCATCGAGTCCTTGATGTCGTTGCCCAACTTATAGGCCAGCGGACGCATCCGAGGGGGCACCAACAGACGGAATCCGGCCATTAGCCGTTCGTAATCAAGCATTATAAAAACGACATACAACAGCACCATAAGCCATCCGGCCACAGCGAGCACGACGTGCAGCCCCCCGTTGACCACCGACATAAGCCTCTGCACCAGCGAATTGAGATCCTGGCGCATAAGGCGCTGCCCCAGGTCGCGGAAATCAATGTTTTGGCGAAGGAAATCGTGGATTTCGGCGGGAAGGAACTGAATCGACACCTCGGCGGTCGCGTAGCGGTCGAGCATCGAGGCCATCTGCTTGAACTCGTCAATAATCATCGGCACGGTGAAATACGCGAGAATGCCGATGAAAAGGAGTACCTCGAAAAGGGTCACGAATATGGCCGTGATGCGCCCGCTCAGTTTGAGCAAGCGGCGGTTATACTGCACGAACGGCTCGAAAATATAGGCTATAAGGCACGCCACGCAGAATGGGAGCAGCACGTCCTTTAGCAGATTCACGAGCCAAACGAGGAAAACCACTATGGCGCAGCCGATCAGGAGCCGCACCACCCGGTCGAAGGTGAAGGGGCGGGAATACGCTGTTCCGTTGTACATCTTTAGAGGTCGTTGTTAAAATCGAGCCACAAAATTAGCCAAAAGTTTTCACAAAAGTTTTCATAACGCCCCAAATTATCGTAAATTTGTGGCAATTTTATCGCCGGAGGCGCAGGTCGCCTCCATATCATTAACCCTTTTAAACCTATAGTTGTGACCCAAACTGTTACCGCCAAGACGAAGCAATTGCTCAACGACAAGGCCTGGGCGCGCTGGACGGCGCTCATCCTTGTGGCTTCGATGATGTTCTTCGCCTATATGTTCGTCGACGTAATGTCGCCCCTCCAGTCGCTGATCGAGCAACAGCGCGGTTGGACACCCGAGGCTTTCGGTTATTATGCCGGAGCCGAGTACATACTCAACGTTTTCGGCTTCCTGATTCTGGCCGGCATAATCCTCGACAAGATGGGGATACGCTTCACCGGCACTCTCTCGGCCTCGGTGATGCTTATCGGCGCCTGCATCAAGCTTTACGCTATTTCCGACGCCTTCCAGGGCACCGACTTCGAGCAGTGGCTCGGTTCCTGGTGGGTAGAGATGCCCGGCAGCGCCAAGCTCGCCGCCTTCGGCTTCATGATATTCGGCTGCGGCTGCGAGATGGCCGGTATCACCGTCAGCAAGACCCTCGCCAAATGGTTCGAGGGGAAAGAGATGGCCCTCGCTATGGGTCTTGAGATGGCCATAGCCCGCGTGGGCGTGTTCGCCATATTCTCCATATCGCCCCGCCTGGCCGAGTGGATGGGCAAGAGCGACCCGACGGTAGTTATCCCCGTGGGCTTCTGCACCGCCCTGCTGCTGATCGGCCTTATCTGCTATATCGTGTTCAACTTTATGGACATCCGTCTCGACCGCGAGATGGCCGCCGAGCGCCTGAGCGCTACCGGCGACGAAACCGCAGAGGAGGAGTTCAAATTCTCCGACGTGGGCCGCATCCTCTCCAGCCAGCTCTTCTGGATCATAGCCCTGCTCTGCGTGCTCTACTATTCGGCGATCTTCCCCTTCCAGCGTTACGCGACCAATATGCTCCAGTGCACCCTCGGGATGGACGCCACCCAGGCCGCCGACATCTTCCGCTGGTTCCCGATCGGCGCCGCCGCCCTCACCCCCTTCCTGGGTATGTTCCTCGATTACAAAGGTAAAGGAGCCTCGATGCTGATTCTCGGCGCGATACTGATGATCGGTTGCCACCTCACCTTCGCCCTGGTGCTCCCCGTGTATCCCGCGACCTGGCTCGCCTTCGTGGCCATCATCGTGCTGGGCGTGAGCTTCTCGCTGGTGCCCGCCGCGCTTTGGCCCTCGGTGCCCAAGGTTATGGACAAGCGCTTCCTCGGCTCGGCCTACTCCCTTATTTTCTGGGTGCAGAACGTGGGCCTGATGGCCTTCCCCATCCTCATCGGCATCGTGCTTCAGGCCTCCAACCCCGGCATTGACGACCCGATGAAGTACAACTACACCGTGCCCATGCTCCTGTTCGCCTCCCTTGGCGCCCTCGCCCTGGTGTTCGGCATATGGCTAAAAATCCTCGACGCCCGCAAGCACTACGGCCTGGAACTCCCCAACATCCGCTCCGACAAAGAGGCCGAGCTGATGGCTTCCGAAGGTATCGACAACGAATAACCTCAAACCAGCGACCGCTGGGCCGCCGAGGGGGTGTCAATCTTTGAGCGACACCCCCTCGTGCTACACTCCAATTTTATACTCCACAGAACCAACTCCTTGGCAAAGGACCCTCTTAACAATGAGACTCGCAACTTTCCGACAAAAAATAAAGCCCTGGATGCTGCCTATAGCCATGCTGCTCGGCGTGCTGTTCCATGACTCCATAGGCCATGTGGCCTTTCTGTCGCGCTATCTGATTTTCACGATGCTGCTTATCACATATTGCCGCCTGAAAACGAGCGACTTCCATGTAGGGCGTTACATATGGCTGCTGCTCGCCGCCCAAATCGGGGGCGCGGTGGGACTGTATCTGCTTATACGGCCATTCGACGAGGTGCTCGCCCAGGGCGCGTTCATATGCGTGTTCTGCCCTACGGCCACCGCCGCCCCGGTGATTACCGGCATGCTCGGCGGCTCCGTCGGAAGGGTGGCGGTATACTCGTTTTTCTCGCACATCAGCGTGGCGTTTCTCGCCCCGTTGCTGCTGACGTGGATCGGAGGGGAAGGCGCTGCCATCGGTTTTGCCGACTCGCTGCTCGCCATCGCCCGAAGCGTGCTGCCGCTGATACTCGGCCCGCTTGCCATAGCCGCGCTGATGGGGCGCTTCGCCCCGAAGGCGAAGGAGGCGGTGGCAGGGCACCAGGGTCTGTCGTTCTACATATGGGCAGTGGCGTTGCTGATAGTGGTTGGCAACTCTGTGAGCTTCCTGATGCGTGAACCCGCGTCGGCAATACCTCAAATGCTGCTGCTCGCGCTGGCGGCGCTCATTGCCTGCGTGCTCCAGTTCGGCCTGGGCCGGAAAATAGGGGCCCGCTACGCCGACCGAGTCTCAGGAGCGCAAAGCCTCGGGCAGAAAAACACGGTGCTCGCCATATGGCTCGCCCTCACCTACCTCAACCCTCTCGCGTCGGCCGCTCCGGCGGCCTACGTCGCCTGGCACAACATCGTGAACTCCTGGCAGATATACCGCTCGGGGAAACGCTGAAACATCCAATAAGCTTGTGTAAAAACAAGCTATTAATAGAAAAACCGGCCGGACAAGTCGGGCTTCGAGCCTCGACCGTCCGGCCGGTAGTTATTTTACTTCGCTATGAATCAGCCGCACTTGGAGGTGCCGCAGGAGGTGCATATCAGGCAACCTTCCTGGTACACGAGGGTCTCCTGACCGCAGTTGGGGCACTTCTGCCCGGCGGCGGAGGTGCCGTTGGGGAGGTACTTTTTCAGAGCGCGTTCCACACCCATCTTCCAGGTGTTGATGCTCTGCGAGTTCAGTTCAAGACCGCCCACGAGTTTGAGCACCTGGTCGATAGGCATTCCGTAGCGGAGCACGCCGGAAATCAGTTTGGCGTAGTTCCAATACTCGGGGTTGAACTTGTCGGAAAGCCCTTCGATAGTGGTCTTATAGCCGCGTTTGTTCACGAACTGGAAGTCGTAACGCTTTGTGCCGTCAGGGGCTACGGCCTTGATAATCTTGCCGTGGCTTACCGACTTGGGGCAGAAGATGCCATCCTCGTCGTCGGCCAGGCCGGTGAAGATTTCATAGGGACGGCCGTCAACGAGCCCGATGAAGGCGATCCACTTCTCCTTATTGTTCTGGAAACGAACCACGTCGGCCTCAAGCTCGATGGGGCGCTTGGTCATATGCTGCGGTATTCCGGCAACCTCCTTGGCCTCGGGCTTTTTCTTTTCCATAGCGATCAGCACGCCTGAGCGGGAGCCGTCGCGATAAACGGTGCAACCCTTGCACCCCGAACGCCAGGCTTCGACGTAGAGGCGGTTGACCAGCTCTTCGGAAACATCGTTGGGGAGATTGATGGTGACCGAAATCGAATGGTCGACCCACTTCTGCACGCGGCCCTGCATGCGTACCTTCTCCAGCCAGTCGACATCGTTGGAAGTCGCACCGGCGTAGGGGGAGCGGGCCACGAGGGCGTCGAGCTCCTCCTGCGAGTAGTCGTCCTTCACCTCGATGCCGTTGACGCGCATCCACTCAACGAACTTCGGATGGTAAACAACATATTCCTCGAAAGCGTCGCCGCTTTCGTCAACGAAGTCGACGCGCGACTCGGGGTCGGAGGGGTTCACCTTGCGGCGACGCTTGTAGACCGGCATAAACACCGGCTCGATGCCGGAGGTGGTGCGGGTCATAAGGCTGGTGGTGCCGGTAGGCGCGATGGTCAGACACGCGATGTTGCGGCGACCCGAGCGGGCCATACGCTCGCCAAGAGCGGGATCGGCCTCGGCCAGGCGGTTGATGAAGGGATTGTTCTTCTCCCTCTCGGCGTCGAACACCTCGAACGCGCCGCGCTCCTCGGCCATCACCACCGACGAATTGTAGGCGGCCAGGGCAAGCTCGCGGTGTACCTTCTCGGAGAAAGCGGTGGCCTCCTCGGTGCCATACTTCAGGCCCAGTGCGGCGAGCATATCACCCTCGGCGGTAGTGCCGACACCGGTGCGGCGACCCATGAGGGTTTTGCGGCGAATCTTTTCCCAAAGGTGGCGTTCGGGGCCCTTGACCTCCATGCTCTCGGGATCCTCGTCGATTTTTTCGATGATTCGGTCGATTTTCTCGGCTTCGAGATCGATGATGTCGTCCATCACGCGCTGCGCCTTGGCCACGTGCTTGCGGAAGAGTTCGAAATCGAACTCAGCCTGGGGCGTGAACGGATTCTTCACATAGGCGTAAAGGTTGATAGCCAGCAGGCGGCAGGAGTCATACGGGCAGAGGGGTATCTCGCCGCAAGGGTTGGTCGAGATCGTGCGGAAACCGAGGTCGGCATAGCAGTCGGGCACCGACTCGCGGGTGATCGTATCCCAAAAAAGCACACCCGGCTCAGCCGACTTCCACGCGTTGTGGATAATCTTGCCCCAGAACTGGGCGGCGTCGACTTCCTTGACCACCTCGGGGTTGTCGGAATCGACGGGGAACTGCTGGCGGTACTTCGCTCCCTCGGTTGCGGCACGCATGAAATCGTCATCAATGCGGACCGATACGTTGGCGCCGGTAACCTTCCCCTCGGTCATCTTGGCGTCGACAAACGCCTCGCTGTCGGGGTGCTTCACCGAAACGGTGAGCATCAGCGCGCCGCGGCGCCCGTCCTGAGCCACCTCGCGGGTGGAATTGGAGAAGCGCTCCATAAAGGGCACGAGCCCGGTGGAGGTCAGGGCGGAGTTCTTGACCGGCGAGCCTTTGGGACGGATGTGGCTGAGGTCATGCCCTACCCCGCCGCGGCGCTTCATGAGCTGCACCTGCTCCTCGTCAATGCGGATGATGCCGCCATAGGAGTCGGGGCGCCCGTCAAGGCCGATCACGAAGCAGTTGCTCAGCGAGCTCACCTGGTAGTTGTTGCCGATACCCGTCATCGGACTACCCTGGGGCACGATATAATTGAAATCACGGAAGTAGGAAAACACCTCCTCGACGCTCATCGGATTGGGGTATTTCGCCTCGATGCGGGCAATCTCCGACGCCAGACGCATATGCATATCGTCGGGGGTGCGCTCGTAGATGTCTCCGTAAGAGTCTTTGAGGGCGTACTTCGTAACCCATACGCGGGCGGCGAGCTCGTCGCCTTTGAAGTATTCGAGGGTGGCCTCGTAGGCCTCCTCGTAGGTGTAGGTTGGTTTGGTTGACACGGCAGTAGTTGGTTACTGTATGATTTGAAGAGAATTGGAGTTACAAACCTTAAGGGCGCCCGGCTTCGCCGGGTAGCGCCAATCGGTTGTAAAGTTCTCCATTTTTCGCGAGACGGCAAAGCCGGGGCTCACTTTTTTGGCTTATTGTTGATAAGTTTTTTGCCACTACGGTTTATAAGCGCTATATTCGCGGCAGAGCGCCGGAACAAGCACCGACAACTACCAAAGTTTTCCAAAACCGACAACTTTATGAATCCCGCGACCAACGAATATTTCTCCAAAAGGCGCACAATACGCCGCTACTCCGACCGCGAAGTGCCGGCGGAGCTGATCGACCGCCTCCTCGATGAGGCCGCCCACGCCCCGACAACGGGCAATATGCAGCTTTACAGCGTGGTGGAGACGCGCGACCCCGAAGGGCTGAAGCGGCTCGCCCCGGCCCACTTCAACCAGCCCCAGGTCGAGGGGTGCCGGGTGGCTCTGACTTTCTGCGCCGACCTGCACCGCTTCAGCCGCTGGTGCGAGGAACGCGATGCCGACCCTTGCTACGACAACGCGCAGTCGCTCGTGGCCGCCACCATCGACACCATCGCCTTCGCCCAGCAGTTCAACACCCTGGCGGAACTTAACGGTCTCGGAGTATGCTGGCTCGGAACCACGACCTACAACGCTCCCGAAATCGCCGAAATCCTCAAACTGCCCGAACTCGTAGTGCCCATAATCACACTCACCGTGGGGTATCCCGCTGACGAAGGCACCGACGTGGGCCGACTCCCCATCGAGGCCGTCGTCCACCGCGAAACCTACGAACCATACACCCGCGAACGCATCGACGCGCTCTACGCTGAGAAAGAGGCCCGCGAGGACTCCAAGCAGTTTGTCACCGAAAACGCCAAGGAGACACTCGCCCAGGTATTCACCGACGTACGCTATCCCCGCGCCAACAACGAAGCTTTCTCCGCTAAATTCCTCGATTACCTCAAACGTTCAGGGTTCGCTCCGAAATAACGCGGCGACGGGCGCTATTTCACGGCATAAACACAAAAGCCTCAGAAACGCGTGGCTTCTGAGGCTTTTGGTATATTATATGAACCAGAATTATTCGAGGAACGACTTCTCGATGGCCGCCACATCCTCCTGGAGCTGCTTCTCGAACGGGAGGCGCTCCTCGATGTTCTTGCAGGCATAGAGCACCGTAGCGTGAGTGCGCGAAAGGCGAGTGCCGATAGCGGTCAGTGGCATCTTGGCGTGCTTCTTGGCCAGGTACATAACCATCTGGCGTGCGTCGGAAATCTCGCGTTTGCGCGACTTGGTGAAAATAGCGTCGGGATCAATGTCATAATGCGACGCTACACCCTGGGTCACCATCTCGAAATTGATAGCGGTGGACTTGCGCATCTTCACCACATTGGAGAGCACATGGCGGGCAAGGTCGACCGTCACCTCGCGGTTGAGCACCGTGGCGTGGGCCAGCAGCGACACCACCACCCCCTCAAGCTCGCGGACGCTGTCGGTGACATTCTCGGCGATAAACTCCATAACCTCGCCGGGGAGGGCGAGCCCGTCCTGGTCGGCCTTGAGCTGGAGCACCTCGCGGCGCAGCAGCAGGTCGGGGCGCTCAAGCTCGACCGTCATACCCCACTTGAATCGGGAGAGGAGGCGGGCGGTCATACCCTTGAGGTCGGTCGGGCAGCAGTCGCTCGACAGGATAATCTGCTTCTGGTTAAGGTGCAGATGGTTGAAGATATGGAAGAAGGTTTCCTGGGTCTTCTCCTTACCTATAAGGTCCTGAATATCGTCTATTATCAGTGCGTCGATACTCTGGTAAAAATTGATGAACTCGTTGATTTTGCCGTTGCGGGAGGCCACGGTGAACTGGCTCTCGAACAGGCGCGCCGAAACGTAAAGCACCCTCGCGCGGGGATTGTTTTCGCGGATTTTGATGCCTATGGCCTGAATGAGGTGGGTCTTGCCCACTCCCGGAGGGCCGAACACGAACAGCGGGTTGAACGTCTTTACCTTCGGGTCGTTTGCGATGGCCTCGCCGATGGCGCGGGCAATCTTATTGGATGACGAGCCGCAATAGTTCTCGAACGTGTAGCGCGGATTGAGCTGGGAGTCGAACGCCGGATCGACCGGCGCGCGGAAAAGGTCGGCCCCCCTGCGCCCTACCGCCGGGGATGCGGCCAGACCCGACTCCTTGATCTGAGTGTCGGGGAGATCCTTTACCTGCTCGTAATGATAGAACAGCTTCACCTCCGGCCCGTAGACGCGGCGCAGGGCCAGCTTCATGATGGGCAGGAACGTGTCCTCGATGTGCTCCTTGAAGAAGGCCGAGGGCACCGAGATGTGCAGCTCGCCGTTGGAGAAATCCAGCGACGAAACCGGTTCAAACCAGTATTTGTACTGCTCGGGAGAGATATTATTGCGGATGATGCCGCTGCACTCTTCCCAAAGCCGGAGGTGCGAGTTATCCATTAATAAACGTGTAGGGGCGTTAGAAATGCGTTAGATTGTCAAGAACTGAACCCGGCGCCGTTTCCGCCATATCGGGGACCCTCGAAAATGAGGAATCCGCCATTACAAACCCGGCGGCGCGCTCGATTTGGTAATGCAAATTTCCGCAAAAAATTGTTGAAAAACAAAGGCCGAAAAATTTGGAAAATTCAAACACGGGCAAATGCCTCTGTTATTCAGCCCGTTATAAAACGGCTTCCACAAAGGCGTTAAATAACCCCTGTAATTATCAACATTCCAACCAGTTGCAGACCTCCCGACCCGCATCAGGCAACTACACGCCCCCGGGGTAATACCTTAGAAATCCCCCTCTTATCGCGCTCCCGCCCGATTCGGAAAGTTATCAACAAAAAATCCCTTATCCGAAATGATTCCGAATAAGGGATTTCTATGCTGTAACAGCCGCGGTTACTTATACTCGTCCCACGACTTGATCTGTATGTCGGAGACGGGGAGGGAGGTGAACGCCTCGATGAAGGCCGACGCCAGGCGGGCGTTGGTCAGCAGCGACACGTTGAGGTCGATGGCGGCGCGGCGCACCTTGTAGCCGTTCGACAGCTCGGTCGACGAGAAGTTCTTCGGCAGGTTGACCACGAAATCGACCTTGCGCTCGTGCAGGAGGTCCAGCACCTGCGGCGTGCCTTCGGGCTGCGAAGGCCAGTAGGCGCGGATAGCGGGGATGCCGTTTTCAGCGAGGAACTTGAAGGTACCCTCGGTGGCGTAAATCACATAGCCGCTGTTGTGGAGGCGGTGGGCGGCGTCGAGCATATCAGCCTTCTGTCGGGGGGTACCGGTAGAGAGGAGCACCGCCTTGCGGGGTATGCGGCAACCTACGGAGAGCATCGACTTGAGGAGCGCCTCGGAAGTGTCGTCGCCGATGCACCCCACCTCTCCGGTAGAGGCCATATCGACACCGAGCACGGGGTCGGCGCCCTGGAGGCGCGAGAAGCTGAACTGCGAAGCCTTGATGCCGACGTAGTCGAGGTCGAAGAGGTTCTTGTTGGGCTTCTGAACGTCGAGGCCGAGCATAACCTTGGTGGCGAGGTCGATGAAGTTAAGCTTCAGCACCTTCGACACAAACGGGAAGCTGCGCGAGGCGCGGAGGTTGCACTCGATTACCTTGATATCGTTGTTCTTGGCCAGGAACTGGATGTTGAACGGGCCGGAGATGTCGAGCGCCTTGGCGATAGCGGCCGACACCTTCTTAATGCGGCGCATTGTCTCCACATAGAGCTTCTGCGGGGGGAACTGAATCGTCGCGTCGCCGGAGTGAACGCCGGCGTACTCGATATGCTCGGAGATGGCGTAAGCCTTGATTTCGCCGTTCTGTGCCACGGCGTCCATCTCTATCTCCTTGGCGTTCTGGATGAACTCGGTAACCACCACGGGGTGCTGCTTGCTGACGTTGGCGGCGAGTTTGAGGAAGCGGTGGAGCTCCTCCTCGTTGGAGCAGACGTTCATAGCCGCGCCGGAGAGCACATAGCTCGGGCGAACAAGCACCGGGAAGCCTACCTCTTGGATAAACTCGTCGATGTCGGCGAAGCTGGTCAGCTCGCGCCAGCGGGGCTGGTCGATACCGAGGCGGTCGAGCATAGCCGAGAACTTGTGGCGGTCCTCGGCGTTGTCGATCGACTTGGCCGATGTGCCGAGAATATTGACCCCGGCCTCGTCGAGACGGGTCGCGAGGTTGTTGGGTATCTGACCACCCACGGAGAGAATCACGCCGTGGGGCATCTCCAGCTCCAGGATATCCATCACGCGCTCGTAGGTGAGCTCGTCGAAGTAGAGGCGGTCACACATATCGTAGTCGGTCGAAACCGTCTCGGGATTGTAGTTGATCATCACCGAGCGGTAACCCTGCTCCTTGACGGTCATAAGGGCATTGACCGAGCACCAGTCGAACTCAACCGACGAGCCGATACGGTAGGCACCCGAGCCGAGCACCACCACCGAGCGGTGGTCGCCGAGGTAGTTGACATCGTTTTCCGAACCGTTGTAGGTGAGATAGAGATAGTTGGTCATCGCCGGATACTCAGCTGCCAGGGTGTCGATCTGCTTAACCACCGGGGTTATGCCCAGCTCCTTGCGGAGGAGGCGAACCTGCGCGTTGTCGCGGCCGGATATGTCGAACGCCTCCTTGCGCACGGCTCTCGCGATCTGGAAATCGCTGAAGCCCTGCTCCTTGGCCTTGCGGAGAAGCGCGGCGGGGATGTCGGCAACCTCGTTCACGGCTTTCAGCTCGCCCTCGGTAACGATAATATGGTGTAGCTTTTCGAGGAACCAGCGGTCGATTTTCGTGAGCTCGTGGATGCGTTCCACGGTATAGCCCCCCTGCATAGCCTTCGCGATGGCGAAGACGCGCTTGTCGGTAGGTTCGGCCAGAGCGCGGTCGAGGTCGTCGAACTTTATATCGCGGTTACCCACGAAGCCGTGCATCCCCTGCCCTATCATGCGGAGACCCTTCTGGATTACCTCCTCGAAAGTGCGTCCGATAGCCATAACCTCGCCGACCGACTTCATCGAGGAGCCGATTTCGCGGCGCACGCCGTGGAACTTGCCGAGGTCCCAGCGGGGAATCTTGCAGACAATATAATCGAGCGCGGGCTCGAAGAAAGCCGAGGTCTCGCGGGTCACGGAGTTGCGGAGGTCGAAGAGACCATAGCCAAGGCCGAGCTTCGCGGCGACGAATGCCAGGGGGTAACCCGTGGCTTTCGAAGCGAGGGCCGACGAGCGGCTGAGGCGGGCGTTGACCTCAATCACGCGGTAATCCATCGAATCCGGGTCGAAGGCATACTGCACGTTACACTCGCCCACGATGCCAATGTGGCGGATAATCTTGATGGCAAGCTGGCGCAGGTAGTGGTAGTCGTCGTTGGAGAGTGTCTGCGAGGGAGCCACCACGATACTCTCGCCGGTGTGGATGCCCAGCGGGTCGAAGTTCTCCATGTTGCAGACCGTGATACAGTTGTCGAAACGGTCGCGGACAACCTCGTATTCGACCTCTTTCCACCCCTTGAGCGATTTCTCAACGAGTACCTGCGGGGAGAAAGAGAAAGCCTTTTCGGTGAGGGCCACGAGCTGCTCGGCGTTGTCGCAGAAACCGCTGCCGAGGCCCCCGAGGGCGTAGGCGGCGCGCACAATCACGGGGTAGCCGAGGCGTTCGGCGGCGGCGAGAGCGTCGGCGGTAGTCTCCACGGCCTCGCTCTTGATGGTCTTGACGCCGATTTCGTCGAGGCGCTTAACGAAGAGTTCGCGGTCCTCGGTGTCCTTGATGGCCTGCACGGGGGTGCCGAGCACCTTCACTCCGTACTTCTCAAGCACGCCGCTCTCGAAGAGCTCGACGCCGCAGTTGAGAGCCGTTTGGCCGCCGAAGGAGAGCAGAATCCCCTGCGGACGCTCCTTCTCGATAACCCGCTCCACGAAGTAGGGGGTAACCGGGAGGAAGTAGATTTTGTCGGCAAAGCCGTCAGAGGTCTGCACCGTGGCGATGTTCGGGTTGATGAGCACGGTCGCGATACCCTCCTCCTTCATAGCCTTCAGCGCCTGGGAGCCGGAATAGTCAAACTCGCCGGCCTCGCCGATTTTGAGCGCCCCGGAGCCGAGGAGGAGCACCTTTTTGACTGTTTTGTCGATATTCTCTGTTGACGCGGTGTTCGTCCGTTCGGTCATATCAGTAAACTCTTAAAGCAGGGAAATAAACTGGTCGAAAATAAACTCTGTGTCGCGGGGACCCGAGGATGCCTCGGGGTGGAACTGGGCCGAGAAGTAGGGCTTCGTCTTGTGGCGGATACCCTCGTTGGTGCCGTCGTTCATATTGATGAACAAGGGTTCCCAGTCGGCGGGGAGGGTCGAGTCGTCGACGGCGAAGCCGTGGTTCTGCGAAGTGATGTAGCAGGTGTTCGTCCCGGCCTGGCGCACAGGCTGGTTGTGGCTGCGGTGGCCGTACTTGAGCTTGTAGGTCGAGGCACCGGCGGCTTTAGCGAGGAGCTGGTTGCCCATGCAGATACCGCAGATGGGTTTGCCGGTCTCCATGGCCTTGCGTATGTTGGCCACGGTGGCTTCAGCAAAGTCGGGATTGCCGGGGCCGTTGGATATAAACAGCCCGTCGTAGGGGATGGTGTTGAAGTCGTAGTCCCAGGGAACGCACACGACCTTCACCCCTCGGCGGGTAAGGCATCGGATAATGTTGTATTTTGTGCCACAGTCGACAAGGACGACAGTCTTCTCCCCCTCGCCGTGGGTCTGCACCTCGTTGATGCTGACTTTCGCGATAAGGTTTTCGGAGTTGGGGTCGCTGAATTCAACCTCGTCGGGGTTGTCGAAATAGATTTTGCCCAGCATCGAGCCTTTCTCGCGGAGATGCTTGGTCAGGGCCCGGGTGTCGATTCCGTAAAGTCCGGGAATCTTCTCATCGCGGAGCCACTCGTGGAGCGAGCGCGTGGCGAGCCAGTGGCTCGGTTCCCACGAATAGTCCTGGGCGATGATGGCCCGGCAATGTATTCGGGAACTTTCGAGGAACTCGCTGACGGAGTCCTTCTCCGTTTCGGGAGGGACGCCGTAGTTGCCCAGGATGGGATAGGTGGTGACAAGGATCTGCCCCTCGTAGGAGGGATCGGTTAAGCTCTCGGGATAACCCGTCATCGCGGTGTTGAATACAACTTCACCGGCTGCCGGGGCCTCGAAGCCGAAGGACTTGCCCTCAAAGAGCGTGCCATCTTCGAGCAGGAGGAATGCTTTGCGCGGGGTAGGCATCTGATCGGTCATAGCGCGAAGTTACGAATTTTTTTGCTGAGGTAAAAAAATACGGGGCACCTTTATTAGCTCTGTCCCCGGAAATTCACGCGACAGGTAGCGTTCAAGGAATCCGAAGGTGTCGGAAGCTATCAGCGAGTCGTCATCAAAGTAGGTGTTATACAGCACATAGGGCAGGCTCAGGCCGCGGCGTTTGATGGCTTCGAGCGATAGCAGGGCGTGGTTTATCGAGCCCAGGGCGCCGTGGACCACGAGAATCAGGGGGATGTTCCTGTCCGCCGGGTAGTCGATGGTGAGATACTCGTCGGTAAGGGGCACCATAAGTCCCCCCGCGCCTTCGATGATCACCGCGTCGTAGGTCTTGGCAAGGCGGTCGGTGGCATCCTCGATGACCCCCAGGGGTATGTCGCGCTTGTCGAGCCGGGCGGCGAGCTGAGGCGAGCACGGGTAGGAGTAAATCAGCGGAGCGGTGGTGTGGTCGAGGTCGGCCGGCTGCAGGGGGATGCCCATTATGCGGCGGTGGAGGTCAATATCCTCGGAATACTCGCCGTTGCCCGTCTGCACGAACTTCTGCGTGATCACGTTTTTGCCCTGCCGCGCCCACTCCCTGGCGAGCCATCCGGCGCAGTAGCTTTTTCCGGCATCGGTGTCGATGCCGCTGAGGAAATAAACTTCGCTCATATCGGTTTTCTGATTATCAGATAATTTGACACATATGTTAGGCCGACGCGGCCATCGGCGTCAGCCTGCAGGCCGCGCATCAGCTTGCGGGCCGCCGCTACCGACGACGCACGGTCGCGGCGCAGGGCGTTGACCCCGGTGCGGCTTATGTGGCGCGCGGCCGCGGCCGCGTCGGGGAATCGCTCGGTAAGCGTTTCTTTAAGGTTCGCGAGCACCTCCCCCTCCGGCTTCCACCGCGAAGGGTCGGGATACTTCAGCGAAACGCCCGTAATGGCGGCAACCTCGCGGTAAGTGCCCTCGCCGAAAAACGACAGCGCCATAACGCCGCCGGGGGCGAGCGCCCTGTAGGCCATAGCCACGAAGCGCTCCGGCGAATGGAACCACTGCAGCGTAGAGGCCGAAAGAATCAGGTCGACCGATTCCGCGGGTAGACCGGCCACGGCCTCCTCAGCGTCGCATCGCACGAAGCGGGCACCCGCGGGGAAGCGCCCGCTGTCTACCACTGCGATGTCCATAAGCGCGAGGTCGGCTATTTCGAGCTCGGGAGTGTACAGGTCGGTGAGGAGTCCGTCCCCCACCCCGACCTCAAGCACCCGAAGGGCACCCGAAGGTATGTGGGGTCTGGCAAGCTCCCAGAGTCTTGCAGCTACCGATCGCTGTGTCGGGGCGCTTTCGCGGTATGTGTCCCTCGCGGCCGAGAACCGGGTGGCCACCAGCTCCTTATCGACAACGAAGTCGTCAATGACCCGCTGAAGGTCGATGTAATGACCGGCTCCGGCGATTACCGACAAGGGTACTCCGGCCTCTGTCCAGCAGGCCTCCTGCGAACTTGCCGGAAAAATCAGGTCGCGCTCTCCGGCCACGGCGAAATCCCATCCCGCGGAGCCGGGGTATGGCGGCAGATCGCCGAAAAAGCGGAGTTCCTCAGCCACTGAGCTGAAATCGCGGGAGTTGCCAGCGGCAACGAACGCGTCGAGTTCAGACTTGTTGGCGAACATCCGCGCCGTGAACTTTTCCACAGCCGCCTCGCTCAGCCCCTTCAGGGTGATATTGAACACCGCGGGTGGTATGCCGCGGCGACGGTCGATGTGGAGCGGGGTACCGTTGACGGCCACCTCGCGGGTTACCGGGAGGGTGCGCATCCCTTCAAGTATATATGAAGCGGCGACAACGCCGAACGACCACGCCACCACCACGACCTCCTTGTATCGGGCCGCCACGCCGGATAGCTCTCCGGCGAACCCCTCTCTGCGGCGGTAGCCCCAGAGGAGCAGCACGTCGTAGCCCGGCTTGGCCAAACGGACAAACGGCTCCGGCGACATACCCCAGCCGAGGAACACCATAATCAGGCGGCTCTCGCCTGGCGTTCCCGCGAAGCGGTACGAGGCAGCAATCCCCGCCCCACGCGCGATCATATCGTTCGGTTCCATCAAAGCGTCGGAGGATTGATTACGGGGAGCAGGTCGGCCAGGGCGCTGTCGAGCGCGTCGAGGTCGGCGTCGGTCATCGAGGCGTGCAGACTGAACCGCAGACGCTCCGTGCCGGCGGGCACAGTAGGCTTGCGTATCGGGAGCGCCTTGATACCATATATATTATATAATTTCGAAGAAAGCTCAACGGCCTGACGCGAGTCGCCGATAATTAAGGGCTGGATATGCGAGGGTACGATTTCCACCGGGGAATACTTTCCCAAAATCTCCCTGAGCCGCGCGGCAAGGCGTGCGAGATGCCCGCGCTCCTTATCCATCGCGACAAGGTTGCCCAGCACGAAGCGGGTCCAGGCGGCCTGCATCGGGGGGAGCGCGGTGGAGAATATGAAGCTGCGCGCTGTGTTTACGAGGTAGTCGCGCATATCGCAGCTCACCACGGCGAAAGCCCCCATCGAGGCGGCCGCCTTGCCGAAAGTGCCGACCGTAACGTCAAACATCCCCGGCTCTGACGAAGCCGCCACCAAACCGAGGCCGCGGGGGCCGAGCACGCCGAAAGCATGGGCCTCGTCGACGTAGAGCATAACGTTGGGGAACCGTTTCTTTAGAGCGATAAGCCGCTCCATATCTGCCGAGTCGCCATCCATGGAATAGACACTCTCGACCACCACCAGTATGTTGCCATACTCCCCGGCCTTGGCCTCGACCATCCGCTCCAGGCGGTCGAAATCGTTGTGGGGGAAGCGGGCATAGGGTGCCCGCGACAGGATGATGCCGTCGATGATGCTGGCGTGCACGAGCTTGTCGGCCAGGATGTAGGTATCCTTGGCGGCGATGGAGGAGATGAGCCCGGTATTGGCGTGGTATCCGCTGTTGAACATCAGCGCGCCGGTGTCGTCGCCGCGCCGCTTGGCGTAGAGCAGCCGCAGAAACACCTCAAGATTGGTGTACTCAATCTGCCGGGGAGCGAGCAGCCGGGCCGCTGCCGACGTCATAGGCACCTTTGCCGACGCAGCGTCGGCGAAGAAACGCTCCTGAAACGCGGCGTCGGTGCCGAGCCCCATATAATCGTTGGTCGAGAAATCGAGAACACCCGACTTTGTGAAGTTGGGTATCTCGCGGAAATTCCCCTCGTCGCGGAGCTGCCGCAGGTATCGCTTTATTTCCATTTTCGATCCTTAATCATGTCAACCATGCCGCCGCAGAGGAATTCGAGATCCTCGTCGGGTGTTATGTACGGCGGCATTATATATATATTGTGTCCGAAGGGGCGGATCCAGATGCCGCACGCCACGCATTCCTTTTGGAACACGCCCACATCGACCGTATCCTCCACCTCGACCACGCCGATATTGCCGAGCACCCTCACGTCGGTAACGCCCGGAAGTCCGGCCGCCGGGGCGAGGAGTTCGCGTATACGGCTTTCCATACGGGCTATGTGCGAGCCCATATCGTTTTCGTTCAAGAGCTTCAGCGAAGCGCATGCCACGGCGCAAGCCAGCGGGTTGGCCATAAACGTGGGGCCGTGCATAAGCACTCCGGCCTCCCCTCGGGAGAGGGTCTCGGCCACCTCGCGGGTGGTAATCACGGCGGCAAGCGTCATATACCCCCCAGTGAGCCCCTTGCCCACCGTCATAATGTCGGGCACGACTCCGGCGTGCTCCAGCGCGAAGCAGCGCCCCGTGTGCCAGAAGCCGGTGGCTATCTCGTCGAAAATGAGGTAAACGCCGAACTCGTCGCAGAGGCGGCGCGCCTCGCGGAGGTACTCAGGATGGTAGAACCACATCCCCCCTGCGCCCTGCACTATCGGTTCGAGTATCAAGGCCGCGATTTTGTCGGCCGAATGTTCGAACAACTCCCGCAGCGGGGCTATGTCGGCGGGATTCCACTCCCCGCCGAAGCGCGACTCAGGACGGGGGAGGAAGAATCGCCTGGGAAGGTCGGGGCCGAAGGCGCCGTGCATGCCGGTCACAGGGTCGCAGACACTCATAGCGTTCCAGGTATCGCCGTGGTAGCCCGAGCGGATGGTCGCGAAATTCGACTTGGCGTGCGAGCCGGAGCGGCTCACAGCCGCCTGGATGGCAACTTTGAGCGCGACCTCGACGGCCACCGAACCCGAGTCGGCGAAAAATATATTGTTCATCTCCGGGGGGCACATCTCCAGGAGGAGTTTGCCAAGCTCGATGGCCGGCTCGTGGGTGAGGCCGCCGAACATGACGTGGCTCATATCGCGCAGCTGCCGCTCGGCGGCGGCGTTGAGCGCCGGATGGTTGTAGCCGTGGATGGCGCACCACCACGACGACATGCCGTCGACAAGCTCGCGCCCGTCGGCGAGCACAATGCGGTTGCCGCGGGCGGCGCTTACCTTGTAGGTCGGCAGGGGGTCGATGGCCGACGTGTAAGGGTGCCACAGGTGCTCCCGGTCGAACCGATCGAATATAACGTTGTCCATATTATATGCTCTATGCTTTTTCCGACGCGAATTTACGCAAAAAAGCCCAAACAACGACCCCGCCCGGCCATATGTTTGCTCCCACCCCGCTGCCAACCCCGAGGGGTGAACCATACGCTGGCGCCGTTGTTGTATTGATAAACGAACGAAACTACAACGTTACAACTATGGCTACAAAACAGAAAAGCATCAAAGGCACCAAGACCGAGCAGAACCTCGTGATCGCCTATCTCGCTGAATCCAGCGCATACACCCGCTATACGTTCTACGCACAGCAGGCCGATAAAGAGAATTATTTCCCCATCGGGGAGGTTTTCCGCGACACCGCCGCCAACGAGCTGCGCCACTCGAAGATTTATTTCAAATTTCTCGAAGGGGGCTCGCTGACAGTGCCCGTTGCCGCCGACGCGGGCGTCATTGGCGACACAGCCTCAAACCTGGCCACCGCTGCCGCCGAGGAGCTCTCCGAGGGTGTGCAGCTCTATACCGATGCCGCCGACGTGGCTGAAAAGGAGGGATTCCCCGAAATCGCCTCGCATTTCCGTCATATCGCCGAAATCGAACAGCACCACCACGACCGCTTCGAGCACTACCTCAAGCAGGTAAAGGAGGGCACCGTGTGGAAGCGCGAGAAACCGATCAAATGGCAGTGCCTCGTATGCGGCTACGTTTTCGAGGGCACCGAGCCCCCCAAGGTATGCCCCGCGTGCGACCATCCCTACCAGCACTATATGGCCCTCGATTATCCCGAATAATCATCGGCCAAAGAATACGCGGCGGCGCCATCCCGGACCTGTATCCGGGGCGGCGCCGCCTCATTGTTGAAAACTTTCGGCCGACGCGGCGCGGCTGTATTGCGAAAAATGCATAACTTCGCCATCAGAATCCAACAACCCATCCGCGCAATGAACCGCAAAGGCAAGCTATATTTCCGATACGGCACCATGGGGTCGGCCAAAACCGCCCTCCTGCTCACCACCGCCTACAACTTCGAAGAACGCAGAATGCGCTACATCTGCATGAAGCCCGCTACCGACACGCGCGACCTGCGCAACGTGATCCGCTCGCGGCTCGGCATCGAGCGTGAATGCTCCTGGATCTATCCGGAGACCGACCTTTACGAGTTCGCCCGCGAAAAATTCACCCGCGAGGGGGTGGTGGTCGACTGGATTCTTATCGACGAGGCGCAGTTCCTCACGGCGCAGCAAGTCGACCAACTGTCGAGAGTTGTCGACGACTTCGGATCCAACGTTATATGCTACGGCTTGCGTACAGACTTCAAAACCAACCTTTTCGAAGGTTCGAAACGTCTGTTCGAAATAGCCGACACCATCGACGAGATAAAATCGACCTGCACCTGCGGCCACAAGACAATCGTCAACGCACGCATCGACTCAAACGGCGGCATAGTAAGCGAGGGCGCGCAGGTTGAAATCGGAGGCGACGACCGTTATATCGCGGTTTGCCGCAAATGCTGGCGCGACCGCCGCATCGCCAAAGCCGCCTCGCTCTCACTCCCCTTCCCCCAGGAAACCATCCTCGAACAGGAATAATACGACTTTATACACCCCGCCGCGGCCCGTGTGGGCTCGCGGCGCCATTTGTTTATATCGTTTGTTTGTCAGGCGGGTGAACTTTTATCAGCCTGATTTGGTTAATTAAAGAAAAAGCCGTAAATTTGTGGCGAATTTAAAGGGAAAGCCAGGATGATGCCTCCCGATGGCTCCGCGCTCCCCCGCCTCCCCCTCTTTCCAGACTCCCCCTCCTCTCTTCCTCTCCCCCCTCTTCTCCTTCTACCCGGCGTTTCAGCCTCCCCTCCTCCATCACCCACCTATCTTCGAATCTCTTTCCGCGACCGACGGCCCGGCTTACATATGCCCGGCTGCCATCAATCCAGCCCGGACAATGTCCCGGCACAACGGATAAAATTTCTCATCGATATTAAATCAGAACCGAAAACGGTACTTCCCAATACCCGCCCCGCGTTTTCAAACTCCATTTAGCATCAAAGGATTCCGCCAATATTAGCGGACTCCGGCGGCGAGCGGCCCCCACAATCCCCCCGAACCATACGACTCAAGATGTACAATATCTCTGAACTGCAGAACATGGCCGACGACCAGCTCACCGGTGTCGCCAAAGAAGTGGGACTTAAGAAAATAAGTCTCGACAACAAGGAACAGCTTATTTACCAGATACTCGACCAGCAGGCCATAACCCTCTCGGCCAACGCCGAGCCCGTCGAGAAAAAGCGCCGCGGCCGCAAGCCCAAGAGCGAGCAGTCCGACGCCGCCGAGCAGCCCAAGGCCGAGGAGCAGCCCAAGAAACGGGGCCGCAAACCCAAGAAGCAGACCGAGGAAGCCGAGGAGCCGAAAGCGCCCGCTACCGAGGCCGAGCCAGCCGAGGCCGCAGAAACCCCTGCCGCTGAAAAGCAGCCCAAAAAGCGCGGGCGCAAGCCCAAGAAACAGGCTGAGGACGCAGCTAACGAACAGGAAGACGCAACCTCACAGGTTGCCGACACCCAGGCTGAGGCTCCCGCGGCCGTAGCCGCCGTCGAGCAGATTCCCGCCGTGGCCGCCTCATCGATCGCCGCTGAAGAGCGCCCCGCGGAAAACCGCGAAGGGGAGCAGCGCGACGGCTCCAACCGCCAAAACCGCCAGAACCGCTTCCAGCAGCAGAAAGGGCAGCGCGTATTCACCCCCCGCGGCGACCGCCAGCCCGAAGGTGAACCCTCCCAGGCCACAGCGGAGCTCCCCCGCCAGGAAGAGACCGCCGAGCAGCAGCGCACGCGCCAGAACCCTCCCGGGGTGTTCGGCCGCAACGTCGACGAATCGTTCGGCTCCTTCTTCCCCCGTATGGGTGGCGGCCGCGGTTTCGCTCCCCGCGGAAACCGCGACAACCAGCAGCATCAGCAGCAACACCAGCAGCATCAGCAGCAGCCCGCGCCGGAATTCCCCGCCGAGCCCATCACCATTCGCGAACCGGGCGCACAGAAGCAGATCCAGGAACCCAAGAATAAAAAGGGCAAGAAGCAGAAACAGCAGCAGAAAATGCCGCTCTACAGCTTCGACGGCTTCATAGAGGCTTCGGGCGTGCTCGAAGTGATGCCCGAGGGGTACGGATTCCTCCGCTCAAGCGACTTCAACTACCTCGCCTCGCCTGACGACATCTACGTCACCCAGGCGCAAATCAAGAGCTACGGCCTCAAGCCGGGCGACGTCGTGGAGTGCACGATCGCGCCTCCCCGCGAAGGCGAAAAGTACTTCCCTATGTCGGAAGCGCTGAAAATCAACGGCCGCACCCCCGAATTTATCCGCGACCGCGTGCCCTTCGAGCACCTCACCCCCCTATTCCCCGACGAGAAATTCAACATCACCGGAGGAAAGCACTCCAACAATCTCTCGACCAGGGTTGTTGATATGTTCTCCCCCATCGGCAAAGGACAGCGCGCCCTCATCGTTGCGCCTCCTAAAACCGGTAAGACCATTCTCCTCAAGGATATAGCCAACGCCATCGCCGAGAACCACCCCGAGGTGTACATCATGATCCTGCTCATCGACGAGCGCCCCGAGGAGGTTACCGATATGAGCCGCTCGGTCAACGCCGAGGTAATCGCCTCGACCTTCGACGAGCCCGCCGACCGCCACGTCAAAATCGCCGGCATCGTGCTCGAAAAAGCCAAGCGAATGGTTGAGTGCGGCCACGACGTCGTGATTCTCCTCGACTCCATTACCCGCCTGGCCCGCGCCTACAACACCGCGCAGCCCGCTTCAGGCAAGATTCTCTCGGGCGGTGTCGACGCCAACGCCCTGCAGAAACCGAAACGCTTCTTCGGCGCGGCCCGCAACATCGAAGGTGGCGGCTCGCTGACCATCATCGCCACAGCCCTCACCGAAACCTCCTCCAAGATGGACGAGGTGATCTTCGAGGAATTTAAAGGCACCGGCAACATGGAGCTGCAGCTCGACCGCAAGCTCTCCAATAAGCGCATATTCCCCGCCGTCGACATCATGGCCTCCTCCACCCGCCGCGACGACCTGCTTTTGCGCGAGGAGACCCTCAACCGAATGTGGATTCTGCGCCGCTTCCTCTCGGACCGCAACTCGATCGAGGCGATGGAGTTCATCAAGGAGCGTATGGAGCGCACCGCCGACAACGACGAGCTCCTCCGCACCATGGGCGACTAACCGCCTCGCTATTCAAAGAAGTTTTGTAGCGAACAACGTTTTTCGGCCAAAGCCCGAAATTCAAGCATACAGCAAACCCCGCTAAAAGCCTTTTTACAAAGCTTTAGCGGGGTTTATTAGTGGTATTCAGGTAATTATGAGGCCGTGCGAGGTGCGCACGACCTCATAAAGAATTGTTACCTCGGAATTTTCACAGCACGGGTCTCGCCAGCACGCGAATGGGCAACTACAATCGTAAGCCCCGCGGGAAACGCCGAGAGATCAGCGCTGACAGCGGTATCGCCCGAAGCCGCGCGCCACGACCCAAGGAGTGCGCCTGAAGCGGAATAAGCCTCCACTCGGTCAATACCCTCCTCACACTCAGCCGTCACTCGGCCCGAAGCGGCATCATAGCTCACGCCAACGCCGCCCTCATCCGCGACAACCTCCTCAACCGCCGCATTGGTGAGGCTGAAATTCACTCTTCCCAGCAAAATTGTGTCATAATGATACAGCCCGCAAATAAACTCCTCTTTATCACGATACTGCTCAGGAATAGATGTCGAGAAAGAAATTGTTTCGGAATCTCCAGGATGTAAAACGCAACGACTTGTAACATAATCGTGGAAACGCTTGGCCACACCATTTTCTACATAGTAAATCATATATTCTAATGGCCCAGTATAATGTCCGGCTTCGCATTTAACTACCGCGGTAAACTCAATATTGTCAGGATTGATAGCATCAACATTACCGACAATGTTAAAATCAGAGCAAGATAATTGCGGCCATTCAGAATCCTCAACCACAATTTCAGATCCATTAAGGTCTGTCCAATAATAATCATCCATTATGAAGAAGTGATACTTCGAGTCTGGAGATACCGATTCCAAGTCACAGCGATAATATATGTCCTTAGTTATAAATTCGCCCGGCTCAAGATGAACCAGAAAAGGATTCAAGCGTGTGACAGCCGTATAGTCTTCCGTTATCAAAGGGGTCAGATAACTTGTAATGGCATATTTCCTTGGGTTATATAACGTTGCTTGGAAATGATTGTACGATTTATTGTACACTATTTCCGGCACATCTATTGATACCACCGCCGGGGTGTCAAAAACCAAGTAACCTACTTTAAACTCATTTTTTCCAAGCTCATTCTTTTCCTTGCGAATGACGACATAAGGATTTTGAGTCTTAGCATGCATAAGCGCATGCCATTCATCAGGCTTTTGAGGATCGCGCCAAACCAACTCAATGAGGTTGTAACCATCGGGTAAAACGTGGAAATTATAATTCAACTTCATCTCTCTCCAACCTTTGCTTGTCGACAGGGACTCGTCAAGACAATTCGACTCGATATAGAACGGTATAAACTCCTTAACCTCATCATTAGTCACATAAGCGCCAAGCTGTACACCAAAAGCGGTAGGGGTCAAATTGAACCAACCAGCCTTAACGGTCAACTCAGTGCCGTATTCGTTGAGAGAGACTGACGTAATCGGGTCAAGCCAAATTTCTTTTTGGATATAAGCATGCGACGGATTTGGGCGTTCAATACCAAAAATACCACATCTATATATCGAGAAAACCGCACCCTCTATGTTAGACCCATATGTGAATGGGTCGAGGGCGGAAAAACGGAAATAACCATTCGTCTCACCATCCCATCCCCAGTTAAAGTGAAAGAATCCCTCGGAAGAGTATCCATCGCACACGAACATATTGGATGGGTTCGTAGTATCCGATATGATAACAGGTCCTAGTTGCGCTAAGTTTTCATAAACTTTGGTATTCCAGTCCGCTAGTCCGAGTTGAATCATCTGATAAATCGAGATACCCGCATCATAATTGAATTGATGTTTTAAAGCAGCAGCTACCTTGGTAAAGTGCGCTGAAGATGAATAGCGTCCATACTCAGTGCGAGCCGCATATCCCACTGCTTTAAGCAGACTTGAAACGGCGTAAATCTCGGCATCGGAAGAGGTTTCATCCAAGACGGCGGGCATATGGTCCCAATCGAATTTCACATCGTTGAGGCTCATTGTATGAATACCGCCATTTACGTCAGTGCAACTCACAGGGCCGAATCCATGTTCAGGCCATTTGTGGTAACTCATTACCATTCCCGCAGCCAACGCACCATAACCAACAGAGCAGTTATTGCCATCTACCATCGGGGTTTGGCTGTTGTATGGAGCGTTTGGCCCCCAGGCGTTATCTTTGAGGAGGGGGGCGATGGGGAGCCAGGCGTCGGAGTAGGCCGCTTTGGGGGTGGCGGCATCCTTGCGGATCACGGGGTGGGAGGCGGCGCGGCCGTTGGAACGGAGCCAGGCGATTTCCTCGCCGTATTGCTCCATCAATCCTTCAAGCTGCGGGGGCAAGGTAGCGGTAGCGGTTGATGTGGGCGTTATCGGCGCTCCTGAATCGGAGTAGCCGAGGAGGGCGGGGGCGGCATCGTCGGCCGACAGCAGCAGGTAACCATCGTTGCCGGGCGTGGCGAACAGGTAGACCGCCGGAATACCGTCAGCATCATTTTGGGTTTTGGCGAGCTTGTAGCTCTCCGCGCGCGTCGCGGTTACTGAAGCCGGAGCCTTACGGTCGGCCCTTACGCGCGACAATGCCTCCCCGGGCGTGAGGGGAGCAGCCGCGACCGCGCACGCCCCCATCAGGACGGCGCAGCATAAAGCGATGTGATGTTTTCGCATTGCAGTGTGTGTTAATAATGTGTGTGTTAATAAAATATTGGTTGATAATGTGTGTGCAGCGTGTGTCGGAGAAAAAGGTCGGGAGAGAGGGGAGTGAGGAGTGTGAGGAGAGTGTGTGTGGGAAGGAGAGCGGGATGGGGAGTGGGGTTCAGACGGGGACGGGGAGGTTGGAGAGGCGTTTTTCGAGCTCGGTGGAGCTAAGGCGGGTTGAGAGTTTGCCGCGGTAGGCGACGGAGATGTTGCCGGTCTCTTCCGAGACTACCACGGCGAAGGCGTCGGTGGCCTGCGATATGCCGAGGGCCGAGCGGTGACGCAAGCCGAGCGAACGGGGCACGTCGGTGTCGTGGCTCACCGGGAGGATGCAGCCGGCGGCCTTAATGCGCCCCCCGGCTATGATCATGGCGCCGTCGTGGAGAGGCGAGTTCTTGAAAAATATGTTTTCGATGAGGCGGGAGTTGACCTCGGCGTTAATCATATCGCCCGACTTCTCGTAGGTTTCCAGCGGCACGTCCTGCTCGACCACGATAAGCGCCCCGGTCTTGCTTTTTGCCATGGCCATACAGGCATAGACGATAGGCATAACCCTCTCGTGGCGCTCTTGCTCGCTGCCACCCGAGTTTTTGCGGTGATGAAAGAGGTTGGTGAGGAACTTCCAGCGTTTTTTAGAGCCGAGGTCGACAAGGAAGCGCTTGATCTGCTCCTGGAATATAATCACGAGCACGAGGAGACCGATGCTCATAAACTTGTCGAGGATAGTGCCTATCAGCCTCATTCCGAGAATCTCGGAAGCCACCACCCACACCATGATGAAGGCAAGCACACCGTAAAAGATGTTAATCGTGCCCGATTCCTTCATTATCTTGTAGAGATAATAAAGCATCAGGGCCACGATCGTGATGTCGAGCACATCCTTTATACCAAATGCCTCAATCATAAGCCGCTATTGTTATGTTTGTTGCCTGAAAAACGTTCGTACATCATCCATACTTTGACAGCCTGGACAGCCTCGGCCACGTCATGCACCCTGAGGATGGAGGCACCTCCTTCGAGGGCGAGCACGTTGAGGGCTGTGGTGCCGGGAAGAGCCTCGGCGGGCGTTATGCCCAGCGGACGATAAATCATCGACTTGCGCGACACCCCGACGAGCATCGGTCTGTCGAGCAGCCGCCCTACTTCCGGGAGCGCTGCCATCAGCTCGTAGTTCTGCTCCGCGGTTTTGGCGAAGCCGAATCCCGGATCGACGATCACGTCGGCCACGCCGCGGAGCGCCAGCTCCCTGAGCTTGCCTGAAAGTTCGGCCACCACGCCTGCCGCCACCCCCGCGGGGTAGTCGGTGAGCGATAGCATATCGGCGGGGGTGCCGCGCATATGCATCAATATATAAGGGCATCGGAGATCGGCCACGGTGTCGAACATCGAGGCGTCGAGCATGCCGCCGCTCACGTCGTTCACAATGTCGGCCCCGAGTCCGGCCACGGCCTCGCGGGCAACCGACGCGCGGAATGTGTCGACCGAAATCGGTATTTCCGGGGCGGCAGTGCGAGCCGCCTTGATTCCGGCCTCTATTCGGCGGAGCTCCTCCGCCTTCAACACCTCTTCGGCCCCCGGGCGGGTGGAGTACCCCCCGATTTCGAACAGGTCGGCACCTTCCGCGGCGATACGCTCAGCCCTGAGCCTCAGCGCATCGGCGCTATCGGCCGGAGTGCGCGAGGCGGCATAAAACGAGTCGGGCGTAACGTTGAGTATGCCCATAACCAAGGGGCGGTCGACCGACAACCGCTCCCCCTTTATATTTAGCGAGAACTGCTTCACGATTTCCAAATGACTCTCTGGAGAGAGTCGGCCTACAAAAGTAAGGAAAATCCGCCACCCGCGCAAACCTTTTCAGGGCTTGGCCACAATAATCACTATCTGTTAATCCAATCCCAACTTCCACGCCCTCACATACGTTATATTATATAAAACAAACAGAACAATGAAGAGCACATTCGACGTGTTGCTGAGCCTGCCACTGTTCAGCGGGGCCAGCACACAGAAGATTCAGCAAATCGTAGGGAAGCACAAATTCCACTTCCTGAAATTCACCGACGGAGAGCAGATGACCGCCGCAGGCGACCCCTGCACCCACATACGGTTCATTATATCGGGCCGCGTGAGAAGCACGGTCGAGAGTCCCGACGGCCGCATCCGGGTGTCGCAGACCCTTCCGGCACCCAACGTGATAGCGCCCGACTTCTTTTTCGGGCGCACCACCTCGTACCCCTGCACCGTCAAGGCCATCGGCTCGGCCGGCGTGGTTGACGTTGAGAAAAGCGAATATCTCAAGATTATTGAGAGCGACCCGGTGTTTCTGTTCAATTTTCTAAACCTGCTTTCAGTGGACGCCCAGCAGGGGGTTCAGGGAGTGATGTGCCTTACATCGGGCGACCTCCGCAAGCGCATCGCCTACTGGATCCTCGCCCTTACCCAGCGCGGCGGCGAGGATATAGAGATGGAGTGCCGCCAGCGCGACCTCTACACCGTATTCGGTGTGCCGCGCCAGTCGCTCATCGCCGCGCTAACCGATATGCGGGCCGAAGGGGCCCTCACATTCGCCCCCGGACTGATCAAGGTTTCCCAACGCGAAAGCCTCGAATCAATCCTCAAAGAGTAGCCTGGAGCTATGGTTCCATGGCCGTTTTAAACCTTGATTCTTCTTAGTTTTAGCTATATCATTATCTATATTCATAGGGTGATAGTATTCGCTTTAAACATTACTTTTCAATGTTTTATAATCTATATTTCTCTATATAAATCTATATTCGGCAGATATTGGAGCGCCGGGGAGTTGACAAAGGCTTTCCGGCGCGCTAACTTTGCAACCGAAAACAATACGGAACGCCTCCGACGAGGCTCCGGAAAGATGATACGATTGGATTAAAGACAAAAGGATTTGTTTGATTTAAGGAATTAGTTTTTAGGGTTAGTATTTACAAATTCAGAAGTGCCCCGCGAGGGCATACCGATTAAAAGATCGTGTTTTATGTTAGGTTTGTTATCCCGGCAGATTCCAGGAAGGACTCCGGGAAAGGATTTAAAGGCGCTCTGTGAAGAGCGCCTTTTTCCTTTGCCCCCTCCCCCCATCATCCAAAGCATCCCATCACCCTCAAAACTCCCATCACTCCCAATAATCCCAAAATTCCCAATCCTCCCATAGCACCCACCTCTTATATATAATGCCCCTACTCGCGGCCCACTAAAAAATTCGGGGCGTGTTAACGGATACTTCCTGAACAAAAAAAACGTTGGCGGCGTTATTCAGACAAAAGGCAGCTTAGTTACGAGGGTTAACAAAACAAGATGTATCAGACGAATCACCCTATGCGGCTACTTTTTATGAGAGAAACAAAAGATTTGTAAACTTAATTTGCTCAAAGAAAATGAAAAAGAATCTTCTTTACGTTGCGGCAGCGTGCGCATGCGGTCTTTTTGCCACCGCTACAGCAAACGCCCAAGAAGCAGTAGTAGTCGAGGAAGAAACAGTCAGCGTGGTAGACGCCGCCAACTGCAAGACCCACTACAGTGTCGACAAAGGTGACAACTGGTTTATCCAGTTAGGCGCCGGCATCGATGTCCCCCTGTTCGAGAACGAACTCAAGGGAGGCGTAGATCCCAAACGCCACATCACAGCAACTTACAACCTCGGCGTAGGCCGTTGGTTCTCCCCCTATCTCGGCTTCCGCCTGAGCGCCTACTACGGAGCGTGGCACTGGGATAACGTGAACTTCTCGAAAGCCCAGATGGTCAACCTCAACCTCGACTTCATGTGGGACATGTGTAACTCCCTGGGCGGTGTCAACGCCGGGCGTCCCGTCAGCGTGATCCCCTTCGTAGGTCTCGGCGGCACATATGTATGGGACATCAAGAGCGAAGGCCGCAACATCATGAAGAAGGACGGCAGCACCCGCTCGCGTGAATGGCTCCTCCCCGTATCGGCCGGTATCCAGTTCCGCTTCCGTCTCTGCCGCTATGTCGACTTCTTCCTTGAAGGCCGCGCATCGTTCTACGGCGACAACGCCAACGGCTGCGCCTACGACAAATCCATCGACATCAACGTACAGGCAACCGGCGGTTTCTCCTTCAACCTCGGCGGTGTCAACTACCAGGCTTACAACGAATGCAAGGACCTCGCCTACATCAACTCGCTCAACAACCAGGTTAACGGTCTGAGAGGCGAACTCGCCGCCACCGCCGCAGCTCTCGCCGCAGCACAGGCACAGCTCCCCTGCCCCGAAGTGAAGCCCGCCGCTCCCGCTCCCGCCAAGACCTACGCTCCGATGATGTCGACCGTACGCTTCACCATCAACTCGGCAACTATCACCGATGAGGAGATGGTAAACGTTTACAACACCGCTGAATACCTCAAGAGCAACCCCGACGTGAACGTAGTGATCAAGGGTTACGCCGACAAGGACACCGGTACTTCCGAATACAACCAGGAACTCTCCGCACGCCGCGCCCAGGCCGTCTACGACACCCTCACCAAGACCTACGGTGTGAAGGCCGACCGCCTCTCGATCGACGCTGAAGGCAGCTCCACCCAGCCTTACGACACCAACGACTGGAACCGCATCGTGATCTTCGTCCCCGGTAACTAAACAAGCACTTCATAGAAAACCTTACCAAGGTAACTAAGCACCATTGCTCTCTATAACCCGAAGAGGCCGCGCCATTGATGGCGCGGCCTCTTGACTTGTATGCTATTTGGGGGCTCGATCAGCGGATAGCGCGGCGGGTGGCCGAGCGGCGCCCCGAAGCGGTAACGGTCTCCACGATGTAGACACCGGCTGGGAGGTCGGCGAGGTCGGCCTCACCCTTGGCTTCGCGCACGAGCGAGCCGGCGAGGTTGTAGACCGAGGTGGCGACCACGGAATCATCGGACTCGACAGCCTCGATGCCGGAAGTGTTGTCGAGGGTGAAAACCACCTCCGAGCCGCCGGGAGTTATAGCGGTCTGCCCGTCGTAGAGCACGGCGAAGTAGGTTTTGCCCGGCTCTCCGGCGGCAAACGCCCCGGAAGCCTTGATGTCGGCGCTCTCACCGGCGGCCATAAAGATGTTAGCGGTGTTGAAGAAGCCGATGGCCGATACGTTACCCGTGGTGTACGGGAAAAGCACCACCGAAAGGGAGCGGCCGAAATACCCCTCCTCGCAGGTGAGTCTGCCGCTGAACTCGACGTTCTCGCGGTCGACCTTCTTCGGGTCACCTACCACGCCGAACGACTCCTGCTTAAGTTTCGTATTCTCAGGCACTCCGTGCAGCTCGATTTCCATCCCGGCCGAGACAATCTCGTTGGTAGCTTCCTTAACCATGTACAGAGTGTAAGTGCCGGGAGCGGGGAGCTGCGTCGTAGCGAAATGGTTAAAGATACCGGTGTATTCCAGCTCCATGTTCTCTCCCGGCAGGAGGTCGATCTGCACCGGGTCAGCCTTTGCTATGGGGGCGTTGCCGGAAGCGAGCGTGGGCACCAGCGTGCCTACGAATTCCATATCCCCCGTGTTGGTGATGTCGGCCTTAAGGCGGAAGAGGTTTCCAAGATACACCTCGGTAAGCAGCTCCACATTGTCGGCGCGGCACGAAGCTGTAGCCGCGTCCTCGAAGGTGCAGGAACCGTTCTTAATCGTCATCTTCACCTTCTGGGTGGAGGAAAGCTTCACGGGCACATCCTTCCACACGCCGTCGGTGCCGCACATCACGGGCGAGAGGGTGTAGGTTCCGGCCTTGAGGGTCGAGGGAATCTGCGCCGTATAGCTGTCGATATAGCCAAGGGACTGTATGGAGATGCGGGTCGAGGCGGTGCTGTACTTCTCCTCGCCGGTTTCATCGTTGACGAACTTCACACCCATCGCGCCGTTAGCGGTGCCAGTCGAATAGTTGAGCACGCGGTTGCCCACAGCGATCTGGTCGCCGGGGCGCGCGCCGATAGAGCTTTTCGCGGCCACGGAGAAACCCTGGTCCATCATAAGATTGAGATACATCTTCGAGGTAGAGCGGGGCTTGCGGATGTTGGCGATCACGGCCTGGCTGTAGTTAAAGCCCGACGAAGAGCCTCCGATACCCTGCGAGGGGGGATCGAGTGCCGAGAGACGGAAGTAGCCGTCGCTCTTGCCGCCCCAGCCCCAGTTGATATGGAAGAAACCGTCGGAGCTGTATCCATCGCACACAAACGAGTGGCCACCTTCGGAGCTGGAGCCGGAATACTGCACGGGGCCGTAGTCGCGGAGCTGGCTGTAGATGAACTCCTCCCATTCGAGCATACCGAAATAGTCGCGTTCGGCGTAGCGGATATTGCGGTCATAGTTGAAATAGTCAACCAGTGCCGAAGCCACGTACACGTCGGGTGTGCCGCTCTCCGAGGGGGAGTACTGCATGTCGGTGCTCACGCCGCAGGCCTGCATAAGCCGGGCCACGGCTATCTTCTGTCGCTCGTTACCGGCGTCACCGGCGTAGCTGTCGAGCATATTGGCCCAGTCGTAGGTAATCTGGGAGAAGTCAAGCGAGATCCACTCACCTTTATAATAGTACTGGTGCGATCCGACCCCGACGAGAGGCCATTCGTGATAGTTCACGATCTGCGCCATAGCCGTTGCCACGCAGCCAGTCATCGAGTGCGAGCCGTTATATTCGGGGCATAGGGCGTTGTAGGGGGCGTCCTGGTTCCAGGTTGTGGTCACCATAGGGGCGATGGCCTCCCTTTCGGGACGTTCCACGGCCGTTGCCAGCGAGCGGGTGCCGCGGGCGTGGCTGATTTCGCGGGCGTACTCGCCGAGCCACCAGCGGGTGGGAGCCGGGAGGGTCGCGTCGTCAAACGATCCCGACTCGGTGTAGCCCAGCAGGGGCACCGCGCGGTCGTCGGCGCTGACTATAATATATCCCTCGCCCGACTTGGGAGTGAAAACGTAGAGCGCCTGTTCTCCCCCCTCGGGGTCGGCCACGGTATGGGCCAGCCGTAAAGCTGCCGTGCCCCCGTTGAGGGCTTTGGGCATCACCGCCCGCGAGCGTCCGAGCCTCGCGAGAGCCTGCTCGGGGGTGAGCGTTTCCGCCCCTGCCCCGATTGCGGCAAGAGCCGCCAAAGATAATGTGAAGAGCTTGATATGGTTCATTGCAAATTGATTTTTCGCGACAAAGGTAGCATCTGCCGACGTGTAAAGCGCATAATCATACTTAAAAAAAGTTAAACCGTTTGCCTACTTTGTCGATTTTACAATGCAATTGCTTTAATTTGTGAAAAATTTCGGCGAGGTGGATTAAAAGACTCCCACATCTTGCCGAAATAATTCATCAATCGAATCACCGGGAGTCTTGCATCAGTCGTTCAATCTCTATGAAGCATTTTTTCCCAGCTTTAGCTATCATGGCGGCGGTTTCGTTCGGCGCTTCGGCCGAGGGTTACCGTTCAGTGGCGGTGAACATCATCGACGGCTCCAAGGTTGAGATCAACCTCGCCGACGACCTCACCGCGGCATTCGACGAGGAAAACCTCCTGATCGCGTCCGACGGTCAGGATGTAGCCATCCCCCGCGCCACCATCAAATCGTTCACCTTCTCCGACAAGGAAGTGGTCGGCCTCGACCAGGTTTCCGCCGGAGCGGCCCCCGTTGTCAGCGGCGGCAAGATGATTTTCACCGAGCTCCCCGCGGGCTCCGTCGTGGCGGTCTACAACACTGCCGGCGCGCTCCTCACCGAGCAGAAAGCGTCGGGCGACTTCACCCTCGACCTCTCGACCCTCCCCGCCCAGACCGTAATCGTGAATGTTAACGGAGTAGCTTACAAAATCGCCACCAAGTGATGAAGAAACAAGCATTAGCAATCGGCGCCGCGTGCGCCGCGACCTTCGCCATATTCGCCGCCAGCGACCGTATCGACGTGTATGACGCCGCCGGCAAATTCATATCCATAATGGTTGACGACATCCAGGAAATCACCCTCGGCAAGAGCGAGGGGAAGGATGCCGGATACACAACCCTGAACATCACCACTACCTCGGGCACAAAGGTAAAGGCCATCGCCGAGCTCTCCGACACCCGTTACACCCCGGTTGACCTCACCAAGCCCCACGAAATCGCCAAACAGGACGCCCCCAACGCGCAAATCGTGCTGCTCGACTGCCGCAACAACACCGACGTGATCGGAACGCCCCAGATCGACCCCACAAAGCCTGCCGACTGGCGCGGATGCGAGGCCGAAGGGATACCCCACTTCCAGGTCAAGACCGACAAGGGCTTCGCTTCGGAATACACCATCACCGGCCAGTACACCGGCAAGGTTTACACCGACAACCCCAACTTCGTGTACTTCAGCCCGAAGGATATGAACCTCTTAGGCCAGGACTGCCTCGCCTTCGACATGCCCTTCGAGCCGATCCTCATCGCGGCCTCGTCGGTTGAGCTCGACACTTATGCCGACGCTCACTTCCTGGGCACATACACGGGCTACCTTCTCAACGTCGGCGACAAGCGCATAACCCACAAGGCAGCAGCCACCCTCACCGCCGAGTTCCGCGCCAACGGCACTTATGTGATGAAGAGTACCGACGACAAGGCATACGACATCCTCGACCTCTTCACCTGGAACGAGACCGCCAATACCTTCGCCTACGTTCCCTACGAAGGCGACCTCAAGAACCAGATGGACCTTGAGATCAAGACCGGCGTCGACGGCAAGTTCACCAACGACGGCTTCATGTTCGCCACCTTCCACGACCTCCTCGACGGCCGTCCCGACTTCAACGTGAAGTACTTCGCCGCCAAGGGCGATATGGAATTCACCGTGGCAGCGGCTGACGAGTATGGCAACAATGTGCTCGTGCAGGCCGTACCCGCCGACGGCAGCGGCGCACGCTACTTCTTCTACGAGAACCGCTCGACCTACCCCGCCGAAGTGACCATGGAGTACAGCTACGGCAACAACATCGGCGGCGATTGCACCGCTTTCGCTTTTGCCGACGGCGAGAAAATCTTCAAATATGACTATAAGGGTGCCGGCTACGAGCCCGAATTCACCTTCCGCGGTGCTGAGTACGGCGCTTACAACGGCGCTGCCGAAACCCTCACCCTCGACGGCTTCGGCAAATGCACCCTCGGCGAGACCGCCGGTACCTACACCATCGACGGTGGCCTGGCCAGCGTGACCATCGGCAGCGAGAGCCGCCTCTTCGTGGTTGACCGCGACGCCCGCACCTACTCCGAAATGGTTTCCGACACCTGGGACGGCGCTGCCGAGTACACCAACGACGCTGCCGCTGGCTCCTACCGCGGCGCAGAAGTCAACAACCTCAACAGCCTCAGCATCCAGTTCGACAAGGATTACGCTGGTAACGCCGCTCCCGGCACCGCCGCCGTTCGCTTCAAAGTATTACGCAACGACGGCTTCACCGGCGGCCTTACTGAACTCGTGGCCAGCGCCGGCAAGTACATCTACAACGCCGAGTCGAACACCATCATCATCACCAACCTCTACATGGGTACCTCCGCCACCACCTCCACGCGCCGCAACCTGGTGCTGAAAGTGGCCGCCGACAAGCTCTCCATGTGGATCGACGACTCGACCGAGGACCGCATCTACGGCACCGGCCGCGACGGCAGCTACATCCTCACCGGCTCCGCCAACGCCCTCCTCGCCCCCGTGCCTCCCGTGGCTCTCGAAGAGATGTACAAGGGCGCTCCCACCCTCAATGCTTGGGGTGACGACTACGCGCTGACATCATCCATCGAGTTTGACGCCGCCACTTCCAAGGCAAACATCACAATCTTCTCGCCCGACTTCGATATGAACCTCCTCGAAGGCTCGTTTGACTATGAAGTGAAGGGAAACAACGTAACCATCAAGCAGGTTACTTCCTACGAAATGGTTGACTACCAGGTAACCGCTACACCGGTTGACGTGGTATTCACCGTGGCTGAGGACGGCACTATGACTTCCACTCAGGCCATCAAGATTGACGCCGGTGGCGACCTCTTTGATGTCACATTCGACGGCGCGGTCTACGCACCTTTCATCCCCGAACCCGTGGAACTTGAAAAGAAGTACGAAGGCGCACCCACCCTTAACGCTTGGGGTGACGACTACGCGCTTACTTCCTCAATCGAATTTGATGCCGAAACCGGGAGGGCCGCGATCACAATCTACTCGCCCGACTTCGATATGAACCTCCTCGAAGGCTCGTTTGACTATGTTGTGAAAGGCAACAAGGTTACCATCAAGCAGGTTACATCTTACGAAATGGCTGACTATATGGTAACTGAAGTTCCTGTCGACATTGTGTTCGTAGTTGCTGAGGACGGCATTATGACCTCCACCCAGGCCATCAAGATTGACGCCGGTGGCGACCTCTTCGACGTGAACTTCTCTGGCGCCACCTACGCCCCCGCCGCCGTTGGGCTGGCTGCAAGCTACACCGCGACTTACACCCCCAATTACAATGGAAGTCCGTTCTTCAAAGATGCCGAAATCACCATTGCCTTTGATTCAGCGACTGGAAATGCGACTATTTCCGCAATTGTAGGTGGTTCTATGTCATTGAAAAATATCACTGGAGCGTTCGAATTATCAGGTACCACTGTAACAATCAAAGACCTCGATCATTTTGATATGTTATATGGCTTTATGCCTCAATGGAGCAAAACAGACCTTGTTTTCACATTAGGAGATAATGGCGAACTGACTTGCGAAGGTTCTATCGGACTTACTGATGCACAACAGTCTGCTGCTTATGTCATCAATTTCTCTGACGCTCCCCTTACCCCCGCTGAATAAGCTACCGCTCATAACACGTTAGATACTGGCCGCGCCGATGGTTTTCATCGGCGCGGCCATCTTTTTGGGCGCTTTTTGGAGGCGCGGGGTCGGGGGTTCGAGATTTTTGGCGTAAATTCGCGATATAATTATGAACCGCGAAATAAAACTCAACGGACTGCTTCCAGCCATCGACGCGGCCGCCGACGGCGCCCCGGTGGTGATCGCCGGGCCCTGCGGCGCCGAATCGCGCGAGCAGGTGCTCGAAACAGCCCGCGCCCTCGCAGAGGCCGGCATAAAGGTATTTCGCTGCGGCCTGTGGAAGCCCCGCACGATGCCCGGATGCTTCGAGGGGGTCGGCGAGGAGGGTCTCCCCTGGCTCCGCGAGGCGAAACGGCTCACCGGTATGCTGACGGCTACCGAGGTAGCCACCCCGGCGCACCTCAACGCCGCCCTCGACGGCGGGGTCGACATCCTGTGGCTCGGAGCCCGCACCACGGTCAACCCCTTCCTCGTGCAGGAAATAGCCGACGCCGCGGCTGAAAGGATAGCCCGCGGCGACACGGTGCGCCTCCTGGTCAAGAACCCGGTGAACCCCGACGTAGACCTTTGGATAGGCGCCATACAGCGCCTCTACAACGCCGGCGTGCGCCATATATCGGCCGTACACCGCGGCTTCACCGCCTACGGCGAGCAGCGGTTCCGCAACCCGCCCCAATGGCCCGTTGCCGTCGAGCTGCGCCGCCGCGTGAAGGGTATTCAGATAATCTGCGACCCGAGCCACATTGGTGGGAGCCGCGCCCTGGTGGAACCCCTCGCCGCCGAGGCACTGCGCCGCGGTTTCGACGGACTGATCGTCGAGAGCCACCGCGACCCCGATGCCGCCCTCAGCGACGCCTCCCAGCAGCTCACCCCCGCCGACCTCGCCGCGATGCTCGCCCGGGTAACGCTCCCCCGCCCCGCGGCCACCGAAAGGCCCGACGCGGAGCTCGAAGCGCTAAGGCAGCGCATCGACGCCGTCGACGACCAGCTTATGGAGCTCCTCGCGCGCCGTATGGAGATAGCCCGCGAAATCGGGCGCCTCAAAGAGCGGCACAACCTCCCGGTGCTCCAGCCCCACCGCTACGACGCACTGATTTCAAACCGCGCCGAAGCCGCCGAGCGCCTCGGCATGAGCGACACCTTCGCCCGCAAGCTACTCGCCATTATCCACGAGGAGTCGGTGCGCCAGCAGCTCCCCCAACCCGGGGACTCGATGGAACCGATCAAACGCGATTAACCTTTGGCCGTTGCCCGTGACTGAAGGATTTTTAGTAAATTTGCGGGATAATCGACAAGAACGAATGGAAAACAAGTCATTTCTGGCGGCGGTAGCCCAGCGCGCCGCCCTCGACAATACACTGACAGCCAAAATGGCCGAAGCGCTCTGCGACATAATAGTACGCGGCGCGTGCGACGATTGCCGCGTGGCCATACCCGGCTTCGGCACCTTCGCCGGAGCAAAACGCGAGGAGGAGATTGTCGAGAATCCCGCCACCGGGGGGATGCTTCTCATGCCCCCCTCGCTCCGACTTGAATTCTACCCCTCGTCGATGTTCAAGAAAGCAATGAAAGGGGGTGCCGTATGAGCGGGGAATACCATCAGGGCACAATGCCGCTGCCAGCACTGGCCGCCGCGCTTGCCGAACGCTGCGACGTGAGCACGGCGGCTGCCGAAGCGTTCGTAGCCGCTGTTACCGAAACAATCACCGCCGCCCTGCGGAGCGACGGAGTGGTGAAAATCAAGGGGCTCGGCACTTTCAGCACCGACTCCGAAGGGAACCCTTCGTTCGAGGCCGATCCGGCGGTAGCGGCGGAAATCAACGCCCCGTTCTCAATCTTCGAGCCGGTGGAGCTCGACGGCACCGAGCTCCCCGCCGACGACCTGCCCGCCGAAACCATCTCCGAGGAGGTAACCCTCGATGAGGTCCGCGAGGAAGCAATCATCGAGGAAGAAATTATTGAAGGAGAAGTAACTGAAGAAGAAGTAACTGAAGAAGTTACTGAAAAAGAAATTACCGAAGAGGAACCCGAAGAAGAGCCTGTCTCCGAGGAGCCCGTGCCAATCGAGGCCGCTGCGCCAACTCCTCCCACTCCTCCCATCACTCCCACCCCTCCCATTACCCCTAATCCTCCCATCACCCCCAATATTCCCAAATCTTCCATCACCACCAAGCCCTCCGCCCCCCACGCCCCCGCGGAGCCCCGAGTGGTGAAAGTCGTGGTGCGCGAGCACCCCTGGCTCACCGGCATACTCGCCGCGCTGGCCGGCATAATGGTCGGACTGGCCGTCGGTTATTTCCTTTACCCCGAGTTAAACCTTAAAGGGGCCGGGAGCGTTGAAGTATCAGCCGGATACGTTAACGTGACGTCCGACTCGGCCCCGCGGGAGCGCGACGAGGCCGCTCCGGCTCCCGCCGCCGACACCGTAGCGGTACAGACACCCGACACCGCCGCCACTCCCAAGGGAGCGCCCGCCGCCGTCGCCACCCCTCCGGCAACCAAGCCCGAGGTGGTCTATGACACCGTGCGCGGCAACCGCTACCTGACCACGATGGCGCGCCAGCACTACGGGCGCAAAATCTTCTGGGTATACATCTACGAGGAGAACAAGGCCGTAATAACCGACCCCGACCACATCGCTCCGAACACCGTAGTCGTGATCCCCCCGGCAGAGAAATACGGCATCAAGGCGGGCGACAAACTCTCGGAGCAAGCCGCAGAGCGAAAGGCAATTGAGATTATTGAAAATAACCGCTAAAAATCTTTAAAACTTAATAGTGGTTTATACTTGATAGACAAAATTAACAATTCGTTTTAACGTTTTAGCGGCTTAATTCCATACTTTTGCATCACGGATCGGCCGCGGCAGACTCACCTTTCTCCCGTCGAGGGACGCCCGGAATCTGCCGCCCGTTCATCACATCCGAATAAAACGAAAACGAAATACCCACCACAAAGAATTCATTTATGAGTGACTCGGTAAACATCAGAGAGTTAAACGACCTGGTTGCAAGCAAGAACAACTTCGTCAACCTTATCACACGCGGGATGGACCAGACCATCGTCGGTCAGAAACACCTCGTTGAGTCGCTGCTCATCGCCCTCCTCTCCAACGGCCACGTCCTGCTCGAAGGCGTGCCCGGCCTGGCGAAAACCCTCGCCATCAAAACCCTCGCCCAGCTCATCGACGCCAAATACAGCCGCATACAGTTCACCCCCGACCTCCTCCCCGCCGACGTGATAGGCACCATGGTCTACAGCGTCAAGTCGGAGCAGTTCCAGATCAAGCGCGGCCCCATCTTCGCCAACTTCGTGCTCGCCGACGAAATCAACCGCGCGCCGGCCAAGGTGCAGTCGGCCCTCCTCGAAGCCATGCAGGAGCGCCAGGTGACCATCGGCGACAACACCTTCCGCCTCGACGAGCCGTTCCTGGTAATGGCCACCCAGAACCCCATCGAACAGGAAGGCACCTACCCCCTGCCCGAAGCGCAGGTCGACCGTTTCCTGCTCAAGGTCGTGATCGGCTACCCCACCCGCGAGGAGGAGAAGCTCATCATACGCCAGAACATCTCCAACCAGAAGACCGAGGTGCGCCCCCTGCTCAAGCCCGAGGAAATCATCGAGGCACAGAAAATCGTGGAGCAGATTTACATCGACGAGAAGATCGAACGTTACATCGTCGACATCGTGTTCGCCACCCGCTTCCCCGATGAATACGGCCTGGCCGACCTCAAGAGCATCATCGCGTTCGGCGCCTCGCCCCGCGCGTCGATCTCGCTGGCCCGCGCCGCCCGCGCCTACGCCTTCCTCCGCCAGAGGGGCTATGTGATACCCGAGGACGTGCGCGCCGTATGCCACGACGTGCTCCGCCACCGAATCGGGCTCACCTACGAGGCCGAGGCCAACAACATCACCTCCGACGAGATCATTTCCGAAATTCTCGACAAGGTAATCGTACCCTAACCCACTCTCCCACACCATCCACTATGGACGCCAAAGACCTCCTGAAAAAAGTCAGGAAAATAGAAATCAAAACCCGCGGCCTCTCGCAGAACATCTTCGCCGGCGAGTACCACTCGGCCTTCAAGGGGCGCGGCATGACTTTCTCCGAGGTCAGGGAGTACCAGTACGGCGACGACATACGCGACATCGACTGGAACGTGACGGCGCGCCACAACCGCCCTTACGTCAAAGTATTCGAGGAGGAGCGCGAGCTCACCGTGATGCTCCTGGTCGATGTCAGCGGCTCGCGGCTCTTCGGGGCCGTCGGGCAGGAGAAGCGCGAGATGATAGCCGAAATAGCCGCCACGCTCGCCTTCTCGGCCATACAGAACAACGACAAAATCGGGGTGATATTCTTCTCCGACAAAATCGAGAAGTTCATCCCCCCGAAGAAAGGGCGCAAGCACATCCTCTTCATCATCAGGGAACTGATCGACTTCACCCCGGAAAGCAAGGGCACCGACATTTCGATGGCCCTCAGATACTTCACAGACGCGCTGAAGAAACGCTGCACCACCTTCCTGATTTCCGACTTCATCGACAACAACGACTATTACAAAGCCCTGTCGATAGCCTCGAACAAGCACGACGTGTTCGGAATCCAGGTTTACGACAAACGCGACTCCTCGCTCCCCGACGTCGGGCTGATGAGGGTGAGCGACCTCGAAACCGGCGCCGACCGATGGGTCGACACCTCCTCGAAGAAGGTGCGCGACGAATATGGCCGCTGGTGGTACGGAAGGCAGCAGGCGATGTCGGACACCCTCAAGCGGTGCCGGGTGAATTTCTGCTCCGTTCCCACCGATGAAGATTACGTCGTGGCCCTAATGGGCCTGTTCAAGCGCCGCTGAGCGCCGCCGCTCCCCCAACCCCGGAACCATTTTCCAACCAAATCAAAATTCCGCAGAACCGTTAACAATATGTTTGGCAAAAAACTGACAGCATCGCTCCTGATCGCCATCGCGGCCCTGGCCGCGGGCAACGGCGCCTCCGCGGCTCCCGCCCCGAAGGTGAAGGCCACCATCGACTCGGCCCAGATGCTTATGGGGAACGTCACAGCCGTCAGATTCGAGATTGTCGACCGCGCCGACGCCCCGTCGCAGCTCGCTTTCGACAAGACAGCGATGCCCCCCGAAGTGGAGCCTCTCGACTGGGTCGAGGGTGACACCACCGACCTCGGCAACGGCCTGGTGGAAATCAAGCGGGCGCTCCTGGTGCAGTCGTTCGACTCGGGCGTGTACACCATACCCCCGTTCCTGTTGATTTCAGGCCCCGACACAGCCCGCACCAACGCGCTGACGCTCAAAGTGATTCCCGCCGATGTAAGCAAGCTCGAAGATATTCACCCGATAGCTCCGACGGCGGAGTTCGACACCCGATGGTATGACTTTCTGCCCGACTGGCTTACTGACTACTGGCTGTGGCTGCTCCTCGGCGCCGTGGTTATCGCCGGAGGTGTGTGCGCCTACCTGATTCTCACCAAGAAGGTCGCTGTGAACATCCTGCCGCAGAAGAAGCGCCTCCCACCCTACGAGATAGCCATACAGAAGATGCAGGCACTCCGCGAAGCCCAGCTCTGCGAGCGGGGCCAGGAGAAGGAGTTCTACACCTCGCTTATCGACATCCTCCGCGAATACCTCCAGTACCGCTTCGGCATCAACGCCATGGAGATGACCTCGTCGCAAATCATGCGCGCCCTGTCGAAGAACGCCGACACCCGTCTGCCGGGCGAGTATATGAAGAAGGTGGTCGAAATCGCCGACTTCGTGAAGTTCGCCAAGGTGCGACCCCTCCCCGACGACAACCTGCGCTCCTACAACAACGCGATGCGCTTCATCGAGGAGACAAAGCCCGCCCCCGAGCCTGAGGAAAACCCGAACGCACCCGCCGCGAACGGCTCTACAAAGGCCGACACCACTAATACTGAATCTGTTAAGAAATAAGATATATGACGCAATTCGCACATCCGGGCCTGCTTTGGCTGCTGCTCCTGCTCGTGCCCCTCATAGGCTGGTACGTCTGGAAGCGGCGCGGCGCCCACGCGGCGCTGTCAATGTCGACCCTCGCTCCGTTCGCCCGACTCGGGCGCCCCATGAGGCAATACGCCATGCACGGCGCCTTCGCCCTGCGGCTACTTGCCCTGGCCTGCCTGATTGTGGCGCTCGCCCGCCCGCAGACACGCGACTCCTGGCGCACGGCCAAAACCGAGGGTACCGATATGGTCATAGCGCTCGACATATCCTCCAGTATGCTCGCCCGCGACTTCAAGCCCGACCGCCTCGAAGCGGCCAAGAAGATAGCCTCGAAATTCGTCAACTCCCGCGAGAACGACAATATGGGCCTGGTGGTGTTCGCCGGGGAAGCTTTCTCGGCCGTGCCGATGACCACCGACCGCGCCGCGCTGGCCAACTATATCGGAGCCCTCAACCGCGAGATGCTTGAGGACGGCACCGCCATTGGCGACGGCCTAGCGACCTCCATCAACCGCATCAAGGAGGGTAAAGCCAAAAGCAAGAGCATAATACTCCTCACCGACGGCTCGAACAACACCGGCATAGTGGCCCCGCTGACCGCCGCCGAAATCGCCCACAAGTTGGGCATAAAGGTCTACACCATAGGCATCGGCACAAACGGCACCGCCCCCTACCCCCAGGTGAATATGTTCGGAAGGGTTGAATACGTGCCCCAGCCCGTTGTCATCGACGAGGCCACCCTCAAGGAGATAGCCTCCATAACCGGCGGCAAATATTTCCGCGCCACCGGCAACAAGGTGCTCGCCGAGGTGTTCGCCGAAATCGACAAACTGGAAAAATCGGAACTCGACGTCCGCAATTTCTCCCACACGGAGGATAACTACCTGCCCTGGGCTCTCGCCGCCCTGGCCCTGCTCCTGTTGGAGCTCGTACTCCGTCAAACCTACTTGCGTTCCATCCCATGACTTTCGCCTATCCATATCTGCTATACCTGCTGCTCCTGGTGCCCGCCCTCTTCGGGCTCTGGTTCCTGAGCCGCATGGCGCGCCGCCGCAAGCTGCGCCGCTTCGGCAATCCCGCCGAGCTGGAGCACCTTATGCCCGACGCCTCGAAATACAAGCCCGCCATCAAAATCACCCTCCAGCTTCTGGCGCTCGCCTGCCTCATAGTGGCCGTGGCGCGCCCCCGTGCCGGCGAACGTGAAGAGGTCGAGAACACCCAGGGCATCGAGGTGATGATCGCCTTCGACGTGTCGCGCTCGATGCTCGCGTCGTCGACCGACGACCCGGGGGGCATCTCGCGCATGCAGCGCGCCAAGTTCATCCTCAACCGACTCATCGACAAGCTCGACAACGACAAGGTCGGCCTGATCGTGTTCGCCGGAGAGGCCTACACGCAGCTCCCTATCACTACCGACTTCGTGTCGGCCCGTATGTATGTCGACGAGCTCTCGACCGATATGGTGCCCACGCAGGGTACAGCGATCGGCTCGGCTATAAATATGTCGATCAACTCGTTCACCGCCGACAAGGATATAAACAAGGCCATCATCGTGATTACCGACGGCGAGAACCACGAGGGTGACGCCATCGAGATGGCCTCCTACGCCAAAAGCCTCGGTATCGAGGTCGACGTGATCGGCGTCGGCTCGATCAAGGGCTCGCCCATACCTCTCGACGCCCGACGCGGCGAATTCCTCAAGGATGAGACCGGAGCGCCAGTAACCACCGCCCTCAACGAGGCCGAAGCCAAGGAAATCGCCAAGGCCGGCGGCGGCGAGTACATCAACGGCTCGGGCAACAAGGCCGTCGACAACCTGATCGACCGCCTCGACCATATAAAGAAGAGCGACCTGCGCCACATCACCTACAAGGCTTCGGCCGAGCAGTTCCCGGTGTTCATTTGGCTGGCCCTGTTCTTCCTCCTGGCCGACGCGCTCGTTCTGCCCCGCAAGAGCGGGTGGCTGAAAAAGTACACCTTCTTCACCAAAAAAACTACCGACAATGACCGTTAAGCATCTATACCGACTGTTACCGTTTGCCCTGGCCGCGGCGATGGCGCTGCCGCTCGCTTCATGCGGCGGCGACAAGGACGATGCCGCCCCGGAACCGCCCAAGTCGACCAAGCGCGAACGCAACGCCATAAAGGAGGGTAACCAACTCTATGCCGACAAGCGTTACGCCGACGCCGAGATAAGCTACAAGAAAGCCCTGGAGGAGAACCCGGAGAACACCGCCGCGCAGTTCAACCTCGCCTCGGCATACCTCAAGCAGCGTGGCGACGATATGGCCAACAAGGGGGACTCTCTCGTGGCCACCGCTGACGCTATGATGGCCAAGCTCGCCCAGGCTCCCGACAGGGAGATAGCACAAAGCGCGTTCTACGACCGTGGAAACATATCCTACAAGGCCGAGGACTACGCCGCCGCCATCGAACACTACAAGAACGCCCTGCGCCGCGATCCCTCGGACGACAACGCCCGCGAAAACCTGCGCCTGGCCCAGCTCAAAAAGCAAGAGCAGGATCAGAACAAGGATCAAAACAAAGACCAGAACCAGGACCAAAACCAGGATCAGGATCAGAACAAAGACCAGCAGGACCAGCAGCAGCAACAGCAACAGCAACAGCAACAGGACCAGCAGGATCAGAAAGACCAAGATCAAAAGAATCAGCAACAGCAACAACAGCAACAGGACCAAAAGCAACAGCAACAGCAGCAACAAGGTGGTCTGAGCGACGCCAACGCCAACCAGATTCTCAAAGCTATGGAGGATAAGGAGAACGGCACGCGCCGCAAGGTGGAGCTGATGAAGCAGGGCGAGGAGAAGCGCGCTCAACGCCGCACCACCAACAAGCCCTGGTAACCGCTCACCCGCTGTCCGCCTCCTCTCTCTCCGCTCCCTCCCCTATCCTTCACCTCTCCTCTCTCCGGCGCATCCGACGCCGGATAATGAGTTTCACAACTCGATAATATGTTTTTAAACTTGGCAACGAGTTTTGAATATGAAGAAGCTACTCATAATATTGACACTCGCGGCGGCGTGGATTGGCGCCGCCGCACAGTCATTTAAGGTTGAACCGCCCCGCAACGTGATAGCCGGACAGCGGTTCCAGGTTACCTACCGCCTGACAAACGGCGAAGGGTCGGGGCTCAACGCCCCGGCGATACAGGGTTGCAAACTGCTCAGCCCCTCGCCCGGTGTCAGCACCATGCAGAGCTACCAGTATATCAACGGACAGAGCACATCTACCTCAACCGTCGACTACACCTTCACTTACCGTGCCGAAAAAGAGGGATCTTTCACCATTCCCGCCGCGACCATCAACGTCGACGGCAAGAAACTCTCAACCCTCCCGACTAAATTCTCCATCCTCCCGGCTGACCAGGCCCCGGCGCGGAACTCCGCGTCGCAGGGCGGTTACGGCGGCGGGGGCTACCAGCAGGTGAGCGTCACCGACGCCGACTCGCAGAACGACACTTCGAAACCCATATCGAAGGACGATATTTTCGTACGCATCATTCTCAACAAGAGCCGTGCCTACGAACAGGAAGCCATCGAATGCGTCATAAAGCTCTACACCAAATACGAGCGCATCAACTCGTTCATGATGACCTCGCCCCCGACGTTCGACGGATTCCTCATCGAGGAGGTCGACGCCCAGTCGATGCTCAACCAAGTTGAGCACTACAATGGCCAGAACTACATCACGGCGGTGCTGAAACGCTGCATCATATTCCCGCAGAAATCAGGTAAGCTGACAATAAACTCCGGTAAGTATGACCTCAGCGTGGTGCAGCTCGAACGAGTGTCGAACGGCTGGTTCTATTCGGCACGCCCCGTAGAGAAAGAGGTTCGTCTCCAACCCTACACTTCGACGGTCAACATCACCCCCCTCCCCGAACCTCGCCCCGCCGGATTCACCAACGCGGTGGGCCGGTTCCAGTTCGACTCCTCACTGAACCCCACGCAGCTCCGCACCGGAGAAGCGGCCTCGCTGACCTATGTGCTCACCGGCTCGGGCAACCTGAAGTATATCGAGGCACCGAAACCCGAGATTCCCTCGGAATTCGAACAGTACACCCCGAAGACCGATGTCAGGGCCCGGGTATCAGGCAACAACGTCACCGGCACTATGACCGTTGACTACACCATCGTGCCCCAGAGCGTGGGCGACTTCCGCATCCCCCGCCAGGAATTCGTATACTTCGATCCCTCCGCCGGGCGCTATGTGACGCTCCACGCCGACGGCTACGACGTCAAGGTCGCTAAAGGTTCGGGCACTACAATCAGCGCCGAGCAGCGCGACATCGAGGCAAAGAACACCGACATTCTCCACATCAAGACAGGCGACAAGGGTCTCCGCAAAAACTACACCCCGGTGGTGCGCTTCTGGTGGTACTGGGCCCTCTTCGGACTCATACTCGCCGCCCTCATTGCCGCCTTCTACATAGCCTCGCGCCGCGACAGGCTCAACGCCGACGTGGCCGGACGCCGCAACGCCCGCGCCAACAAGGTGGCCCGCAAGCGCCTCAAAGCCGCCGAGGGCTTTATGAAGAGCCATCAGAGCGACCGCTTCTACGAAGAGACGCTCAGAGCCATGTGGGGCTACCTGTCCGACAAACTGAGCATTCCCGCCTCGCAGCTCACACGCGACAACATCGTTGCCCGCCTCACAGGGAAGGGTGTCAGCCCCGAACTCGCCGACCGCGTGATCTCAATTCTCGACCGATGCGAGATGGCCCGCTACACCCCCGACTCCTCGGCTGACTCTTCTGTGGAAGCCCTCTACAACGAGACTGCCGACACCATCAACGCTATCGAGAAAACAAAATTCGGCCGCTGAAACTCCACTCATCATTTTCGAGCTATGAACAAGATAATAACTATAATAGCCTCCATATTAATGCTGGCAGCTCCCTTCGCGAAGGGAGCGCAGCACCCCGACTACGACCAGCAGGCCGACTCGGCTTACGCCGCCGACAACTTCGCCCTGGCCGAAGAGCTTTACCTGAAAGCCGCCAAAGAGGTAGGAACCTCGGCCACGCTATTCTACAATCTCGGCAACACATACTACCGCCAGGGTAATCTCGGCAAGGCCATCGTTTATTACGAGCGCTCGCTGAAGCTCGACCCGTCGAACTCCGACGCCCGCGACAACCTCCGCTTCGTGAAAGAGCGCATCGCCGACAAGGAACCCGACTCATCCTCGGTGATCAGCAAAGCCGTTGATAGTGTGATTAACACCTTCCATGCCGACGCCTGGGCCTGGATAGCGCTCGCGCTCTTCGCCATATTCATCGGAGCCGCCGCCGCATACCTCTTCTCCGAGATTGTGGCCGTGAGGAAAACCGCCTTCTTCGGAGGAATCATCGTATTCCTTCTCACGGTGTGCGCCGTGGTGATTTCCTTCACCGCCGCCAACCGGGCCGAGGCCGACAACTTTGCCATAATCCTACCCCCCGCCGCCCAGCTCTCGACCTCCCCCCGCGAAGCCCGTTCCCAGAGCGAGCAGGCCTTCCTCCTCCACGAAGGCACCAAGGTCGAGGTAATCGACTCCGTAAGCTCCCCCGGCGACAGCGGAAAATGGCTCGAAGTCCGCGTCCCCACCGGCGAGCGCGCCTGGATCAAATCCTCCGACCTCGAACGCATCTAATCCGACTCTTTAAGGCCGCACCACGGATTACTCCGCGGCAGCCGCCCGACATCCCTACTCCAACACCGCAAAATATCATATCTGACCTCCAAGGTCAAAAAACAAGCAGGCCGCTGCCCGGATGGGAGCGACCTGCTGTGGTATGGGGTGCTGTATGTATGGACAGCGGGGGTATTATTCGGGGTTATTTGGGGAGGTTGAAGGCGGCGGTCATCTCCTTCATCTGGGTTTCGGTCATGCCGTCGGGGATGAAGCCCATGGAGCGGGCGTCCATATAGATGATGGCGCTCTTGGTGAGCACGTCGATCATATCGAAAGCTTCGAGTACGTCGCCGGCTACGGAGAACACGCCGTGCTTCTCCCACATCACTACGTCGTAGTCGTCGTCGATGGCCTTGATGGTGGCGTCGGCAAGTTCATTTGACGAGGGGAGCATATAGGGCACGATGCCGAGGCCGCGGGGGCAGAAAGCCTTCGTCTCGGGAATCATGCTCCAGAGAATGTTGGAGAGCACATCCTTCTTGAGGAACTCGGGGTTGTGGCTCATTGCCACGAGTTCGATGGGATGGGTGTGGACCGAAGCCTTGTAGTTGGAACCCTTTCCGATGAGATAGTTATGAACAGCCAGGTGCGAGGGGAGCTCCGAAGTGGGCTTCACAGGCTCGTCGGCGATGATCTCGTAATGGGCGCAGTCGTCGCAGATGCGGATCACGGAGCCGTTCTGCATGGGCCAGCGGGCCAGGTCGCGCATACGGCGGTTTGTGCCCTTGCAGTAGAAGTAACACCCCTTGAGGTTGGGAAGAGTCAGGCCGATAGGCGTTTTGGGACCGATGGCGGGCATGGCGCGGATCGCGTCGTCAACGTGTTCGGTTATGTTAACGGTGATGTTGCCGCCGTTGCGCTCGGCCCACCCCTTTTGCCAGAGGTAGCCGGCCACTTCGGCCACATCGCCGACCTGCTTGGCGAGGCCGGGACGGTTGTCGAGAATTGACATAATCAAGTGATAATGTGATTGGTTTTACAATATCGATTGTGTGATTGCCCGGGAAATTCCCGGGCAATCACTTAAATAAGCTGAGGTAGGAAGCAGGAAATCACCAGCACGATGATTCCAGCCACGAGAACGTTGATGGTCTTGCGCGAGCACCCTTTCCATTCGTGGAGAATGATGCCCCACACGTTGGAGAACACCACGTTGAGCGCCATAAGGATGCAGAACGAAAGTGTCATCAGCGTGGGCGATTCGGTCAGGAACCCCTTGCCGAGGCTCAGGCCGAAGAACTGGCTGTACCAGAGAGCGCCGGCAAGAGCGCAGAACACCAAGTTGTTGCCCCACACGGCACCCTTTCGGTAGTCGCCCCAGGTACGGTTCTTGCTGTTCTGGTAGAAGCAGTAAACGGCGTTGGTGACGAATCCGCCGAGCGTCACGAGGAACGTGGCCGGGAGGGTCTTGTACATATCGGGGGTGAGGTCGCCGAAATTTATGTCGGCGCCGAAAGTAAGCCCGACGTTGAAGCATCCGCTCATAAAGCCGGCGAGCAGGGCGATCGCGAGTCCTTTGGGGAAGTTGAAGTCCTTGACGGCGGCGCGCTTTTCCTCCTCCGAGAGGGATGCCGACTTCATCGACCCGGCCACTCCGATGATGGCGATACCGATCAGTGTAACCACCACTCCGAGAATCACCGAGAAGGTGAGCGACGAGAGAGCGTCGAGCTCGGGGAAGAAGATATTGAGCAGCACGGGGCCCATGATGGTGCCGAGGCCGGCGCAGGTGCCCAGGGCGATTGACTGCCCGAGCGCCACACCGAGATAGCGCATCGACAGGCCGAAAGTGAGGCCGCCAACACCCCAGAGGGCGCCGAAGAGAATCGTCATCCAAACGTTGAACGGATCGCTCGCGGCAAGGAGCTCGCCGAGCGACCTCCCCTCGGGTACGGCGAGGAGGGCGCCCAGCAGCGGGAACAGAAGCCAGGCGAACACGCCCTGCACAATCCAGTACGACTCCCAGCTCCAATCCTTGATCTTGTTGATGGGAACGTAGCAGCTCGACTGGCAGAACGCGCCGACGGCTATGATGATCAGACCAATGAGAATTTCCATCAGTACTTTTCAGATACGCGGTTTAACGCTTGGAGGTAACGTCGCGCTCGTACTTCTCAACCTCGGCGATGAACGATTCGCCTACGGGCACGTTGTTCATCAGGCAGAACATATCGTAGACGGCGTTCCAGGGGAGGTTCTTGCACTCCTCAAGCAGGGCGAGACGCTGGAACTTCTTGTCGGCCAGCTCGTACTGACGGAGAGTGTCGGTGGGTTCGAGAAGGGCGCGGAGCATGCACTTCTGGGCGGCGCGCGAACCGATCACATAAGCGCCGATACGGTTGAGGGTGCCGTCGAAGTAGTCCAGACCATAGTGAACGCGGTTGAGGGCGCCGGCACGAACGATTTCGCTGAAGAGGTCCATGGTGGGGTCGTCCATGATGGTAACATGGTCGGAGTCCCAGCGGATGGGGCGGCTCACATGGAGCATCAGCTCGGGCACGAACAGCAGCATTGCCGAAACCTTGTCGGCCACGCTCTCGGTCGGGTGGAAGTGGCCGGTGTCGAGCGTGATCATCATATCGTTCTTGGCGGCGTAGGAGGTGTAGAAGTCGTTGGAGCCCACGGTGTAGCTTTCCAGACCGATACCGAACACCTTCGACTCAACGCAGTCCTTCATCCAGTCGTACTTGTGCTCGAAAATCTGGTCGAGCGAGTCCTTGAGGTACTCGCGGTACATCAGACGGTTCACGGTGATGTCCTTCGAGCCGTCGTGCACCCAGGTATTCATGATACAGGGGTCCTGCTGGGCCTCACCGATAGCCTGCGAGATGGCGCGGCAACGCTTCGAGTGCTCGATCCAGAAGTCGCGGATACCCTTGTCGGGGTTGGAGAGGCTGAGGTCGCCGCTCTTGGGGTGCGAGAAGGAGGTAGAGTTGAAGTCAAGCTTGATGTCGTTGGCCAGACCCCAGTCGATCCAGCTCTGGAAGTGCTCGACGGAGCACTGGTCGCGGTCGACGAACTTGTCGCCGAAGTCGCCGTAGATTTCGTGGAGGTTGAGGCGGTGCTTGCCGGGGATGAGGCTCATAGCGTAGAGCACGTCGGCGCGGAGCTCGTCGATATTGCGGGCTTTGCCGGGATAGTTGCCGTTAACCTGGATGCCGCCGGTGAGCGAGCCACCCTGGTTCTCGAAGCCGGCAACGTCGTCGGCCTGCCAGCAGTGCATGCTCAGGTGGAAGTCCTGCATCTGCTTGAGCACTTTATCTGTGTCGACGCCGATAGCGGCGTAGCGTTCTTTGGCAATTTCGTAAGCCTTGGTAATAGATTCCTTAGTCATGGTGAAATAATAGGTATTAGGGTAGTAAATAATTAGTCATTTGGGTGCCTCACGCGGGCTTGAGAGCGTTGAAACGGCGGGCGGGCTCGTCCCAGAGCTCGGGATCCACGGGGTCGAAGCGGGTTGTCTCCACGTTCTTGCCCACGATTTCGCGGAGCGAGTCGAGCGAGTCGACGTATCCGGCCGCACGGGCCTGCATCAGTATGTTGCCAAGGGCGGTGCACTCCACCGGGCCGGCGATCACGGGGAGGTTGATGGCCGAGGCGGTGAACTGGTTGAGCAGGGCGTTGCGCGACCCTCCACCGATCACATGGAGCAGCTCGATAGGCTGGCCCGACACCTCGCGGAAGAGGTCAAGCACCGCGCGGTACTTGAGCGCCAGGCTTTCGAAAATGCAGCGCACAATCTCGGCGTGCCCCTCGGGGAGAGGCTGGCCGGTGGCCTGGCAGAAGTCGGCGATAGCGGCGGGCATATCGGCCGGAGCCACGAAGCGTGGGTCGTCCGGGTCGATGAAGCACTTGAACGGTCCGGCCGCGGCTGCCATAGCCACGAGTTCGGGATAGGTGTATTCAACACCCTGCCGCTTCCAGCACTTGAGGCATTCTTCAAGAATCCACATGCCGGTGATGTTCTTGAGCACGCGGATAGTGCCCTCGACGCCACCCTCGTTGGTGATGTTGTAAGCCGCTGATTTCTCATTGATCACAGGTTCGGCGCTCTCGATACCCATCAGCGACCAAGTGCCGCTGCTGAGATAAGCCCAGCCGTTCCCCTTGGCGGGGATTGCGGCCACCGCCGAAGCAGTGTCGTGGCCTCCGACGGCTATCACGGGCACGGCGTCGATACCCGTTGCCTCGCAAATTTCCGGGCGGAGCATCCCCACAGGGGTTCCGGGGGTAACGAGTGGACCGAACTTCGAGGGATCGGCTCCGGCTGCCTCGATAATCTCGGGAGCGAGATGGCGCGAGCGGGCGTCAACGATGGCCCCGGTGGATGCTATGGTGTACTCAGTAACGAGTACCCCGGTAAGGAGGTACGATATGATGTCGGGCACGAAACCCACGCGGTCGGCGTGGCGCATGGCCGAAGTCTCCTTCAGCGCGTTGAGCTGGAAAACGGTGTTGAAGTTAATCACCTGTATGCCGGTCACTGAATAGAGTTTCTCTGCATCCATCGCCTCAGCGAAGAAGCGGGAGGTGTTGCTGTCGCAGAAACGCTTGTCGCGGTAAGCCACGGGGAGGCCGAGCAGCGAGCCGTCGGCCGCCACACAGGCGATGTCGACGCCCCAGGTATCGACAGCCACTGACACGGGCTTGATACCGCGCTGGGCCACCTTGCGAAGTCCGTCCTTTATATGTTCGAAAAGCGAGTATATATTCCAGTGCGAGGAACCGTTGACGTTGATAATTGCGTTGGGAAAACGGTTTATTTCCTCGGTAGTGAGTTTGCCGTCGGCGTGCAGTTCGGCGAGAATCGTGCGGCCGCTGGTTGCGCCCAGGTCAAAGGCGACAAAATATGCAGGATAATTCATGGTTCAGAAGTTGGTCGGTGTTTGTTGTCTTGCGTTACCGCGAAATTAGCCAATAATATCGGAGTAAGCAAACTTTTCTGCCCATCAGCCCCGGGGCTGTGGCCGATTTCGGTATCTTTTTCGTATCTTCGCGCCATACCGATCTATATTCACTCAACTAACCTAATCTGAAACCAGACTAAAAAATGCGAAAGCTATTAATCGCCGCAACCGCCCTGATCGCCGCGCTCGCCGCGGCGGCGCAGGATCCGGCCACAGCGTGGACCACCATCTACCCGCAGGTGGAGAAGGCCATCAAGGCCCCGGAATTCCGCGACAAGGACTACCGACTTTTTGACTACGGCAAACCCTCGAAGAAAGAGGGCTACCTCTACACCGACCTGATCAACAGCGTGATCGAGCGCTGCTCCAACGAGGGGGGCGGCCGCGTGGTCATCCCAGAAGGCACCTGGCTCACCGGCCCAATCACCATGAAAAGCAACGTGAACCTCCACCTCAGCGAGGGGGCCACCCTCCTGTTCACCGACGACCTCAGCAAGTACCCCCTCGTGCTCACCCGCTGGGAGGGCATGGACTGCTGGAACTACCAGCCGATGGTCTACGCCTACGAGCAGAAAAACATCGCCATCTCCGGCAAAGGCACCATCGACGGCGGCGCCATGAACGAAAACTGGTGGCGTATGTGCGGCGCCAAGAAATTCGGCTGGGAGGAAGGCATAATCTCGCAGCGCATCGGCCGCCCCAAACTGATGGAGTGGAACGAGGCCGGAGTTCCCGTTGACCAACGCAAGATGGGCGACGGCTACGGTATGCGCCCCCAGCTCGTCAACCCCGTAAAGTGTGAGAACGTGCTCATCGAGGATATAACCCTTCTCCGCTCCCCCTTCTGGGTGATCCATCCCCTGCTCTGCGAGAACCTGACCGTGCGCGGAGTCCACATCCAGAACGCCGGCCCCAACGGCGACGGCTGCGACCCCGAGTCGTGCAACAACGTCCTCATCGAGAACTGCTACTTCGACACCGGCGACGACTGCATAGCCATCAAGAGCGGACGCAACCGCGACGGCCGCACCTGGAACATCCCCTCGCAGAACATCATCGTGCGCAACTGCCGCATGAAGAACGGCCACGGAGGCGTGGTGATCGGCAGCGAGATTTCCGGCGGCTACCGCAACCTCTTCGTAGAGAACTGCGTGATGGACTCCCCCGACCTCGACCGCGTGATCCGCATCAAGACCAACTCATGCCGCGGCGGCATCATCGAGAATGTGTTCGTGCGCAACGTCGAGGTAGGCCAGTGCCGCGAGGCCGTGCTTAAAATCAACCTCGTGTACGAGTCGAAGGAGGCTTGCCGCCGCGACTTCGCCCCAACCGTGCGCAACGTGTTCCTTGAAAACGTAAACTGCAAAAAGAGCAAATACGGCGTAAAAATCGACGCGTTCGACGACATTTGCAACGTATACAACATCGAGGTCAAAAACTGTCGATTCGACGGCGTGACAACCGGCGCCAACTCCATCAACGGCAAAACCGCTGACATCCGCCTCGAAAACCTCACCATCAACGGCAATCCGACTATCGAGAGCCTCCCCGTATCGCTCAAGATGGCGCTTTCAGAAATGCGCCGCAACCCCCTGAGCTGGCAGATTGACCACTCCAAGCGCCTCAACTGGTCCTACTCCGTAGGCACCGAGCTCGACGCGTTCTTCGACGTGGCCAAGCGCTACGACGCTGACTCTGTGAAGGCCTACGCCCTCTCATATATGGATTCCTGCGTGCTGGCCGACGGCACCATCCGCCGCTACAAGCCCGAGGATTTCAAACTCGACGACGTGAAGAACGGAACCCTACTCCTCGAAGCTTACCGCCTCACCGGCGAGGACCGCTACCTCAACGCCGCCCGACAGCTCTACAACCAGCTTCTCAACCAGCCCCGCACCAAGGACGGAGGCTTCTGGCACAAGCGCATCTACCCCCGCCAGATGTGGCTCGACGGCCTCTTCATGGGCACCCCCTTCTATACCGAATACGCCAACGAATACCTCACCGGCAAGGAGCAGAAGAAAGCCTACGACGACATCGCCAAGCAGTTGCTCACCGTGGCCAAGCACACCTATGACCCCGCCACCGGCCTTTACCGCCACGCATGGGACGAGTCAAAGAAGATGTTCTGGGCCGACAAAAAGGATGGCCGCTCTGCCCACGCCTGGGGTCGCGCCGAGGGTTGGTACATCTGGGCCCTGGTCGATGTGCTCGAAGCCATGCCCCAGGACCATAAGAAACGCCCCGAGCTGGTGAAGCTCCTCCACAACGTGGCCGACGGACTGCTGAAATACCAGGATGTGCCCACCGGCCTCTGGTACCAGGTGCTCGACTCCCCCGACCGCGAGGGCAACTACCTCGAAGCCACCGCCTCGGCAATGTTCTGCTACAACCTGCTCCGCGCCACCCGCCTCGGGCTACTGGAACCTTACTACCGCGACGCCGCCCTCAACGCCTACAAGGGTATTCTCGACAACTTCGTGGTGACGAACCCCGACGGAACCATCACGCTGACGAAATGCTGCGCCGTGGCCGGTCTCGGCGGAGGCTCCTCCGAACGCCGCAACGGCTCCTTCGAATACTACATTTCCGAACCCGTACGCGACAACGACGCCAAGGGCGTAGGTCCCTTCATCCTCGCCTCACTCGAAATGGAAGCGGCCAAGTAAGCCACTACCACACATAACACACTATAAACCAACCCGCCAACGCCGCGTAAAATTCGGCTGTTGGCGGGTTTTGATTTGAGCGCTTTATAATCGGTGCTTGACAGCACTAACTATTACTGGCGGTAAAAAATGATATTATATTGGTAAATAAAGGTTTTGCTACTTGCGGAGTGTATACGCGTCAAAGCCTCCGCGGGAAAACTCCTCGGAGGTTCTAAAAGAAATAATGATGTTTCAGAGTGGAAAAAATCCGTCATCGCTCTTGAAGAATTAATATACAGAACCAACGGCTTCGGCAACTGATAGCCGCCAAGACCGCGAAACCTAAATTAATTCTGCAAGACGGGACGCAGATATGTTGTTTGTTCGCCGGGCTGGTGAAACTCCCGGCAGGAGAGAGGAGCCGTCCCATCACTTTCAGCCACCGACAGACCGCTCTTAGCCTATCAAGGATGGCCGAATTGCCAAGGTGATGTAATCTCTCCACCATCGGAGACTCCGCCCCGATGTTCGCGCTGCGAAATTAGTGAATATTTTTGGGAATACAGCTACAGAATGTCATGAAAAAGTGGCCCGAATGTCGCATAACTGGCCTGTTTGGCTTCCCGAGATACATCCAACGACTTAGAAGCGCCTATTACGCGTAATTCATAAAGGAATCACAATCATCGGCACATCGGCCCGGAAGAGTATCTTATGGGCCAGCGAGGGATTGAACACTCTGGCGAATAGGTTGCGTTTCTTATTGGGAACACATATGAGGTCGACATCGGCGTCGGCGCATCGGTCGAGCGGTTCGGAGGTCGCCGTGAAGGTGATGCTCGGGTAATGCTCGCGGCAATAGCCGATAAGCGGAGCGAGCACTCTGTCGGTGATTGCCGAGGCCCCGCCACCGATATCCTTGCGCTCGCGGCGTGACGGGATGCGGATCAGCGTCACCTCAAGGCTTGAATCGGGAAACAGACGGTTGAGCGAGTCAATGGCCAGTATATCCTGTTGGTCGCCGTTGCAGAAAAAGGCCACCTTACGCGGCTGCGTGAGCAGCGCCGTGTCGGAATCCTCGGGGATAGTGAACACCGGCACCCTGCATGAGTCGAGCACCTCGGCGGTCACGCTCCCTATCAGTTCGGACTGCTTCTTGTCGGCTGCCCGCGTTCCCATCACAATCATCGTCGGAGCCTTGTCGCGGGCATACTGGAGTATGACCTCCTCGGGCACCCCTTCGAGCACGGTGCCGCGAAAGCGAGCGGCCGGCATATCCCCGTCCTTGATTAATTTCTTCAGCCGCTCGCAGAAGCGGTCCATCATACCCCTCGCGTCCGACAGCTCCCTGCGGGTAGCCTCCATATCGGCCGGAATCTCATACTTATAAGTGTCCGAGAGTTGGAAAGTATTGGCGGTCTCGGTCGGTATAATCGAATGGAGAAGCACTACGTCGGCCTCCATACGGCGGGCGACGGCGAAGGCCATACGGGCGGCGTTCAGCGAATGGTCGGCGAAATCAACCGGGAGCAGCACCTCGCGGCGCAGCTTGCTGTCGGCCGAAATAGAACCGTCGAAAATCTCGCGGTTCTCGACCAGCCGCAGGGCGAGCGGCAGGTCGCTCTCCTTGATTCTGATTCTGACGCCCGGCGCGACCTTGGGGTCGTCGAGGTTCACATTGTGCAGCTCAACCTCGACCCCCTCGCTTTCGAGGAGATTCTTAATAGGCAACGCCTTGGGGTATGTGTGTATGGCGAGAGTTATGAAGCGGTCCATTGAGGTGGGATGTTTGTCGCATTAGCGAGTGAGGGGGAGTGACGCGTATTCAGCGCCACGTTATCTATACGAAGAGATGGCGTGCCTGAACGCGAGGACACACCATCTCCTTTAAGCGGACGGCGGGCCGCCCCGTCAAGGGGACCCGCTCAGTTTATTTTTCCTTCTTTGCTTCCTCTTCCTGGAGGATTTCCACGGCCATGTCGTAGATGGTAGTGTCGTCGAGGACCACGATACCGCCGTCGGGACCCGGTTCGATGTGGAGGCCGCAGTTCTTGCCGAATTCATAGTTGGCGCCGCCGAAGTAGTTACGGACGGTCTGGGCGGTTATGTTGAGCTTGTCGGCAATGCGGCTGGTCGCTCCGTCGGGCAGGGCGTCCTTGATACGGCGCAGGTCGTTGAAGGTGATGGTCTTAGTCATAACAGTATGATTTAAGAGTGGAACGTGTTATTTATTTTCAGCTAAAATATGAAGATTATCCCGTACCGCCAATTTTTTTTATGTGTTATACAACACATATTGGCGATGAACTTTCATAACGGCATAGAACTCAAAATAATAACCCGGAAGCGATTCTTTCAACAAACTGAAATAAATTCGGCCTCGGCCTCCGCGACGCTTCATTCCGATAATCTTGGATTGAAAAACAGCGAGGTCGAAACCACCTTTCGCGCGTTCGCGACCCGGCGTTTTCGACCTCGCGGTTAGGGCTCCGGCTCACGCCACTTTAATAAGGCGAGAGCCGGAGTGATTCTCAGAGATTACTTAATCTTATAGACCTCGGTGCCGGCCAGGAGCACGCAGCCGGTGCCGTAGTCGTCGAAGTCGGGCTTGGAGTCATAGGCCACCGGCTGCCCATCCTTGGGCTCCTTGCCGGTGCCCTGCACGAAGCCGAGGTAACCGTCGGGGTGCACGGCGTCTTTCACGATAGCGTTCCAAGCCTTGGCTACGACGGGCAGATACTTCTCGCGGTCAAGAAGGCCATTGTTGATGCCCCACGCCATACCATACACGAAAAGGGCGGTGCCGGTAACCTCCTTGCCACCGAAGTGGTCGGGGTCGTGGAGCGACACGTTCCAGAAACCATCCTCGCGCTGGCATTTAACAAGAGCCTCGCACATTGCCTTGAGGTCCTTTTCGTAGGCGGCGCGGTGGGGGTCGTCGGCAGGGCTCTCCTCAAGCACCTTCACCAAAGCGGCCACCACCCAGCCGTTGCCGCGGCTCCAGTAGCAGTTCTTGCCGTTGGGTTCCTTGTAGGGGGGCACGAAATCCTTGTCGCGCCACCAAAGGCCCTCTTTCTCGTTGTAGAGGCCACCGGCGAGGGTGTTGCGCGACCAGTTGTACATATCCCAGGCCTTCTCGTAGAAGCGGCGGTCGCCGGTCTCCTTGCCCATCTTTGCGAGCAGGGGCATGCCCATCTGGATAGCGTCGATCCAAGTCCAGTCGTCAACCTGCGGGGTGTTGACGAGCATATTCATATTGGCCTTGGTCTTGGTGAGCATGCGGGGCTCGGGAGTGAGGCGGTAGAGGTCGACGTAGGTCTGCCCGGCGCAGTAGTTGTCGGCGTTGCGGGTAGTGGTGTCGTCGCGGCGGAAACCCCAGTTATGCTTCTCGGCCCAGTCGTAGGCGTAGTCGTAGTAGCGGTTGTCGGGGTAAATCGAATGGAGAGCCATAAGCCCTTCGAAGTACACGCCGCGTGTCCATATGTTGGCCTCGTAGACCTTCTTGCGGGAGTAGTAAGGGATTGTCACCCCGGGATCGGGGTGCTTCTTCAGGTAGTGGTCGTTGACCTTGATGAGGGTCTTGAGGGTCTGTTCGCGGGGAATCAGCTGCTCGGCGGCTCCGGCAGGGAGCAGGCACGCGGCGGCAAGCAGGGCGAGCAATGTTTTCTTCATTGTGATAATGTATCGGTTGGTGATTTAAGATTCTGTTTATTTTGAGAGTTTCACAGGGGTGAGCGTCACCTTGGAGTTGAGCCCGGAGGGGGTCACGGGCCAGTCGCCGAAGGAGAATTTGCGGGCGTTGGTCACCGAGGCGATATTGGCGTCCTTGAAGCGGCGCCACTCCACACCGCGCCTCTCGTAATCGGCGATGCGGTTGGCCTGGAGGTTTGTCACGTTAATTTCAAGGGTGTTCTCGCCGGGACGGAGCAGTTCCCCTACCCTTACGCGGAACGGAACGGCCCACACCGTGGCGGCATCCTTACCGTTGACTTTGACGCGGGCCGACTCGCGCACATCGCCCAAGTCGAGCACCCAGTCGTCGGCCTCGGCCGGATTGTCGAGCGTGAAAGTCACGGTGTAACGGCCTGTGGCGGCGTTGACGCTCGCTTTAGGCTCCGGGAGAGCGCACCACTGGGTCAGTGTGTCAGTCGCGAAAGTGCCGTCGATAGCCGGCTCCGACCGCGGGAAGGAGATGCACCAGCCGCTATTTATCTCGATCGGGTTACCCTCGCACTCGACATAGCGCCAGGCAGCGGCCTCCACTGGTTCGGGGAGCGTCTTGAGCAGCAGTGACTCTCCCGGGGCGAGCTGAACGCGCGCTTGCGCTGTGCCGTCGGCTGCGGCTGTGGTCTCGGCGGCTCCGCTACGCCCCGTGAGAGGGTCGAAGATGAGCACACCGCCCGCTTTCACCGCCAGAGGAAGCATACCTGAGACCGATTTATCCGACAGATTGGCGATAAAGTAGTTATGGCCCCCGGCCTCGTTAAGGCGCCGGGTCATACGGAGCCCGTAATCGCGGCGGGCCATTTCAGGTTTTACGCCGGTAAGCGCCAGCCCCTTGGCCATATTATCCGAGCGGAGCACCGAGCCGTTGGCTTCGAGCCTCGACACGGCATCGGCCAACTCGGCCCGACGCGCTTCGAGATCGCCCATACCCGGCACATCGATCGGCATTCCGCCGACGAATAGTATTTTAGCGCCACCCTCAGCCAGTTCGGCCAGACGCTTGGCTGTAGCCGGGCGCATCAGTTTCGCCGACGGAACCACCAGGCCGCGGTAGAGTGTGCCACCCTCCGAGCGGAGCCGGCCGTCAGGCTCGACAGCGAGTGACTCCACGAAGCGGTCCGAAATATAGTCGCAGTCATAACCCGCGGCGAGAATCTCGTTGACGGCCCTCTTCACATCGGGCATACGGCGGTCCATCTTGTGGATGTCGAACATCAGATACGGGTTGCCGGTCTGCGAATACCACACATCCTCGATAGGGAAGTAGAGCAGGAAATCATTGTCGGGCTTTCCGGCGGTGAGGAACGCCTGCACCCTTTCGAGATACTTCATAAGGCCCCCGGCATCCTCCCATATGGAGTTGGTCGGCGACATATTGATCGACGCGTAGAACATCCATCCGGGGAATTCCGCCCCTTTGGGGGAGTACGGCGCGCCATGGAAGTACACATGGTTCACTCCCGAGCAGAGCATCTGGTCAAGCTCGGGCTTGCAGTTGCTCAGGGAGGTATGGAAGTGCTCGGTAAGCCAGGTAAGCGTTTCCGACGAGGTCAGAGGCTTACCGGCGAGGTGTGCCGCCGAAGAGGCGAACTTCAGCACCGCCGGATCGGCGTCGCTCGGCCTGGAGGGACCGCTGCGGTGCAGCCCGGGGATGGAGAAATCGGTCTGCCCGAACGACTCGCACTCGGGTATATCCACATCGGCGTAAATGTCGATGATATTGGCGGGTGATCCGTGCGACTGGTTTCTGATTCTTGCCCCTTTGGAGTGGGCCCAATCGGTCCAGGGGCGTGTGAAATTATCCTCCAGCATTCGAGCGAGGGTGAAGCGATAGTCGCGCACCACCCTGCGGCGCAGGTCGGAGGTATCTTTCTCGTCGACGAACTCTGGAATGTAATCCTCAAGGCGATAGCCATGGTCGGCCGCGAACTCATCGAAGATGTTGTCGGCCCAGTCGGAACCGTACACCTCGTAGCTGTCGTTGAAGAAGGTATCGGGCACGGGGGCGCCGCTCTCGGCGAAAGCCTTGTCGAACTTGCCGAGATAGCGCTTCACGGCGATGCTGTCGTAGTGGTTGAGCACCAGCCCCTCGCCACCGGGCGCGGCGCGCTTCACCTTTTGGAAAGTGCGCCCGCTGAATATGGCGTAAATGTCCCACTCCCCCTTCGGAAGCTTGACGGAAAGCACCGAGTCGCGCCCAACCTTGTCGGTAAGGTCGAGCCGCTTGTCGCCCGAGGCGGCGATAACGCGCTGCAGCGAAGCGGCGGCGCGCTGTTTAGCGTCGGTGGGCACGATTTTCAGTTTGGTTTTCTTGCCACCAGCGACTTGGAAACGCTCTACCACGCGCTTGCGGGCGCTGAACTCCGTGGTGACATCGGGACCGCCGAAAGGCCACCCCGTGCCGTTGTTCATATCAACCTGCAAACCGAGGCGGTCAGCCTCGCGGGTGGTGTGGGCGAGCATCTCCATCCACTTCGGCGAAAGGTAGGGTATGTCGTTGGCCTCATTCCCTTTAACCCCATAGATGGGTGTGATTTCTACACCTCCGAGCCCCTTTTCGGCGAACTCCTCAAGGTTGAAAGTCAACCCCTCGGGATCGACCGCGCTCCCAAGCCACCACCAACGCACAAACGGACGGTTCTCAACCGTAGGCTCGTACCAGTCGGCTGTTCCGGCCATAGCCCCGGCGGGGATAAGGGCGCAGCAAGCCATCAGGTATTTTGTTAATTTTCTACTAATCATAGTTTCTGAATACCATTCATAATCATTAAGAGGGTCGGTCAGGGTCGCTGCAGGGTTACGGCCATAATGCCGACGACATCGTCGCGCGAAAGGGTCTCCAGGCGCAACTCGGCGAGCTCCTTGTCAGCGTCAACGGGGAAATCAACCAGCACGCCCGCTCCACCGGGAATCGTGCGGCCGGTCTTCGCCCCCAGCTCCATACCGCCGTCGATAGCCACCTTCTTACCCGCCATATCGTCAAGCAGGTTGCGGCTTACGCGCCCGTCGGCGAAACAGAGGCGGTAAGGGTTGGCAGCGCCACCCGGCTGGGCGTAAGCATGGTCGTCGGTGTAGAAGTCCTGCTCGATAGGAGCCCAGTTCAGGGGGTTGATGAGCGGGAGTGTGGCGGTAGTGCCGTCGGTGTACACCGCTGTGAGGCGCGCGTTCTCCATACCCCACTGCATATGGTTGGTGCTACCGGCCATCAGCAGATAGATATGCGACGCCTTCCCATCAAGCTGTATGGCGGTAGCGGCGGGATAATTGTCCCACAGCGTGGTGTAAATGGTGTTGTTCCCCTCGGAGGGTATCACGAAATCAATACCGAGCGCCGTAGGGAGTGTGTCACCCTTGGCGGCGAGCATCGCGCGGAGCGGCTCGTCGTCAATGTCGAACATAGCCTTGGGGTGGCACCATTCGCCTGTTCCCTGAGTAGGGAGCTGAAGAGTGGTCACCGGGGGACGGGGCGAGAGGTATTCATTTTTGAAAATGTCGGAAACCCTGGCGTTATAGCGCCCGTCGAGCTTCACGGGGGAACACTTCGACGCGTCGATGGCGGTGAAATCCTCGGGAAGCGGGGTAATCATCGCGGGGAGACTCACTACCTCGGCCTCCCACCAGGTGAGAGGTCCGGCTGCCATCTCCTTGAAGCGCACGCCACCTTCGTCGCGGGTGGCGCCGGTGGGAGTGACGGCTACATCGCGGCCGCGCTTTACGGTAACTGTCGACGAGCCGTCGCCGAGATTTACCGTAACTCTCGGCTCGCCGATGGTGTTGGGTGTTGAAATAACGGCAACCTCTTTGCCGTTGACCATCAGCTTGTCGATACCCGAGGCAGGCACCGAAAGGCGCACCACGGTGCCGACAGGGTACCTGTTATCAACTACATAGGTATCCGTAGCGCCGTTTCTTGTGAACTCATAGCCAATCTCGGGGAGCGAGATTGATGCCTCGTTCCAAGCCACGGGGAAACCTGGGATGAGGTCAACCCTCGGGTCCTCGCCGATTCTCACGGGACGGATGCCGTAGAGCCCCTCAGTGATGGCGCGGCTCCACACGCCGATGGGGTCGGCGAAGTCGCGGTAGCACTCGCCTCGGGCGGCGTCATACCAGCTTATCTGCCCGAAGTTGAGGGGGGAGGCTCCGAGGTACATATTGTCGATAACGGTACCTTTCATAAGCCGGTAAGCCTCTTCGGGTCGTCCGGCCTGCCAATAGGCGAGCGCGGTGTGCATCACCTCGGCTATGGCCACGTTGTTGATACTCCAGGAGTAAGGTTTCCAATTGGTTGTGGAGAGTGTGTAGAGGGGTTCGTCGATACCCTTGGCCTCCACGGGAATGTGGGGAATTTCGCGGTCGACATACACCGTCGCGGCATAGTTCTCAAACGGGTCGCCCACCTCGGAATCTATGGCGTGGTAAACGGTCCAGAGCGCGGCGGCGGGGTGAAGCCTACCATCGGGGCCGTAATCCTTGAATTCGGCCCAATGGCCGCGGTCGCCGATCCAGAGCACGCTGTCAATAGCGCGCCCGATGGCCTCGGCCTCGGCGCGGTAAGGGGCGGAGTCCTCCCCTATCGCGTCGGCCACATCGGCGGCGAGCTTGTTGGCCAGCATATTGTAAGCCGACGAGTGAGTCACGGAGCCGCCGCTGTAATACAGCGCATCACTGGCCCATATGCAGCAATAAGCGTCATAGAGGTGGTCGCCGTCGGGGTCGAAGTTGCGCTTCTCCCAATCGAGATGCAGCTTGACCACGGGGAACAGCTCGCGCATAGCGGCAGTATCGGCAGTATGGCGAAAATGGCGGAGCATCGCATCGACATACACGAGGTTCATATCGTAATGCGACATCTCGTCCTTCTTGCCGGGGCGGCGGCAAATGTATCCGTTGCTATACATCGGTGTGCCCCAACGCTTTTCGGCTCTCGCGAGATTAAGCACAGAGTCCTGTCGGGGGTGTTCGAGCACGGGGGGTATGTCGGTCACCTGGTTGGCGGCATATGTGCGGAAATGGGTGAGAGCGCGGTCATGGAGCCCGAGAGCGTCGCCGGCGTAAGCGCCGCGCCAACCGAGGTGGGGGGTGCGCCACCCTATCGAGCCGTGAAGCCACGCCTCACCGCTCCAAATGCCGTCGGCAGCCACAGAGAGGGCGTTGCCGACAGGATTGATCCAGGCATCGGGGGTCGACATCGAGAAAGCCGAAGCCAGCTCTGCCCTCTCGGCCTCGGCCTTGGCGAACAGTGCGGGGAGCATCTTCTCACCAACAGGTTTCACGCCCGCGGGAAACAATGCCACATAACGACTCTGCCCGGGTTTGAGCGTAATCGTGCCCTCGTAGGAAGGCATAGCGGTGATTTCGGGCTTCTCGGCGGGAATGACGAGGGAAATCGTCTTGCGCTCCTTCTTGCCGTATTCAACAGTCACGAGGCCGTTCTTGCCGAGGGTGTATTTGTTGCCCTCGCAATACTCGGGTTTCAGATCGAAGCAGTCGGGGCGGTCAACTCCGAGGTCACCCTCGCGGGAGAACTTTTTGTCGGCCACGCCGCCGAAACGCACGCCGATGGTCAGTTTCTCGCGGGTCGTGTTGGTGAGTTTCCAAAGCGCGGCGTCGGAGGAGCGGAGCACCTGGGCCTCAACCACGACCCCCCCCTGCGAGTACTCCATCCGTCCGGGCACATAGGTAGCCTCGCAGTCACCTTCGGGGAGGGTGAAGCGCATATTGCCCCCCATACGGGGCAGGTAGATTCCGAACTCGGGCATATCGCCGCAGTCCATTCGGAATCCGGTGTGCGCGCCGTAGAGGCCGCGGATATATTTTCGGTCGCCGTTTACGGTGTACGCGCCCGAGCCGTCGGGTAGCGGACGGTAATGCAGCGGACGCGACGCCGCAGTAGCGGAAAGCCCGGCCACCGCGAGCGCAGCCGCGGTGGTCAGGCGTATAACTGGTTTAAATATCATCAGTTGGCTGACTTATTTATAGTGTTTTGTGAATCAGATTGAAGGCGCGCGGGCCATGCAGGCGGCTCAGGGGAGCGGCTTGATGCCTTCCCAGCGAACGTCCCAGGTGCCGTCCTTGGGGAAGCCGGGGTTCTCAACCTCGCAACCATCCCATCCGGCGGTCATCAGGGCCACGGCGGTAAGGAGTCCGCCGTTGCCGGGGAGGTAGCAGCGCAGACGCTTGTCCTGGTAGTTATGGCCGTTGGGGAGATAGGTGTTGGTGCGCTTGTCCATGAGCAGGGCATTGAGGGCGCGCTCGGGCTGACCGAGGCGCACGGCGTTCATAGCCGTTGTCGGGTAGTCCCAGCCCCAGGTGCGGCCCCACTGCCAGTTGTCGTAGATCCAGTCGAAAGTGTTGAGCATAAGGTCCTCGCGCACGAGAGGCGACTTGGGAAGCACGCCCAGGGCGGCGAGCACAGCCATATGGTCGGAAGTGAAGCGGGTGTCCTTGTAAGTTTCGGTAGCGGTCTCGGCGGCGAGATAGAGCGAGTCCTGAGCGGCGAGAGGCGAGAGCTTGTCGATTATCTCATCCCAGTCGAGATTGCGCCCCTCACCCTTGCGCTCGCGCCATTTCTGGGCGGTCGAGAGGGCGTAGTGCCAGTAGGAAAGCTCGAAGGGGGGATTTACGGTTTCGGCGGCGCGGAGTGTTTCCTGCGCGGGGATGGCGCCGCGGAGCACATAGCGGTTACCCATGCCGTCGTATTCGGCGAAGGAGGTCATAAACTTGGCGGTACCCTGCACGAGGTCGTAATACTTATCGAGCACCGAGTCGGTCGGGTTGGCGCGGTACAGGAGCTCGGCGAGGTAGATAAGGTGGGGCTGCTGCCAGATAAGGAAGGAGCCGACCTTCGAGGGGGCCTCGGTGCCGGAGGGGTCAGTCATCTTCATCCAACGCAGACCCTCGAAGCCCTGACGGTTAGCGATCTCGGCAGCGACGGGAGCCACTGACTCGTACCAGGGGAGGGTGCGGGCCAGGAGGTCTTCGTGGCCGTAGAGGGCGAACTGAGCCTGGTGCCACCAGATCATCTCAAGGTGGAATTTGCCGAACCAGGAGTTATAGGTAAGGCCGGTTTCCTGCGGAGGGGTCGGAGCGGCGCACTGCGCGGCCAGGAGATACTGCGAGAGAACCACGCGGCGCTCCAATTCCTTGGCGCGGGGGTCGGTGCAATGGCTGAAATCGACCACGCCGCCGTTGTTCCAGAAATCGCCCCAATACTTGGCCGAAGCCTCGGCGGTCTCCTTGGCCGAGGGAGCGGCCGCGGGTTTCTCGGGCGAGAAAGTGGCGGTTATGGTCCAATCCTTCGCGGTCGGAGTGATGGTCACGGCGTTGGGGCCGGTAAGCTCGGGCACGGAGGCGTTGGTGTAGGCCACGTCAATGTAGTACGAGGTTGAGTCGAGGCTGTGGCGTATGAGCGCGTGCTTGGCGTCGGCCTCCACGATTTCGGTTGTGTGAAGCGAGTCCTTGGTCCAGTCGCACGCGTCGTCGCAATGTCCGCCGGTGGGATACGGCAGGCGCAGACGCACCGGGAGCATCGCCTCGGAGGAGATGCTTGCGGCCACGATGTCGGCATCGGGGTGGCAGGTGGTGCTCACCGAAACCGGCTTGCCGTCGACGGTGAAATTCGAACGAATCTCACCCTTCATAAGGTCGAGGGTCTGGTCGATATCCTTTACCTGCTCGGGCTTGAGGTCGGCAAACCCGAGGGCGCCGAGATGGAGGCGGTGGGGGTTCACGCGGTACCAGTTGGCAGCGTCCTTGTTGCGGCCGGCCTCGTTGAACTGCACCGAATAGGGTTCCTTGCGGCCGCGGCCGAAGTCATAGTCCTTGAGGGTCTCGTCGTGGGTGAAATTCTCCGGGTTGGGGAACGAGTGCCATCCCCAGTGGCTCTGCGTGCCCAGGGGCACACCCTTGCTGTAGAGTTCGGGGAAAGTCTGGAGGCCGGTGGCGTCGACGGTGAAGGCGAAGCCGCCATTACCCACCGTGAGCGATGCCAAGGTATCTATTTCGGTGATTCTCGGGTTATTGCGTTCGAGCAACGCTACGCGGTCAATAGCCGACGACTCGCTTTTGCACGCCGCGATCGCCACCAAAGCGGGCACGGATGCCGCGAGAAGATAGTGAATCTTGCTGCGGTTCATTGGTAAAGTGATAGTGAAAACGGTTTTAGATCAGGTTGGAAAGACATCCGTGGTTTTCACGACGGATGAGCTTGATGGATTTGAGCGCAAAGTTAACCATTTTTGACAAATAATGCCACCTTCGGTTGCTCCTTTCGCCATTTTTCGATAATTTTGCAGCGTTATTCCGCGGCAAGCAACGCCGCGAGCCTACCGAAAAGCTAACCTTAACTGATTCACATCATGAAATTTCTGCCGACACTATTCGCGGCATTAGCCCTCCCCTTTTGCGCCTCAGCCCAGCAGTCGGAACCGACCGACACCGTCACCGTGTTCATGATCGGCGACTCCACCATGGCCAACAAACCGCTCTCGAAAGAGAACCAGGAACGCGGTTGGGGCCAGATGCTACCCATGTACCTCACCGGCCCGGTGAAAGTCGACAACCACGCCGTAAACGGCCGCAGCAGCAAGAGTTTCATCGACGAGGGGCGTTGGGACAAGGTGATGAAGAAAATCCGCCCGGGCGACTATGTCGTGATCCAGTTCGGCCACAACGACGAGAAACCAAAGGCCGACCGCCACACCGACCCGGGGTCGACATTCGACGACAACCTCCGCAAATTCGTCAACGAAAGCCGCTCGAAAGGCGCCACTCCCATACTTATGAACTCTATTGTGCGTCGCAACTTCCCCGCGCCCGACGGCCAGGCGGCCGCCGAGACCGACGACAAGCAGAAATCTTTCCAGGCCGGGAAGAAGGATTATCCCGCCGAGGGTGAGATCCTGGTGGAAACCCACGGCGACTATATCGTGGCTCCCCGCAACGTCGCCGAGGAATTGGCCGTGTTCTTCGTGGATATGAACGCCGCCACCCGCGAACTCGTGCAGGGGCTCGGCACCGAGCGCTCGAAGGCCCTCTTTATGTGGATTCCCGAAAACACCTACGAGTTCTGCCCCAAAGGTAAAATCGACAACACCCACCTTAATATAAAGGGTGCCATACAGGTTGCCGGCCTCGCCGTCGACGGCATGGCCGCCACCGTGCCCGGGTTCCGCCGCTTCGTGCGCCCCGAGGCATACAATCTGAAATAACCCGCGACGACATCCGCCGCTACAATCGCACCAACATACCTTAAACACAAAACCTTATACCTAAATGATCCACAAGAATCTTATCCTTGGCGCGGCGCTGGCCATCTCGGCCTTCGCGACGCAGGCCAAAGAGTATGTGCTGACCGACTACAACGTATCGACCGACAGCACCCTGGTGCAGACCGCCGCCATTCAGGCTGTGATCGACCGTGCCGAAGCCGAAGGTGGCGGCACTATAGTGGTGCCCGAAGGGACTTTCCTCTCCGGCGCACTCTTCTTCAAGCCCGGCACCAAGCTGCACCTCCGCGAAGGCGCGCAAATCAAGGGCTCCGACGACATCGCCAACTTCCCCCTCATCCCCTCGCGTATGGAGGGCCGCAGCATCTACTATTATGCCGCGCTCATCAACGCTTACCACGTTGACAATTTCGAAATCACCGGCTCAGGCGTGATCAACGGCAACGGCCTCAAATATTGGCAGCAGTTCTGGGACCTCCGCGCCGAGCGCAAGAAGGAGGGCCGCTCATGCACCAACCTTGAGGTACACCGCCCCCGCCTGGTGTTCCTCTGGGGTTGCGACAACCTCAAGCTCTCCGGCGTAAACCTTAAGAACTCCCCCTTCTGGACCACCCACCTCTACCAGTGTAAGGACGTACTGATCGAGAACTGCCGCATCGAGGCTCCCCGCGAACCGGTGCGTGCCCCGTCGAGCGACGCTCTCGACCTTGATATGTGCTCCAATGTGACCATCCGCGGCTGCTACCTCAACTGCGACGACGACGGTGTCTGCATCAAAGGTGGCAAGGGTGTCTACGCCAACCGTTCGATGGAGAGCGGCATCGTGGAGAACATCCTGGTTGAAGACTGCGTGTTCGGCCCCAACCTCCACGGAGTGCTCACCATGGGCAGCGAGTGCGTCCACGCCAAGAACATCCTGCTCCAGAACTGCCGCCTCGAAGCCAAGTGCGCCCTGCTCCGCCTGAAGATGCGCCCCGACACCTACCAGACCTACGAGAACATAACCGTAAAGAACGTCACCGGCAAGTGTGCCACCGTGATCGATATGAAGCCCTGGAAGCAGTTCTTCGACCTGGAGAACTCCGGCGAGGAACCCTCGGCGATCGTGCGCAATATCCTTATGGAGAACATCGACGTTGAATGCCGCACTTTCGGCACCATCGCCGGCAACCCCGCCGACAAGGTAAGCAACTTCGTGCTCCGCGACATCAAAGCTCAGGCCGAGGACCCGACTTTCAACTGCGTCTACCCCGAGGTAGTGCTTGAAAACGTTACCCTCAACGGCAAAAAGCTCACCAACCCCGCGAAATAACACAAAATACCCACAGATAAAAAGGGCCGGTAATTCCGGCCCTTTTCTTATACCCTTTATCATTCAAGATTCATTCGAGGCGCAGCCGTATCACCGACTCCGACGCCTCCGTGACGGGGTAATGCCGCGAGCTTCGGATTCCGCACAGCCACAACGGCTCCTCCCCCGCCAACAACACCCATTGGCGGGGCTTCTCATTGTCGGGAATCTTGGCATCCTTCATTAGTTTCGAAAGGAGCGTCGTACCCCGCATGCCGAATGGCGCCAGACGGTCGCCGATGGCGGGATGGCGCAGTGTTAGATGCTTGTCAAGCGCCGCCGCCTCGAGCCATATCTCATCAGCGCCCGTAGGCATCGCGAACGCCGCCGCCGGAAGGAGTTCCGCCGTCAGCGTAACTTCCCCGAGGGGCAGCGAGCAGCGGCCTTCGCACAGCAATACGTCGGTAGGAAATAGCAACAGATCGTCAGAGCCGCCATCAACCAAAGTGTCAAGCAGATAGAGCGACCCGCGGTCAAGGAGGTATTCGGCGGTGCCGAAACTGAAGTAACGGCCACTCTCCCCTATCGAACCTATGATGCGGGAAGCCGTCGCGGCACTTCCCTCCGCCCCGGTCATTTCCTTCAAAAAATGGTAGAGCAACGCGCCTCCGACCTCTTCGCCAAAATCATCGACAATAGGCCTCAGCGCCACGCGGCGGCCCTCGACGTATTTAGGTTTGACGGCATCAACGAGCGAGGAAAGGAGTCCGTAGTCGGCCCGCAGATTCTCCATAGTGCGCGCCAACCCCTTCGAAGCCGACGGGAAGTCGCGGCGTAGCACCGGCAGCACGTTAAGCCGCAGTTTGTTGCGCTTAACATCGTCAACGAGGTTCGAGCTGTCGGTCACATATCGCAGTCCACGGCGGTCGAGGTATTCGAGCACCTCGCGGCGGGAGCATTCAAGCATAGGTCTGACATAGATACCCCTCCGCGGGGCGATACCCCCGAGCCCCTTCATCCCCGAGCCCCTTAAGGCGTTGAGGAAGAAAGTCTCCTCGCGGTCGTCGGCATTGTGGGCTATGGCCACGAACCTAAGCCCCGACTCTTCCGCCACACGGGCGAACCATTCGTATCGGAGCTCGCGGCAGGCCATCTCAAGCGATTCACCGGTGGCCCGGCGGCGAGCTTCGACATCGAAACGCACCGAACAGAAGCCGCACCCCAAGGAGCGAGCCGTGGCTTCGGCGTGGAGGGCGTCGCGGTCACTCTCCTCCCCCCTTAGCCCGAAATGGCAGTGGAGCGCCACGCAGCGCCAACCGAGCGCCGCCATCGCCCCGAGGAGCGCCACCGAGTCGGCACCCCCGCTGAGAGCCACGCCCACAGGTCCGTCGACCGGGCGCAGCCCCTCCCTGTCAAAAAAAGAAGCAACCCGCCGCTCCAACATCAGGGATTGAGCAAATCGGGGTTGAAGAAGTCCATAATCCCGTTGGAGTGCTCAAGCAGCAGCGCGCCCGGCCCGGTGGGGTCCTCCTGGGCCGAAGCCTCGTAGCAACTGATGGCCTCGGCCTTGTTGCCGAGTTTCCACATCAGCTTCCCCTTCTCGGCCAGAGCGGCGGCGAGAAGCGCCTCCCCGCGGGAATTGAAATTACCGTTCATTTTCAGCTCGTCGATCAGCGGCTGGAGCTTTTCGAGCGCGTCGGTCGCACTGTTTTCCTCGATAATTTGTTTAATACTTTGAAGAGTGACCATAATTTCTTACTTTTGACGACACAAATTTAGTAAAACATCCGCACTTATGCGCCGAATATTTCTTATTTCTATACTGATAACAATCGCCGGGCGGCTTTGTGCGGCCGACCCGACGCAAACCTCCTACCCCGCCGGCGACTGCCTGGGAACCGCCAAGCCGTACCCCGTGCCGGAGCATCTTATAGAGACCCCCGACTCGCTGACACCCGTGTTCATAAACCACGTCGGGCGCCACGGCGCGCGCTTCCCGTCGTCGTCCACCCCGGTTGAGAAACTGCTGCGCCACCTCCATTCGGCCGACTCCGCCGGGCAGCTCACCCCCCTGGGGCGCTCGGTGCTTGAAGCGGTAGGCATGGTGGCCGAGGCATCGCACAACCGCTGGGGCGCGCTCGACTCGCTCGGCATGGCCGAGCAGCGCGGCATCGCCTCCCGTATGTTCCGCACCTTCCCCACCCTCTTCCGCGACCAGACCGTAAGCGCCCTCAGCTCCTACGCCCCGCGCTGCGTGATGTCGATGTATGAATTCACCCACCAGCTCGACCGCCTCAACAACCATGTCGAGATCATAACCACCGCCGGGCGGCAGAACTCCCCCCTTATGCGCCCCTTCGATCTCGACAAGGCATATATAGAATGGCGCGCCGAGAAAGCCTGGGAGCAGCCCTACGATATGCTCTACGAGACCGCCGTGCCTACGGCTCCCGCCCGACGCTTCATCAACGACCCCGCCATGAGCTCCAAGAAGGCCCAGGAAATATCGCTGCTCTGTTTCACGGTGCTCCGCGGCATCCCCGCCATGGGCCGCGCCATCGACCTGGGCAAATTCTTCACGCTTGAGGAGATGAACTCGATGTGGAGCGTCGAAAACCTGCGCCACTACCTCCGCTACTCGGCGACCACGCTTTCCACCCTCCCCGCCGAACTTGCCTCCCATCTGGTGCTCGACCTCATTTCGACCACCGACGCCGCGGCTGCCGGTGAGAGCCCCGCAGCGGTGATGCTCCGCTTCGGCCATGCCGAGACCCTCATGCCGCTGCTGTCGCTGCTGCGCCTCCGCGGCTGCTACTACATGACCAACTACTTCGACACCGTCGGCCTCCACTGGAAAGGGTTCGACATAGTGCCGATGGCGGCCAACCTGCGCATGGTGCTCTTCCGCTCGAAGAAGGGCGCGCTCTATGTGCGCTTCGACCTCAACGAGCGCCCGATACCTCTGCTCCCCAACAGCGACTCGGTCTACACCCCGTGGCCCGTGGCCCGCGACTTCATGACGCGGTGCATACCGCTTCACCTCCAGCCCTGAACGGGAGGCGCGTCTCCATACGCCCGAGCATCACCACCCTGCGAGCCGAGGTGCCCTGGGTGCGGTTGCGGATGCGGAGCGTCACCAGACCGCCGACACTCTTCAACGCCGCCGCGGCGGCACGCATAAGCTCCGAGAGGTCCGACATCCCGGTGAACCCTACCGTGGCCACGAGCCGCCCACCCTTCACGGCGCTCACAAGCACAGAGTCCTCCGGGCCAACGGCGAATGCCGCTGAGTCGCCCGAGGTCACATCGGTGCGGCGCTCCCCGCCGCTGACGGGCGTCGCGGAAGCCTGCTCGAACAAAGAGGGGAAATTAGCCGGAAATGCGCGTAAAGTCTTCATAACAGGAGAGTTTTTAAGTTTATACCGCGAAGTTAGGCCCCGGCTGGGCAATAATATTTCCCACCACCTTTAAAATACCCTAAATCCCTCGGCGTGCGCCACCCTTTACCGTTTTTTGACAAGAGGTTGCCGTTTTTGGAGGTTTTTTCGTAAATTTGCGGTTTGAAAAACAATTCAAAGCAATGCTTAACAAGATAAACGCTCTCAGGGCCGAAATCGAGGCCATCCAGGCCGCCACTCCCGAGGAAGTGGAAGCCCTCCGCATCAAATACCTCTCGAAGAAGGGCTCGGTGAGCCTGCTTATGAACGATTTCCGCTCCGTGCCCGCCGAGGAGAAGAAAGCCGTCGGTATGGCAATCAACGAGCTCAAGAACTTCGCCACCGAGAAAATCAACTCGCTCCGCGAAGCCTCCGAGGCCGGAAAGGCCAAGGCCGAGATTCCCGATATGACCCGCACCCCGGCCCCCTGGCCCCTGGGTACCCGCCACCCCCTCTCGCTGGTGCGCGACGAAATCACCGGCATCTTCCGCCGCCTCGGCTTTAACATAGCCGAAGGGCCCGAGATCGAGGACGACTGGCATGTGTTCTCCTCGCTGAACTTCGCCGAGGACCATCCCGCCCGCGACATGCAGGACACATTCTTCATCCAGCGCTCGCCCGACGTGCTGCTCCGCACCCACACCTCTTCCGTGCAGTCGCGCGTGATGGAGCACACCCAGCCCCCCATCCGCATCATATGCCCGGGACGCGTTTACCGCAACGAGGCAATCTCGGCCCGCGCCCACTGCTTCTTCCACCAGGTCGAGGCCCTCTACGTCGACAAGAACGTATCCTTCGCCGACCTCAAGCAGACACTCCTCTACTTCGCCCGCGAGATGTTCGGCCCCGAAACCAAGATACGCCTCCGCCCCAGCTACTTCCCCTTCACCGAGCCCTCGGCCGAGATGGACATCTCCTGCAACCTCTGCGGCGGCAAGGGGTGCGGCTTCTGCAAAGGCACCGGCTGGGTCGAGATTCTCGGCTGCGGCATGGTGGACCCCAACGTGCTCGACGCCTGCGGCATAGACTCGAAGGAATACTCCGGTTTCGCCCTCGGCATGGGTGTCGAGCGCATCACCAACCTGAAATACCGCGTCAACGACCTGCGCCTCTTCTCGGAGAACGACGTGCGCTTCCTCCGCGAATTCGAAGGCGCCCACTGATTACGGCCCGATGACAACAAAGGAACGATACCGCCGCGTGCTCGAATGGTTCGCGGCGGAAATGCCCTCGCCCCAGACCGAGCTACACTACGACACACCCTTCCACCTCTTGGTGGCGGTGATACTCTCCGCCCAGTGCACCGACAAGCGGGTCAACATCGTCACCCCGCCCCTGTTCGAGGCATACCCCACCCCGGAGTCGATGGCCCGCGCCACCGAGGAGGAGCTATTCCCCTACATCCGCTCGGTATCCTACCCCAACAATAAGACGAAGTCGCTCCTCGGGGCGGCCCGCGTGCTGGTCGAGGAGTTCGGCGGCGAGGTTCCCGACAACATCGACGACCTCCTCCGCATCCCCGGTGTCGGGCGCAAGACGGCCAACGTGATGCTCGCCGTGGTGTGGAACAAGGCCGCGATGGCAGTCGACACCCATGTGTTCCGCGTCAGCGAGCGCATCGGCCTCACAACCGGCTCCCGCACCCCGCTCACCACCGAGAAGGCACTCATGGAGCACATACCCGAGGCCGACATACCCCGGGCACACCACTGGCTCATACTCCACGGGCGCTACGTCTGCAAGGCGCGCCGCCCCGACTGCCTCAACTGCGGCCTCACCGAAGTGTGCCGCTTCTACCAAAACGGCGGCAAATAGCCCCGCTCCACAAGCGAGTTTGTTAAAGGACAACTCCAAGCCACAATGGATTCCACATTCCTATATATAATAGAGATTATCGGCACCGTGGCCTTCGCCATAAGCGGCATCCGCCTCGCGGCGTTCCGCGACTTCGACTGGTTCGGCGCCTACACCGTGGGGCTCGTCACCGCCATCGGCGGCGGAACACTGCGCGACGTGCTCCTCGACATACCCCCATTTTGGATGCAGACGTGGGTGTACCTCGCCGTCACCGCCGCCGCCCTCCTGTTCGTGATTCTGTTCCGCAAGATGCTCGTCAGCAACAACAGGATGCTCTTCCTGTTCGATACCCTGGGGCTGGCGCTCTTCGTGGTCATAGGTATCCAGAAGTCGCTCGCCGCCGACTACCCCATGTGGGTGGCCATAGTGATGGGCGTGATTACCGGCTCCTTCGGCGGGGTGCTCCGCGACATACTGATCAACGTGCAGCCCCTCTTCTTCCGCAAGGACATCTACGCGACCGCCTGCATAGCCGGGGGAGTGGTTTACTGGGCAGCGAGCGCCTTGGGCGCGACCCCCACCGCCTGCCAGGCCCTCTGCGGCGCCACCATAATAATATTGCGCACCTGCGCCCTGAAGTGGGACTGGTCGCTCCCGGTGCTCCACTACGACCCCAACCCACAGGACAACGACCAATGACCGACTCCAGGGCCGAAACAATCCGCTTCGCCAAGTTCCTCGTCGTCGGCGTGCTCAACACGCTGGTGACCCTCGCGGTCATATACATACTGCACGCCCTGGCCGGATGCGGCGAGATGCTTTCCAACTTCATCGGCTACGTCGCCGGGCTGGTCAACTCCTTCCTCTGGAACCGCCAATGGGTGTTCCGCTCACACGGCCGCGCCTGGGCCGAGGCCGCGAGGTTCGCCGCGGGCTTCGCCCTCTGCTACGGCCTCCAGGCCGCCTTCCTCTGGGGCACCACCCGCTACTCCCCCGTCGCGGGCTTCGAGGGGGAGCTGTTCGGCACGCGGATCGACGGTTACGCCATCGCCACGATTCTCGGCATGGGAGTATACACTGCCGCCAATTTCGCCTACAACCGCCTGGTCACTTTCCGGGAAACCGTGTAGACGCATTGGCAACACCGCCGCGGCTCCGGCGATATGTTAAAGTTTCATTAATCCTATTTACAAGCAGTTAACAACCTATCGGCCACTATTATCGGCTCCCAAGCCGGGAACCCAAACGTTAAAGTCGCCATTTTGCGCCCCCCGATTAGCCTCAATATCAGAATTTATTGTTACCTTTGCACGATTTCCAACCCTCCCGGCGACGGAAGGGGCGATCACAAATCCTATCGGCGTATGTTAACACGATTTAGCGCGGAGGCGCTCGAATCAGCAAGCAACCCGTCACTGCTATTTGACCAATCTATTATCAACCATATCTAAACCATGCCTGTATGAAATTAAGTCAGAAAACGCGCTATTTGCTCACATGGCTCTTAGCGGTAACCTTCTCACTTACTGCTTATGCTCAGGACATCACCGTTACCGGCACTGTATTGGACGAAACCGGCGAGCCCATGGTGGGCGCCACCGTCATGCAGAAAGGCTCGGGCAACGGCGTATCGACCGACATCGACGGTAATTACTCTATCAAAGTTCCGTCGAAAAGCTCACTCACCTTCTCCTACATCGGCTACGACCCCAAGACAGTGGCGGTAAACGGCCAGACCAAAATCGACGTCACCATGGACGGCTCCTCGACAATGCTTGAAGAGGTTGTGGCCATCGGTTACGGCACAGTAAAGAAGAAAGACCTCACCGGCGCCGTATCCTCAGTGACGGGTAAGGACATCGCGAAAGTCCCCGTGGCCAACGTCGCCACCGCCCTCCAGGGCAAGGCCGCCGGTCTTAACATCGTGTCGCAGAGCGGCGCCCCCGGCGCTTCGCTGAACGTCACCGTCCGCGGCGGTACATCAATCACCCAGAGCACCAAGCCTCTGTACATCGTCGACGGCTTCACCATGGACGACGCCCTCACCAACCTTGACGCCAACGACATCGAGACCATCGACGTGCTGAAGGACGCCTCCGCCACCGCCATTTACGGTGCCCGCGGCTCCAACGGTATCATCGTGATCACCACCAAGTCGGCCGCCAAGGGTAAGACCAAGGTCGACTACAACGCCTTCTTCTCCTGGGAAAAGCTCTCGCAGAAGCTCGATATGATGGACAACACCGCCGACTACGTACGCTACCAGTACGAAATGTCGGAGCTCCAGGGCAAAACCTCAATGTGGGCCAACGTTTACGACGACGGCTCGACTCCCGGCGCCGGCTTCTATGACTCCGTATACGGCAACATCGCCGACCGCTACGGCAACGCCTACGCCCTCGACTGGCAGGACGAGGTGTTCGGTGGCACAGCATTCACTCAGAACCACAACGTCAGCGTGTCGACCGGCAACGACAAACTCCAGGCCATGGTTACCTACAACCACAACGGCCAGGACGGTCTGCTCGCCAACCACGACTACCAGCGCAACTCGCTCCGCGCCAAAATCAACGCCCAGCTCTTCCCCCACATCAAGTTTGACCTCTCCGCCTTCTTCTACAACAACGTGGTACACGGCGGCGGCTCCTACTCGGGCATGAAGAACGTGCTCCTCCAGCCCATCAACGGCGGTACCTACTTCACCCGCGACCAGCTCCTCAACACTCAGACCTACGTGGCATACCGCGGTATCGACAACACCTACGACACCGCCAACCCGCTGATCCAGAACGACGCCTCGACCTCCGAAAAGCGCTCGCGCCACTTCGACGTGAACGCCGGTGTCACCGTCGACTTCCTCAAGCACTTCACCTGGCGCACCGCCGGCAACTACTCCACCAACTGGGGCAAGTCGACCTCCTTCGCCGACGAGAACTCCACCTCCTACCTCGTTGACCCCGTCAACACCGGTATGAACGGTAAAATCGCCAACGAAGAGGGTTACAGCTGGCATATCACCAACACCCTCACCTGGCAGCAGGCTTTCGGCAAGCACGACGTCACCGTGCTTCTCGGTCAGGAATACAGCTATTCCGAAAGCGAGAAAAACTCGATGAGCATGCGCAAGTTCCCCTTCCCCAACCACGGTCTTGACGACATCAAGAACGTAGAAGTTTACGAGCAGGAAACCGGCCACAGCCACTCCAACATGCTCTCCTTCTTCGGCCGCGCCTCCTATAACTACGACAACCGCTACCTCGTTTCGGCCACCATGCGTGCCGACGGCTCCTCGAAGTTCGCCAAGGGGAACAAGTGGGGCTACTTCCCCTCGGTTTCCGGCGCTTGGCGTATCTCCCAGGAAAAATTCTGGCTTGACAACAGCATCTCCAACGTCATCAACAACCTCAAGCTCCGCGTGGGCTACGGTGTGACAGGTAACAACGGCATCGGCGCCAACCTCTACACCACCCAGATGACCATGACCTCCTACCCGATGGACAACGACGAGAACTCGCCCGCCTACGTCTTCGGAGGCACCCGCGGCAACAAGGACCTCAAGTGGGAGACCCTCCACGCCACCAACGTCGGTATCGACCTCGGCCTCTTCAGCAACCGCGTCGACCTCTCCGTTGAATGGTACAACAACCAGATTTCCGATATGCTGTTCAACGCCGTGATCCCCTCCTCGACCGGCTTCAAGAACCAGTACCAGAACATCGGCAAGATGCGCAACCGCGGTTGGGAAATCTCGCTGAACACCGTCAACATTGATGCCGGCGGCTTCCAGTGGACCTCCAACCTCAACCTCTCGTTCAACCGCTCGAAGGTTATCTCGCTCGCCGGCGACGAAGAGTTCCACCGCTTCAACGTGGGTGGCAACCGCTCGGGAACGCTCACCTACTACGCCCAGGTCGGCGAAGCCCTCGGCGATATGATCGGCTACAAGTACCTCGGTGTGTACACCGCTGACGACTTCGACGAAGTGGGCGGCAAGTTCGTACCGAAGGAAGGCGTCCTCGTCGAGGATGGCAAGAACCCCCAGCCCGGCGACATCAAGTGGGACCTCTACGAAAAGGACGGCAAGCTCCAGCGCAAGCTCCAGAAGATCGGTAACGGCACCCCGCTCTGCACCGGTGGTTTCAACAACACCTTCACCTACAAAGGCTTCGACCTCAGCATCTTCCTGAAGTTCTCCATCGGCAACGACATCTACAACGCGACCAAGCACTCCATGTCGCCCTACGCCATGTTCCAGAACACCCCCGCCGAGTTCGGCAGCTACTACCGCCTGATCGACCCGCTGACCGGCCGCATGGCCGCCAGCCTTGACCGCATCCGCGAGCTCAACGCCAACAACTCCGACTACACCTGGGGCCTGACCTCGACCAACAGCGAGTACATCACCGACGCCAACTCCTACTATGTTGAGGACGGCTCGTACCTCCGCATCGGTCAGATCACCTTCGGCTACACCTTCCCCACCAAGTGGCTCAAGAAGGCATACATCTCTAACCTGCGTCTGTACTTCACCTGCAACAACGTCGCAACCTGGACCAAGTACTCGGGCTACAACCCCGATACCTCCTCGGCCAACGACAACGTGATCTGTACCCCCGGCTACGACAGCTCCGCCTACCCCCTGTCGCGAAGCTATGTACTGGGTCTGAACCTCTCCTTCTAAACGACGCGAAAACCAAGGTTAACACAACTTGAAATCTAACGAAATGAAAAAAATCAAGATACAGAGCCTGTTGGCCGCAGCACTCATCCTGGGTTCAGCCCCGGTGATGCTCACCTCGTGCGACGACACGCTCGATATGCCTTCGTACACCGCCGACGACATCGAGTTCGTCTTCAGCGATGTATCCAAAGCGGAAATCTTCGTAAAGGGTTGCTACCGCGGCCTGGTGCATGAGGAGCAGTTCCGTATGTACAACACCGGCGACGGTGTTACAGCCGCCGCCGAGGATGCCTATGCCGGCTCGAAGTTCTTCATCTCCAACTTCTATTACAACCCCACCCAGGGCCCGTACACCCTCAGCACCTCCTACAGCGAGAACTACCGCATAATCGAGGCGTGCAACGTAGGTCTGAAGAACATCGCCGCCCTCGACGAGTCGAAGAAGCGCGACCAGCTGATGGCCGAGCTCTACACCATCCGCGCCTTCTGCTACCACAACCTGATCCGCTTCTACGGCGACGTTCCCGCCAAGTGGGATCCCGACCTCGACAAGGATATCACCGACCCCTCGGTGCTCTACCCCTCGCGTACCAGCCGCGACGTGATCTATGACCACATCATCAAGGACATCACCGATCACGTTGACGCGCTCCCCTGGTTCTCGGAAGCCGACTACGCAACCCCCGAGCGCTTCACCAAGCAGGGCGCCCTCGGCATCCTGGCCCGCATCTGCCTCCACGCCGGTGGCTACTCGCTCCGCTGGGACCTCAAGACCTTCTCGCCCGCGTCGCTCCAGATGGCCCGCCGCGACGATGCCAACCGAGTGAAAGAACTCTACCAGATCGCCGACGACGCCCTCAGGCGCATCATCTTTGAGCGCAACGAGAACGACCTCGTTCAGGCCGGCAACGGCATGAGCGGTTACCAGAACCTCTTCTACAACTATTGCCAGCGCAACTTCGGCGTAACCTCGACCGAGTTCCTGTTCCATACCGCCAACCTCGGCACCAGCACGAACTCCAACTTCGGCGTTTACGTTGGCCAGCCCGGCAGCACCGGCGGTGTTTACGGCCAGCGCAAAACCCTCCAGTTCAAGCTCCCGACCTACTACCTCTCGTTTGACCCCGCCGACACCCGTCGCGACGTGGCCTGCACCAACTATACCGTAACTTACCTCGACAAGATGGACGGCGGCACCTACACCAACATTGGTACCGGCTACTCATCGGTTCAGTCAGGCAAGTTCCGCATCCAGTGGTGCACAGCTCCCGCCGAGGCCGCCAAGCGCAACGTCGACATACCCATTCTTCGCTTCGCCGACGTGCTCCTGATGTTCGCTGAAACTCAGAACTTCCTCAACAATGGTCCCACAGGTGATGCCATCGCCGCCCTGCAGCGCGTACGCGACCGCGCCGGTGTAGGACACCTCCCCATCCCTGAAGGCCAGGACGAGTTCCAGAAGGCAATCATGCAGGAACGCCAGTGGGAGCTCTCCGACGAGATGACCCTCCGCACCGACCTTATCCGCATGGACCTTCTCGACTACCAGGTACACAAGACCCAGGACGAGCTGATCGCGCTCTCCGACCACACCGGCAAGTTTGCCAACGTTCCCCGCGTGCGCCTCTACCCAATAACCATCGACGCGCAGGAATACGGCAACAAGTTCCTCACGATGAATTACATCGAGATTACCGATGCCAATGAGCTCGCCCTGATTCAGGCCGCAGAACCCTTCTACACCCCTGCGGAAGGTGAGACACTCACACCCCGTCAGCTGAACCAGAAGAACTACGAGGCCCGCCAGGCTCACCTCGCGGTTGTAAAAACGATTCTTGGCAACCATGGCATAGCGAATTCCGACACTGACACCAAGTGGTACGCCACCCGTATGTTCGAAGCCTGGAACAGCGCTTACAACAAGGGCTCTCGCCAGGCAGCAGGCTACAGCGCCGACGCAATCTCGGTTATCGGCGTAGGTTCCTCGATGTATACCCAGGCCACCGGTCGCGAGGAGAACAACTCCGATCCCGGCACTTATCCCCGCTGGATCAACGGCGACGACCGCACCTACTACAGCTACCAGCGCAACAAGGTTGAGCTCCTCCCCTTCGCCAACATCAGCGTAGGGCACCCGCTGGTTGACAACCCCAACTTGAAACAGCACCCCGGCTATAATTGATAGCACATCTGTAGGGACGCGCCGCGGCGCGACAGCCGAGTGAACCCTCGGAACGCGGCACTCCGCGGCGCGTCCCCACAAACAACCCCACGACAACCAAACAATCAAATATCTTTTAACCTTAAAGTTTCACAAAAATGAAGAAATCTTTACTTCTTTCCGCAGCCGCTCTCTGCGCTGCCATGAACGTGAACGCCGAGGAAATCGTTTACGATTTCAACCAGGTTGCTCCCCAGTTCGCGATCGACGTTTATCTCCCCGCTGAAGAACCTGACTTCGGTTTCGGTCTGTCCGGCAACATCGACCTCATCGACAAGAACGGCGTCGCAGGCCCCAAGTTCATCGAAAACGGTCCCCAGATCGTGAACGCCGACAACACTGTTGACACTTCCATCATGTTCGATATGGAAACCGGCGAAATGGTTGCCCGCGACAAGGCTGACTTATCCCACTCTTTCATCTACTGGGGTGAAAAGGGCGCTGCCCGCACCCTCATCATGGCCGGCTGGGGTAACTACGACGGCGAATGGGGTGAAAAGGACTACCAGGCCGCTACCGAGGAAGACTACATCGGCACCCGCAACGCTATCGCGTTCAACCGTATGAGCCAGGGTAACCGCGGCTGCCGCGAAGATACCTACTTCCAGGTTCCCGCAGTGCAGGGTCCTTTCACCGCTGACATCTACATCGGCAACGGCGGCGGTACCTACGGCCCCGAGCTCAAGTGCAAGGTTGTGCCCGTGGTTAACGGCGTTGAACAGGAAGCAACCGTTCTCTCGAAAGAGGACTTCGTAGCAAAGCGCATGTACAAGGTTACTTACAACTACGACAAGACTGACGCTCCCATCGTACGCTTCGGCTGCGACGGCGCTGAACTCCACATCTACCACATCGTAATCAAGACCGGCGAAGGCGCTGGTGTTGAGAACGTGGCTGTTGACGCTGCCGCTGAAAACGCTCCCATCTACAACACTCTCGGTGTTCAGGTTGACGAGAACTACAAGGGCCTCGTAATCAAGGGTGGCAAGAAGTACATCCAGAAGTAAGAATCCCCCCGCTTTCCGCTTACGACGGAAACAATCTCAGTTCGAACCACAGAGAATGAATTCTGTTAAAAGCTGAAATACCCCTACCTCCACCGCCGCGCCCTCCCCTATCGGAGGGTACGGCGGTGGAGTCCGTTAAAACGGAACCAATCAACAACCCACATACTCTCTCTTCTTTAACCTAAAACTATTTTACCTATGAAGAAATTTCTGAAAGGCGCGTTGCTCGCTACCGCCGTCTTGGGTGCCTCGATGGGTGCCTCGGCCCAGCAGCTCGCGTTCCCGGGCGCTGAGGGCTTCGGCCGCTTCGCCAAGGGAGCACGCGGCGCCGGTATCGTGGAAGTGTACCACGTTACCAACCTCGACGACTCCGGCAAGGGCTCGTTCCGCGACGCCGTTAGCGGCTCCGGGCGCGTCATCGTGTTCGACGTAGCAGGTACCATCAACCTGAAGTCAGCGCTCATCGTCAAAGGAAACAACACCATCCTGGGCCAGACCGCCCCGGGCGAGGGCGTGAACGTCTACGGCGACCGCATCTCCTTCTCCGGCGCTTCGAACCTCATCGTGCGCCATATGCGTTTCCGCATGGGCAAGGGGGGCACCTCCGGCGCCGACGCCTGCGGCATAGCCAACGGCACCGATATGATTTTCGACCACTGCTCGGTAATGTGGGGCCTCGACGAGAACTTCTCCGTAAACTGGGATAAGAAAGGCGTGCAGCCCGGCAATATCACCATCCAGAACTCCATCATCGGCCAGGGCCTCCAGTCGCACTCCTGCGGCGGCCTGATCCAGACCGACGGCGGCGTGACCCTCTACCGCAACCTCTATATCGAGAACAAGACCCGCAACCCCAAGGTTAAGGGCCTCAACCAGTACGTCAACAACGTGGTCGCCAACTGGGGCGACGGCGGTTGCTACATCATGGGCGAAACCGAAGGCGCTTCTTGGGCGCACATCGAGAACAACTACTTCATGCGCGGCCGCTGGAACAACGCCGTGTTCCCCTTCATCCGCGGCTCCGAGGCGTTCCACTTCTACGGCGCCGGCAACTACTACGACGACAACAAGGACGGCGAGCTCAACGGACGCCTTATGACCGAGGACGAAAGCCGCGGCTGGCTGCGTAACAAGAAAGTTGTGCGCAATGGCGAGACCGTGACCGAAGACTGGGCCAGCACCCCCGTGGCTTCGCTCGAAGCACTGAACAACACCGTAGTCAAGGAAGTCATTCACAAGCAGACCGACACCAGCTATAAAGATGGCAAGGGGATACCCATTATGGATGAAATCTCTTCCGAACAGGATCGACCCATCCCCCAGCAGATTCCCGTAATCGCCGGTATGACCAGCGCCGAGGAAGCCCTCCACTGGATCGAGCAGAACGTGGGCGCATCGCTCCCCGTTCGCGACAACATCGACGAATATGTTATCGACCTGCTGAAGTCCTACGGCACCAAGGGCACTCTCGGCGGTATCTCCAGCGAGACTGAGCTCTCCCACAAGGGTGTGGCCAACCTCTCGGGCGGCGCGAAGCCCCTCGACACCGACGGCGACGGAATGCCTGACGAATACGAAACCGCAAACGGCCTCAACCCCAACGACGCTTCCGATGCCACCACTATCGCCGCCAACGGCTATATGAACATCGAGAACTACTCGTTCACCCTCACCGGCGCTTTCCCCTACATCAAGAAGCCCCTGACCCTGAAGGTTACCGCCATCGACAAGACCACGGCCACCCTCACCTGGGACATCAACGGCAACACCGCCGACGGCTTCACCATCGAGGCTAAGGCCGACGGCGGCGAATTCGCCCCCGTTGCCACCGCAGCCGCAGGCGCTACCACAGCTACCGCAACAGGGCTCACCCCCGAGACCAACTACACCTTCCGCGTGTTCGCCTCGAACGCCACCCTCAAGTCGGACTACTCCAACGAGGTGAAAGCCGAGACTACCGGCGACCCCTCGCTCCCCAAGAAGTCGACCAACCCCTCGGTTGCCGACGGAGCCAAGGTCGGCGTGGCCTCCGGCCTCACCCTCACCTGGGAGAACGCCACCAAGAACTACGGCGGCGCCGTGACCTACACCTTCAACATCGGTGAGGCTGCCGACGCGATGGCCAAGGTTGCTGAGAAACTCACAAAAACCGAGTTCACCCCCGCCGTGGAGGCCAACAAGACCTACTACTGGCGCGTCGACGCTACCAACGACCTCGGCACCACCGAGGGTGACGTATGGAACTTCTCCACCACCGAGGGGGGCGTGCTCTTCTACTCCGACTTCGCCACACTGCCCGCGTCGTTCGCCGAGAAATTCGGCAACATCTCCGCCAACACCAACGTTATCAACGGCGCTAACAAGGCTGAGAATTTCGATGGTATGATCATCGGTTCCGGCGCTGAAACGATGCGTGTCGCAGCGCTCAAGGATGCCAACAACCTGGAGGCTGCGAGCGAATCGGACAAGGGCGCCTCAAACCGCGCTATCCAGTTCGTAACCGCCGTAGAAGGCGGCTATGTCGAGAGCCCCGAAGTAACCGGCCCCGCCACCGCCACACTCTTTATCGGCAATGCCAGCGGCTCTTCGAGCTGCACCGTGAAGGTTCACACCATCGTGAACGGCGAAATCGTTGCCACCGAGAGCGTTAAGATGTCGGGCAAGAAAATGTTCAAGCTCACCACCAAATACCTCTCCTCCGGCCCCGTGAAGTTCCGCTTCGACTCCAACAGCAAGAAGCAGGTGAACGTCAACGACTTCCTCGTTGAGCGCTACATCTTCCCCTCGGGCGAGGAACCCCTCGAACTGACCTCCGACAACCTCGTGAACGACGGTATGAGCTACGCCGACGGCTCGCTCAGCCTCGCCTTCAACCAGGACGTTATCTACAACGGCAACGCCACCATCGCCGGGGCGCACCAGTATGAGAAAATCACCATCGCCGCCAACGGCACCAAGGTGAACATCGACTACGAGGCCCTCGACGCCGACAGCGAGTACACCATCACCTTCCCCGAAGGCTCCGTGACCAACGTGGCCGGCAACAAGCAGTTCACCGGCACCGTGCGCATGAAGACCGCCGACTTCGGCGCTCTCAAAGCCGAGGGTGAAACCCACTTCGGCAAGCCCATCAAGACCCTACCCGCCAACTTCGAACCGTTCGACGCCGTGGCTCCTTTCGAAACCGAGGGTGGCCTCGTGCAGTCCAAACAGGCTGACTACCCCCACTGGATACAGGCTTCCGGCTCCGTAGAGGCTGAGCAGGTTACCATGACCAAGAACTCCGACAAGGTGATGGCCTACTACGGCCCCGTTGCCAAGAATATGTACCTCGACATCGAGGGCGAAGGCACCTTCACCCTCAAGCTCCAGGAATCGCGCAACTGCGACGTTGCTCCGGGCTGGCGCACCATCCGCGTGCTCCACGCCGAAGATATGCCTTTCCAGGGCGAAATCGCGCTCAACCCCGAGTCGCACTTCATCAAAATCACCCCTTCAAGCATATCCGGCTCCGTGAAGCTCAACGGCTTCATCATCTCCGACGCACAGGGCAGCTACGGCGACAGCGGCGTTGAGAATGTTACCGTCGAGGCCAACGGCCCCGTTGAAGTGTTCAACCTCTCCGGCATCTCGCTGGGCGTGTTCGAATCGCTTGAAAACGCCGGGCTCCCCGCCGGCCTCTACCTCGTGAAGAGCGCCAACGGCGTAGCCAAGGTAATCCTGTAAAAACTCCCCCCACTCTACATAGCGAGAAGCCGCGCCCACCAGCGCGGCTTCTTCATTTTTCCCCCCCCGCTTTTCGCGCCTACCGCTGTGCAAGATCTTCGACCTTGCTTTGTTTACCCACACAGAAAACCCCATCAACCGCCGCTAAACGCGGCTTATGATGGGGCTTCCAATGTGCAAGGTCTCCGACCTTGGGAGTTTTATTCAGTACAGGATGCTTTCGCTCGGCTTCCGCCTCGCGCTATAGGGGGAAGGCGGGGCCTTCCAGAGGAGGCAACCGAGGGGGAAGAAGGGGGGAAGAGAGAGGATAGAGGAGAGGGATTAGAGGGTGACTTTGCGAGTGGTGGTGCCGCAGCGCTCGATGTAGACGCCGGGGGCGGCGGTGGAGGGGTCGACCTTGATACCCTGGAGGTTGAAAAGCTCGGCGGGGCCGTCAGCGGCGGTAGCGGCGTCGACAGTCACATCGGAGATGGCGGTAAGGGCGTCGGTTTCGAGTTTCACGCAGTCCCACATAACGCCGCCGTTGCTCTTGATGCCCGACATTGTGAGGGCGATTTTGTTCTGCTCGCCGGGTTTGAGTACAGAGGCGGGCACAACAACCTGCTTAACGCAGTGACGACCGCCGAGCTTACCGGAGCGGTAGATGGCCGCGTCGTTGTAGAACGACCAATTGCCCTGGCTCTTGCCGTTGACCGAAACACCGACAACGGGTGAATTTGACGCACCGGCCACGGAAGCGGTAAGCACCACGTCGTCGGCGAAGCCCTCCTCAAGGTCGAAATAGATGTTCCAGGAGCCGTTGTGGGTCTGGGCATAGTACCAGTTTTTCTCCGGGGTGCTCTGCCCGATGTAGTAGTTATTAGTGGCGGGCACCTTTTCCCAGTCGCCGTAGGCGCGGGGCTGGTCGGAGAAACGGAACCCGTCGGAGAGGCGGTCGGCCTCACCGATCTGCCAAAGGAGGGTCAGGCGGTTGTCGGGAGTCCAGTTGATGTCGCCGAGGTCGGTGACGCTCCCCTCCCCTACCGTCACGCCGTCGTACTTCATCTCGTCAGTAATGGAGCCTTTCGTGGCGAAGGCATAAAGAGAGTAGTTGCCCGGACGCACCGCGGGGATTTCAAAGTTACCCTCTGCGTCGGCGTTGGCCCAGAACATATACTGGTGCTTCTTGCGGATAAGCTCGGTGTCCTCGCTGTCGGCGAGCACCATCTTCATACCCTCGGGCGAGAGGCCGTTGGGGAGCACGAGGCGGCCTTTGACGGTCGGGCGCTCGGTCGGGTAAAGGTCGTTCTTGAACCATTTGAAGGGCCATTCGGCGCGGGCCTGGAGCGCGCGGGCGCGGGCATCGGCGATCATCTCCTCCTGGGTGCCCTGGTTGACGTAAATCATAAAGGGGCCGTAGATGTGTTCCTCGCCCTCCTTGAAAATCTGGGCGGCGCCGCCGAAATGCTCGCCCTGGAGCATTTGTATGGAAATGGGAGACTTACTCGTTGCGTGCACGGTAAGCTCCTGGCGCATCGGACCTCCATTGAGCCATTCGTAGGATACGGGGATATTCCACACGCCGACAGATTTATCCATAAGGCCATGGAAGAGGTCACGGTCGATATACTGGGCCCAGTTGTACTTGGTGTATATCGAGCCGTCGGCCATACGATAGGTAGCGTCCTGAATGGTATTCTCGGCTTTTTCCGCGGTGGCCATCTCGGAGTTGGTCGGTATGGTGCCGTTCATCGTCTCATCGACATAGCCGTTAATGAATGCGTCGCCGAGGCGTACGCATACGCGGGCTTCCTTAACGCCGGTTGTCGAGGATTTCTCAGATCCGCGGATGATCACATAAGTATAGATAGCCGAATCGTCGCGGCGCAGAATGTAGCCCTGCGAAATCTTCAGACCGCTCTGGGTGTTGGAGTACAGCACTTCGGCGTAATCCTCGGTGTCGGCGATAAGTTCGACCTTGTCGGGCGAGAGAGCGGCGTTCGCTGAGGCTGTATAATCGAAGTAAATGCCATTGGTGCCGAGAATGCTCGCACGGCGGTTAAACGGCTTTAGGAACGATACTCGGCCGTTGGACCCTATTGTGAACGACATCATCCCGTTTTTCATCGAGGTTGAGCGGTCGGCATTGACCGTAACCGTCACCGGGGTGCTCTCCTCCTGGGCGAAAGCTCCGAAAGAGAGCGTTCCGGCCAGAGCTGAAAGTATAAGTTTATTCATAAGTGAAATATAGATTGGTGTTTGTTGATTCTCTTTATTTCGCAGAGTCCTTGTCCGTATCGTCATCATCATTCCCAAACACCATGGAGCGAACCCATTCGAGGGCCACGTCGAGATTCTCCTTGAAGTTGTAATGCGAGTTGGTGTAAGTCGTGTAAATCGTTTTCGGGGCCTTGACCTCGTTGAGCATGGCGCTCACGGAGGTAGGCGAGCAGGTGTTGTCATTATAGCCGAAGAGATAGAACCCGGGCTGGGTGAGGGTGCGGGCGAAGTTAACCACATCGTAGTACGGGAGGGTCTCCAGCACGGCCTGACGGTCGGAGTCGGCCACCTCGACGTTGCGGAAATACTTGGGCCACCCACCGGCGCGGTCGTGGGCGAACCCTTCGAGGTCGCACAGCGCGGGATAGGAGGGGCATATGAACGTTACCTTCGGGTTGAGCGCCGCGCTCACAATGGAGAGCGCCCCGCCCTGCGAGCCGTCAAGGCAGACGATGTTCTCGCCGTCCCAGTCGGGGAGCGAGGCCAGGAAGTCGATGCACCGGGAGCATCCGGCGTAAACCTGGCGATAGTAGCAGCTGTCGCGCGAGGTTATGCCGCGCCCCCAGTAGCCGGCATAATCGTCCTGAATATCTTTGAAGTACTTGTCGGAGAGCTCGGGGGAAAGGCCGTGGATGTCGGTGCTGAACACGATGAAGCCCTCCTTGGCGTACTCCCCGCGGGGCCAGCGTTTGAAGGGACCGGCTCCGGGAGGGCAGAACATGGCGGGGTGCTTCTTCCCATCGTTGGGCTTGGAGAGGTAGCCGTAGAAAAAGCGGTTACCCTCCCCTACCGTCAGACGAACGAGGTAGGTGCTCACCTTGTCGTCGGAGCGATAGTCAAGCAAGGTTATCTGTGGGTCGAGGGGCACAGCCTCGGCCTTTTTCAGCTCGGCGTCCCAGAACTTTTTGAAGTCGCGGGGCATCTTGGTGAAGGTCTTGATCTTATGCGGGTCGAAAGCCACTTTCACCACGTTTTTCACCGTTTTGCGGCCGACCTTGAAGGTGAGGTCGCATTCTCGGAAGCCTGGGCGGTCCATGGGGCCCATATCAATGGTGGCAACCCCGTCGCGGAACACCACAGTGTCGGTAAGCGCCGGGAGGAACATCTCGTCGGCGCAGGAATATGCCACCTTCACGCCATCGACGGGGATGCCGCCGCCATATGCCTCGATACGGATTTTCGGACTTTCGCCTACTTTGTAGACGCGGTCGGGATGGTCAACCGTCACAATATGCTGGAGATAATCCTCCTTGGGAGCTGTGAACTGGGCCTGTGCCTGAAAGAGCGCGCAAGCCGCCAGCAGAGCGCTGACAAATAAGTTTCTCATCGGTTTAAGGTTAACGTTTATTTCGCGAATTTAGCAAAAATAACGCTAACAGCATCATATAATCCGCACGCACGGCGAACCGAAGAGGCCAAATGGGTCAAAAGCCCGCTACGCCGCGGGACCGCCGGTCCATCCCCCGCCGAGCACCTTGTAGAGGTTGATCAGGCCGAGGTAGCGGTCGCGCACGGCATTGATGAGCGAGGTCTGGGCATCGAAATAGCGGCGCTGGGCGTCAAGCACGTCGATGTAAGCCAGGTTGCCGCCCCGGTAGTTGGCCAAAGCGAGGTCGGCGTAGCGGCGCGCCGCGTCGCGGAGGTTGGCCCGCAGTTCTACTGTCTCGCAGGTCCGCTGATAGGCCGACACAGCGTCGGAAACCTCGCTGAAAGCCGTGATCACGTTCTGCTCGTAGGTATAGCGGGCCTGGTCGTAGGCCGCGATCGCGGCCTTGTAGCGACGCTTCCGCTTGCCGAAATCGAATATCGAACCCGCGATGGAGCCTAGCGTGTAGCTATAAGGCGATTTGAAAAAGTCGGCAAGTTCCTTGGCCTCAATACCACCTTGGAGGGAGATGCGGAGCGAGGGGAAGCGGTTGGCGTATGCCACACCAACATCCGCCATTGCCGCTTTCAGCCGCTGCTCCGAAGCCCGCAGGTCGGGGCGGCGCTCAAGCAGCTGGGAGGGGAGCCCGACAGGCACCTCCATACTCAGAACGTCGTCGGGATTGAGGTCGCCGGCGGCGTAAGTCTTGCCGGGAAGCTCGCCGAGGAGCACCCCGAGAGCGTTGTTGGCGGCGGTGATGCGATGCTCGATGCCCGGAACAAGCGCCGCGGTGGTCGCGTGCTCAACCAACGCCTGGCGGTAGACCACCTCGCTGACAGCGCCATAGTCGAAACGGAGTTTGGCATAGCGCACGTTCTCCTGACGGGTGATAAGCGTGCGCTTCACGAACGCCAGCTCGCTATGCAGCGCCCGGAGGCGGTAATAGAGCGATGCCACATTGGCCACAAGCGACATCTGCATGGCGCGCTTGTCCTCCTCAGTGGCGAGCCACTGCGCCTCGGCCTGACGGCGGTTCTGGATGCCCGCGCCCCAAAGGTTGAATTCCCAAGTCACGGTGGCCTTCAGTTCGAAATAGTCCTTTACGGTGGTCTCCGGCACATCGCCGTAATGCTCCGTCTCGCGGCTCGGCTGCGCCATGGCGCCCAACTCGGGCAGCAGCTGAGCCTTTGCCACGCCGAGAAGCTCGCGGGCTTCCTCAACGCGGGAGGCGGCGCGACGCAGGTCGCGGTTGTTGGTGAGCGCGCGGTCGATGAGCGAGCAGAGGGCGGTGTCGGTGTAGAACTGCCACCAACCCTTGTCGGCCACGCAGAGCGAGTCGGCGTACCCGGCGGCAAGCGACATAGGCATATCTACCTTGGCCCGGGTGAGGTTCCTGGTGCCGGAGCATCCCGCGGCGAGCAGAGCCGCGGCCGCCATAAAGGCTATGATAATCTTATTTCCCATAAGTGAAAATTCTTAGAGCTTATTTCTTGCGGAGGCGCTGCTTAACGGCGCCTGCCAGCTTCCCGGCCACGGCGCGGGTCTTCTTCATCTTAGGCTTGGCGAGTTTCGACACCTGCACGAAGAAGAAGGGCACATAGATGATGCCGATGGTTATGGCCACGAGCATGCCGAAGAAGACGCCGGTGCCGATGTCGCGGCGCGCCGCCGAACCGGGGCCGCTGGCGAACACCAGCGGGAGCAACCCGAGCATAAAGGCCAGCGAGGTCATGACGATCGGGCGGAAACGCATCGAGGCCGCTTTGAGAGCCGCCTGCGCGGCTGTGAGCCCCTGCTCGACACCCTCCTTGGCGAACTCCACGATGAGGATGGCGTTCTTGGCCACGAGGCCGACGAGCATCACCAGGCCGATCTGGAAGTAAATATTGTTCTCAAGGCCGCACACCCATATGCCGAGGTACGCGCCAACTCCGGCTACAGGAAGCGACAGAATGACCGCGAGGGGCACCGACCAACTTTCGTAGAGCGCAGCGAGGAAGAGGAACACGAAGAGGAAGGCCAGCCCGAGCACCAACCCGGTGTTGCCACTCTCGTGCTTCTGCTGGTACGAGAGGCCGCTCCACTCCACGCCGATATTGTCGGGGAGCTTTTCGTAGACGATATTCTCAAGGTCGGCCATCGCCTCGCCGGTGGAGTAGCCCTTGGCCGCCTCGCCCGACACGGTGGCCGAGTTGAACATATTGAAGCGCGATATGGTGCCTGGTCCGGTGGTGTAGTGCGAGGTACCGAGAGTGGTCACAGGCACCATCACGCCCTCGGCGCTCCTTACGAAGAACAGATTCATATTGTCGCGCCGCTCGCGGTAGGGTGTCTCCGCCTGGAGGTACACCCTGTAGATGCGGTTGAACATATTGAAGTCATTAACGTAGATCGAGCCGGTGAATGCCTTCATGGTCGAGAAAATATCGCTCAGGGGGATACCCTGCATCTGCGCCTTGTCGCGGTTCACGTCGAAATAGAGCTGCGGAATGTCGGCCTGCATCGAGGTGGAGAGGTCGCTCACCGAGGGGGTGCGCGAGGCGTAGAGCTTCAGAGTATCCACGGCGGCCTGCAGGTCGGCGTAAGTGGCGTCGCCTCTGGCTTCGAGCACCATCTCGAAACCGCCCGACGATCCGAGCCCGGGGATGATGGCGGGGGTGAAAATGTAAACGTTGCTCTCGGGATATGCAGAAAGGGTGCGGCGCACGCGCTGGCGCACCAGGTCGATCGCCCCGCTGTCGGACCGCTCCTCCGAGGGTTTAAGTATCACGGTCAGCTGGGAATGTGCCTGGTTGGTGCCCACGCGGGGCGATGAGCCGGTGACGTTGAGCACATGCTCCACATCGGCGTCGGCCATAATCGCCTTGATGGCCCTGTCGGTAACGGCACGGGTGCGCTCAATGGTAGCTCCCTCGGGAAGCTCAAGTTCCACCGTGAAGTAACCCTGGTCCTCCTGCGACATAAAGCTCTGAGGCATAAGGTTGTTCATAAACCATATGGCCACGAGTGCGAGCCCGAAGCCCGCATACATACGTGGAGAATGGGCCAACGACTTGCGTATCAGGCGGCAATAGATATTGCCACCCTTGGCGAGCCAGTAGTTAATCAGGCGGAACGGACGCCACTTGCGGCGGTTGGAGGGAGTGGTGAGCAACGCCGCGCACATCACGGGCGAGAGCGTTATGGCGACGACGGTCGAGATAATGACCGACACGGCGATAGTGATTGTGAACTGGCGGTAGAGCTGCCCGGTTATGCCCGGCAGAAAGCTTACAGGCACAAACACGGCGCACAGCACCAGCGACATAGCGATCAGTGCCGAACCGAGGCCGTCCATGGCACGGCGCGTAGCCTCCCGGGGACCAACGTGCTCAGTGTGCATAATGCGGTCGACATTCTCCACCACCACTATGGCATCATCCACCACAATGCCTATCGCGAGAATGAGACCCAGCAAAGTGAGCATATTGAGCGAGAAGCCGAACACGAGCATAACCCCGAAAGTACCTATAAGCGAGATAGGTACCGCGATAATCGGGATGAGTGTCGCACGCCAGTTCTGAAGCGACAGGAACACCACGAGGATAACCAGCAGAAGCGCCTCGAAGAAGGTGCGATAAACGTGATGGATCGACTCCGAAATGTAGGTGGTCATATCGAACGGAATCGAGTATGTGATCCCCTCGGGGAAGCCGCGGCTGATGGTTTCCATCTCCTCGCGGACACGCTCGGCCACCTCTATGGCGTTCGCGCCGGGGAGCATGGTGATGTTCAGCACTGCGGCGTTGCCGAGGTTGATACCGCTCTCGGTATTGTAGCTCTGCGCTTCGAGGGTGACCGTTGCCACGTCGCGCATTCTGACGAGCGACCCGTTGGCGTTGGCGCGGATCACTATATCCTCAAACTCGGCCACCGACGACAGGCGACCGCGGGCGATGATGGGCACCGTCACGTCGACCCCCTCCATAGGGGCCTGGCCAAGGACACCGGCCGCGGATTCGCGGTTTTGGTCGCGTAGGGCGTTCTGGAGGTCCTTGATGGTGAGTCCGAGGTCGGCGAGCTTGTCGGGCTGCACCCTGATCTGCATAGCGTAATAGCGACCGCCGACACTGCTGACGCGCCCCACGCCGGGGATGCGCCGCAGAAGGTCAACGACGTTGAGAGTGGTGTAGTTGCTAAGGTATACCTCATCGAACTTCGGATCGTCGCTGAGCACGGTTATGGTCATAAGCCTCGTCGAGGTCTCTTTCTCAACCGATATACCGTTCTGCACCACCTCGGCGGGGAGGCGGCTCTCGGCTGCCTTCACGCGGTTCTGAATGTCAACAGCGGCCAGTTCTGGGTCGGTGTTGATGTCGAAAGTCACCAACCCGGAGAAAGAGCCCGAATTTGACGAGGTGGAACTCATATATATCATACCCGGGGTACCGTTGAGTTCCTGCTCGATGGGGGTGGCGACAGCCTGGGTGACGGTCGAAGCGTCGGCACCTGGATACGAAGCCGAAATGCGCACAACCGGGGGCACGATGCGCGGGTACTGGTCGACCGGGAGCATCGCGAGGCCGATGCCGCCGAGTATCACCACCACAATCGAAATCACGATGGAGAATACCGGGTGCTCAAGGAAAAAATTCTTCTTCATTTCTTATCGGCTTTCGGCGCTGAGGTTTTTACTGAATCGGTAGCGGCTGACTGCCCGAGTCCGTCGCTGGTGCCGTCGGCGTTAAACGTGCCGACAACCGGGTTAACCCGCATACCCGGGGAGAGTTTATGGTAACCCTCTACCACGATAATCTCACCTTCGGCGAGGCCGCGCTCTACTATGACGCCGTTGGGCACCTCGGGACCGGTCTCGATGAAGCGCTTCTCAACGATGTTGTCGCGACGCATGACGTAGACAAACGACCCACCCTTCTCGACAACGAGCGCGCGGCTGGGAACCACGATCGCCTTCTCGCGCACGTCGAGGAGCACCTTTACGCGGGTGAACTCGCCGGGGAGCAGCGAATGGTCGGGGTTAGGCATCTCGGCACGCACGGAGAATGTGCCTGTCTTCGGGTCGACTTGCGGGTCGGCGAAATCGACGTTGCCCTTATGGGGATACACCGAGCCGTCGGCGAGCGTAACGGTGACGTAGGCGTTGACCTTCTGCTTATCGTCGGCACCGCCGAGACTCACGTTGCGGCTCTTGCCACGGAGGTAGTCGAGGGCGGTCATTGAGAAATCGACCCTTACTGAGTCGCTCTTCACAACCGTGGCGAGGAGCGACTTGTTGCTGGGGCCAACGAGTGTGCCTATATCGGCCGAGCGCTCGGATATATAGCCCGAAATGGGCGATTTTACCGAAGTGTAGCCGAGAGTCAGCTCGGCCTGGGTGACATCGGCCTCGGCGACGATGACATCGGCGTTGGCACTCTCATAAGCGGCCTCCGCATTGTCGAGGTCGAGCTGCGAGGCCGCGTTCTGCTCGAAAAGGGGGCGTATGCGGGCCAGGTCGCGCTCAGCCTTCTTGGCAACCGACTTGGCCTTGTTGAGCTGGGCCTTGGCCTTTTCGAGGCGGGCCCGGTAGAGCGTGGGGTCAATGACGAAAAGTGTCTGCCCCTTCTCGATATAGGCGCCCTCGGTGAACAGCATATTCTGGAGGTAACCCTCTACGCGGGCGCGCACCTCGACGAACTGCTGGGCTCGGATGCGTCCCACATACTCGCCATAGATGTTCACATCGCGCACAGGAACCATTATGACCTCAACAGTGGGATAAACGGGCTCGGTTTCCTTGTCGCGCAACACGATCGGGAGTACGATAGCGGCGGCGATAAGTATGAATGCCGCGACCGCGGTTACCTTGCCGGCGGTGGTCGAAAAAAACGAACGCGGGGAGAACTTTCTCTTCATAAGGATAAGCGTAAAATGTGATGCCGCGGGCCGGGTTGCCGGACACCGCCGAATAAACTGCAAAAATACTAAAAAAGCACTTAACAGCGGTATATTGCCGCCGGTTTTTGACCATGGTCAATCTATATAACAATCCAAAAGGCAGTTTTGCTCACGGGCGGTGTTTTTTAGCCCGGCTATGACCAGCGGAACAAATTTTTTGTTACCTTTGTCTTCACAATTCCCGCCGGAGCCTACCACCGATTACCCCGGCTACAATATAACTTAGAGAATATGAAACATTTCGCTATCAACGCCGCCGCGCTCGCGATAATCGCTCTCGCATCGTGCGGCAATAAAACCGCAACAACCCCCTCAGCCGACATCCTGGGCACCACCGAAATATCCTGGGCCGACTCGATAAGCGCCAACAACTGCACCGCCAAATGCGAGATCGACGTTATGTATCCCAACGAAGGTGGCACGGAGCTGCTCGACAGCACCCGCGAATGGATCGCGCAGACGCTCTCCACCATCACGCCGGTCGACACAGCCGCCACCGCGACGGCTTTCTCCAGTGAAACCGCCGCCGACGGGCAACTGCTGATCGCCGACGCCGGAAAGCGGGTGCTCGACTTTGCCCGCGGTGAATTTGAAAGCTTCAGCGCCGACGAGGGATTCGCTTTCAACTACGAATACAACGCCAAGATCGACAAGACTTTCGCCTCTGACTCAGTGGTGACGCTCACCTCTACGATATATATGTACAACGGCGGCGCCCACGGTGCCACACTGGCCAACGGAGCTACTTTCCGCACGTCCGACGGCCTGCGGCTCGGCTATGACATCTTCGAGCCGAATTCCCTCAGAGAGCTGACAACCATGGTGAAAGAAGCTGTTTCGCGCCAGTATTTCGAAACCGGCGACGACTTTAAGATGGAGGACGCGCTCATCATCGACTCGCAAGAGTTCACACTTCCTGCGGTGGCGCCCTACTTCACCGAGAAAGGGCTGACTTTCATCTACCAACAGTATGAGATAGCCTGTTACGCCGCCGGAATGCCCACCTGCACCCTCCCCTATTCCGCCGTCGAGCCGCTGCTCACCCCGGAGGCCCGGGCGCTGATACCCTGACAACCACGCTAAATCAATCTCTATGACCAAACCATTCAAAGTATTATTCCTATCAATCTTGCTATCAGCGGTCGCGCTCCAGGCCGAAACCGTAATCATCAAGGACCCGGGCTATTATGAATCGCCCATTCGCGACGGGTATAAGATTTTTCCCGACTCATTGATATTCGACAGTGAGGCCGAGGAGATAGAGTTTCCCGACTTAGGCACTTTCGTGCGGCTGGGCGATTACAACTTCCCGAACCTGCGCAAAGTGATTCTCAACAACGTGGATTACATGCCGGGGGCTTCGTTTATGAATATGCCGAAGCTCGAAGAGGTTGTGGTCAAGGGTCTGGTGGGGCACTTCGACTGCGCAGTGGCATTGCACTGCCCCAACCTCAGGTCGGTAAGGTTCGAAGGACCAATATCGAGCACCGGGGGGCCGCAGTTCGCCTACGATTGCCCGAACCTTGAAGAAGTTGTATTTGAAAAATTCGTGGTTGATTTCGGACTGAACGCGGCCAGCAACACACAGTGCCCCAAGTTCAAAGGTTACGACGAGAGCTCCGTTTACTTTTGGGTTGACAACACTGAAGCCAACACGAAAACCGACATTGACACATTCGAGGGATTAAAGGAGCTCCAACCCGATTTGGAGGCTCTCGCGCGGTGGCAAGCCCAGGTACTGACCGCCGGCGATTCGAAGTGGATGCGCGGCTGCACTTATACCGACGCTAAACACCTGCTTCCGGCGCTCCTCAAATTAGAGAGCCATGAAGCCAAACGTCTTGCGCAAGCAATGGAATATGCTTGGAACCTTGGCGACGAGGTGAAATCAGATCTTGAAATACTCAAAGAGTCGCCGGAATACGCGGCCGATACCACCCGCAGCGAGCGGTTTGTCTACGCCCAGCCGACAGATTCCCTGCTTACAATCACGCGCCAAAGGTTCAGGCTCGACAGCGTGGCGGGCGAAGGTGACGATTTCAGCCGCATCAAGAACCTGATGTACTGGGTTCACGACAACATTCAGCACGACGGCAGCAACGGATTACCGACCGGACCGAGAAATCTGCGGAACATCTACGACTCTTGCCGCCGCGACAGCTGCGGCGCCAATTGCCGCGCCCTGGCGATATGCCTCACCGAAGCCCTGCTCTCGGTGGGTCTCCCGGCCCGTTTCCTGACCTGCGAGTCAAAGAAATGGGACTCCGACTACGATTGCCATGTGATATGCGTCGCCTGGTGCGCCTCCCTCGGAAAATGGGTATGGGTCGACCCGACATTCGCCGCGTACGTCACTGACGAGAACGGGCTCCCGTTGCACCCCGGGGAGGTTAGGCAGCGCCTGCGCAACGACTTGCCGCTGGTGCTCAACGAGGACGCGAACTGGAACCACCGCTCCAAACAGACCAAAGAGTATTACCTCGATCAGTATATGGCCAAGAACCTTTACATCATTTCGGCCACTCTTCGCAATCAGGCCGAGCCGGAAGGCGATGTGAGCGCCCACGGAGGCCGTGCTGCGCATCCGCAGGGTCCCTATGCCGCCCTCTTGCCGCTTGACAGCAATTACACTAACTGCCACATCCTGACCACCGATGACGCCTGGTTCTGGCAATCGCCCGACTGACTTTCACAAGAGATAGAGGCTTTTTTAAGAACCTCCCATAACAGCCGATAATATATGTCGATTATCAAATACATCGGTGAGCTGGCTCTTTTCAAGGCAATTGTCAACCGGTTTAAACGCGAACGGAATCAACACTTTCCAGACGGGAACAGCTTGAGTGGAAACGAAACGTATATTCCTCGATACGACGCCGAGCGCGAAGAAACCTTTCCAAAGCCCACGCACAGCGGCGCGCGGAACTCTGGTCGCACGCCATACTCGCCGACGGCCAACGCCCTCGACGATTACGGCGAATACGATGATTATGACGCATATGAATTGGAGGAGCGCATATTGGACCTGGAAGGGCAGCTTGACGACTGCGATGAAATGTCGGACCACTACGACCTGCTACAGGACGAGATAGACCGGCTCCAGAACCGCCTCGATGAAATAGAGGGCATCCCGTTTGACTCTGATTACGACCAAGATGGCGACCTATTAACCCCTACCACCGGCACCGCGACCGACAACCTGCTCTTCGACTTCCCCCTCGACATCGACCTTGACGACCCCGACGACGAATACGCCGAAGAAGGCGACTGGTAACCGCCTCCCCACCCCGTAAGTATCACCTCATCCAATTAGGTGAAAGTGATTTGTAGGTATCAAGAAAGTGTTCATCTGATGGCAGGCAAATTGTGTCAATGAAATACAGGTTGCCGTCTATTCCATGAAGTACATTGTTGGGCAATGCGTCAAAAATATCCACTTCGCCATTTGTGAAATATTCTCCATCTTGCTGTGGCATAAAACCCATCAAGGCTAATGCCCCCGCAATTTCCTCAATAGTAGCCTCGCGGTCGGCACGAATAAATGGCTGAGATATGGCAGCACAAATTTTAGCATCTTGATTCTCTGCAAAGCCATAAAGAGTATATTCGCAATCGGCGAAAAGGCTATTATGTATTTTCAATCGTTGAAAGAACGAATCAAGATTATCATCCGCATATCGAAAGTCGTTAAGCTTATAAACTACTTGGTTTACGACATCCATATAGACCTCATTCTCTGAACCTCGGTCAGAGAATTCGCCTAACATGCCGCGGTTTTCAATCCAGCAGCCATTTTCGATAGCCCATTTTTTTAGTCCATTGATTTGGACTCCCTTGCAAGCCGTTGTTCCCGCAACTTCTTGAATTGCGCACGATATTCTTCGGGCTTCAGCGGCTGCTTTCGCCAATAGGCTATTGACGCTTTCTTTTTCTCTATCGATTCCTGATGATATCTTGTCATACTCCATTTTTTTATATAACAAATGAAGGCGGTGAATCGCTTCATCGCCTTCGCAGGTTTCATAAATGGTGATCCGGCCGCGACTCGAACGCGGGACCGACTGCTTAGAAGGCAGTTGCTCTATCCAGCTGAGCTACCGGACCATTATGCAGTAAACATACTCGCCGTATTCCTGTATAATACTCGCAGATGGTTCTTGCGGGTGCAAAGTTACCGAATTTCGGCCAACTTTGCAATTTGTTTGTCGAGAATTTCAACAACCTTCGGCCATAGTGGGTAAACAATTGCATAAACAATCGCGTAATTAGCGCTTCAAAAACAACGAATGCGGCACCTCTCTGGCAACACCCTGCGCCTCCCCAATGGCGCTCTTCAACGCTTAAAGGGCAACTCCCGCGGCGCCCTAAAGGAGTGTTTTCGTAAAATGAAGCGAAGGTCAGCGACGGAGTGAGGCCGGGAGCTGCGCGAGATGGTCGGCCATCAGGGTGCGTGTAGCGGCGCTCACCGGCACAAGGGGGAGGCGGAGCGTCTCCCCTATCAGGCCCATAACGCTCAGCAGTCCCTTGATGCCTGAGGGGTTCCCTTCGAGGAAAATGTCGCGGTAGAGAGGCTGCATAGGGCGGTCTATGGCCGCGGCCTTGTCGAAATTATGACTTATGGCCTGGCGGGTCATCTCGGAGAAGGAACCGGGGAGAGCGTTGCCGATTACCGAAATCACACCTTCAGCCCCCATGGCCGCGAGGGGAAGGCAAAGCGCGTCGTCACCACTGACAACGCGGAAACCGGCGGGTTTGCGCTCAATTATCTCGCGTATCTGCCCGATGCGACCCGATGCTTCCTTCACGCCGATCACCTTGCCGGGAAACTCCTCGGCGAGGCGGAGCGTTGTCGCGGCCTCCATATTGGTGCCGGTGCGCGAAGGCACGTTGTAGAGTACCACAGGGAGTGGCGACGCTTCGGCCACGGCCTTGAAATGGCGATAAATACCCTCCTGCGATGGGCGGTTGTAGTATGGGACTACCGAAAGTATGGCCCCGTAGCCGCTGAGGTCGGCCTCGCGGAGCGAACGGCATAAAGGCGCGGTCGCGTTCGAGCTCATACCGACGACGAGGGGCACGCGGTCGGAAGCATGTTCGGCCACGAAGCGGATTACCTCGGCCCGCTCGGCCTCGGAGAGGGTCACGGCCTCGCCCGTGGTGCCGAGGACGACGATATACTCCACACCCCCGTCGATTTGATAATCGACAAGACGCGCAAGCGCCTCGAAATCGACACTATAATCATCTTTGAACGGGGTCACGAGCGCCACGCCGGTTCCTTTAATATCCATCGTCAGTATTTATTGGGTGAAATGTTTGCGCAAAGTTACAAATTTCCCCCGAACAACAATACCATTATCGCCTCAATCAACATCGCGTCGTTTATTAAATAAAAATGTTAAAGAAATATGGACTATGCCGAACTAAATAGCCACGAATTCCGTTATAAGGTCAGACGAAGGAAGAGCCGCGGGCCCTTCCGCCACACTAACAACAAAAACAACACAAGATATGAACGACTTTCAGGAAATAATCAACTCAGCAAAACCCACCCTTGTCGACTTCTTCGCCACCTGGTGCGGCCCCTGCAAGATGCAGGCCCCCATCCTCGACAAAGTGAAGCAGAACGTGGGCGACAAGGGCACAATCGTCAAAGTCGACATCGATAAGAATTCCGAACTCGCCGCCCGCTACCGCGTGCAGTCAGTCCCCACCCTGATCCTTTTCAAGGATGGCGAGCCCGTATGGCGCACCGTGGGCGTGCAGCAGGAGCAGCTCCTTACCGACAAGATTTTGGAGCACGTCGGTACCAAGAGCGACGAATAACCCACCCCCTGACGCAGAAAACATATCTGACATCAACTTACATACATCAAAACGCACATCAAGCACTTACCGCGCCGGGCACCTCATTCCCGACGCGGTAATGCCATAGACGCATGCGCGTTTTGCGAGTAAAACCACTGTCGGCTCACAAAATCATCCCCGCGATGCGACTGAAGCGATTTTTTTGCGTAACTTTGCGAAGCGACACGATCGCCTACTCCCACTGACACCAACAACCGCCGGCCCCCTCCCCCTCTCCGCGGCCAGCGATCATCCAATCAGGTACCTTATGTTCAACTTCTTCAAGAAAAAGAAATCCGAGCCGGTAGAGCTCTTTTTCCATACCGACATCCACTGCCATCTGGTGCCCGGAATTGACGACGGCCAGAAAGAAGCGGTGCCTGCCGCCGAACTTGTGGCCCGCGAATACGCCTGGGGTATTCGCCGCATAATCACCACGCCCCACGTCACCCAGGACACGTTCGAGAATACCCCGGATACAATAGGCAACGCGTTCGAGAAACTCCGCGCCGCCGTCGAGGCCAACGGAACCGACATCGAGCTGCTCCATTCAGCCGAGTACCGTATCGACGGGTTCTTCCAGGCACAACTCGAAGCGGGCAACGTAAACCCGATGCCAAACAACTACCTCCTGGTGGAGAACTCCTTCGTGCAGGAAGCGTGGCACCTCGACGAGTTCCTTTTCGACCTGAAACTTAAAGGGTTCCGCCCTATCCTCGCCCACCCCGAGCGCTACACCTACTACCACGGCAAACGCCAGCGATACGAGCAGCTCCACAACGCCGGAACTCTCTTCCAGGTGAACCTCCTCAGCCTCGCCGGACACTACGGCAAGGATGTGAAGCATATGGCCGAATACCTCGTGGAGAACAATATGGTCGATTTCCTCGGCTCCGATATGCACAACCTCAACCATTGCGAGGCCATTGAAGCCTACATCGGCTCGAAGGATTACAAGCGCCACGCCGCACATCTGGCGCCGCGCATCCTCAACGACACCGCCTTCCTACCCAACCCCTGACCCATCACCCTCCCAACGCATAGAATAAATGCCGGAGATTCCGCCCAGCGCGAACTGGATTGGAATCTCCGGCATTTCATATCGGTTGGTACGCCCTAAGGGGCATACCGTAGAATCAATAGTTGTGGTCGGTGGAGCGCATCTCGGCGTCGGTCACAGGGGGATTGGTCATCTTATGCCATACATAGGCAATGTAGCCAATCACCACGGGGAGGAGCAGCGTCACCCACGACATAACAGTGAGGGTGAACTCGGTCGACGAGCTGTTGGCAATCGTCAGCGAGCAGTCGGGGTTCGAAACCGAAGGGAGGTAGGCGGTATTGTTGTAGCCGCTCACGCAGAAGAGGCAGGTAACAACCACCACCACACCAATCCCGGCCCACCAGAAAGCGGCGCCGCGGAAGCAGGGATCGAGCGCGCCGCGAACAACGCCGTAGAGCACCGCGAGCACACCGATAAGGAACAGGGCGCCGACCCACCACATCTCAACCATATTGAGGAGATACTTGTAGGGAACCTCCACAAAATGGCCGGTAGCGGCATCGTAGCTGTAGCCGTTGGCGGTGAAAAGCACGCCGAGGAATGCCAGGAACAGCGCCACGAAGATAACGCCGTTGACGAGCACGCGCTTGCGGCACAGCTTGCCAAAAGCCTCGTCGGAGGGATCTTTCACATTGCGGTAGAGGAAGAGCACGCCGAGTGTGCGGGCCAGGAAGTAAACGGCGAAACCGAGCACGAGCGGGCGCCAGGAGCAAATCTGCTCAAGGCCATGGCTATCGTTCCACACGGAAATCACCGGCGACCCGGCATCGAGGATGCTGTGGCGCGAAATGAAGAACTCAGCGCCGAAGAACTGCATCGCGACGGCGACACCCAGCAGCACGCATCCTACGAATCCGTTGATCCAAAGGAACATATCGTAGGTACGGCGACCAAAGATGTTGGCCGGTTTTGAGCGGAACTCATAGCTGACGGCCTGCAGGATGAAGCTGAACAGAATCAGCATCCAGAGCCAATAGGCACCGCCGAAACTCGTCGAATAGTAGAGGGGGAACGAGGCGAAGAAAGCACCGCCAAACGTTACGAGAGTGGTGAACGTGAGCTCCCACTTACGACCGAGAACGTTTACATACAGGCGCTTGCGCTCCTCATTCTCAGCCGACCAAATCATTGTCTGCCCCCCCTGCACAAAGAGAAGGAACACCAGGAGTCCGCCAAGCAGCGAGATGACGAACCACCAATAAATCTGTAATGCTTCCATAATGGTTTATGCTTTGGGAGGATTAATGTTTGTCGTCGGAAAGGATGTCGCGCTTCGATGCCTTTTTGATTTCCTTGCAGAGAATCGACACCTCGGCGGTGAGAAGGCATGCGAACACTATCGCGAACAGCCAGAAGGTGAGTTTAACCGACCCGGCGGAAATCGAGCTGACGGCGGCGCGGGTGGGAAGAAGCCCCTCGATCACCCAAGGCTGACGGCCCACCTCGGCAACAACCCATCCGGCCTCGGAAGCGATCCACACGAGGGGTATGGTCAGCACTCCGAAGAAGAGCACCCAGCGGTTCTCAAGATGCACCGGCTTGCGGTAGCTCAGGAACAGCATCACCAGGAAGAAGAGCAGGAAGTAGCCGCCGCAGATCACCATGACGCGGAACGCGTAGAAAGTGACTGCAACGGGGGGAACGGCCTCGTCGGGATTGTCGAGATAGCCGTAACCGAAATACTGGAAATCAGCTTTGAGGCGCTTCACAGCCTCGTCCATCGCGGCATTGTCGCCGGCTTTCGAGGCGGCGTCGTAATCGCGGAGCGCCTGCTGTGCGGCCTGGCCGCGCTCGATGCGCTCGCAGTAGCTCACGGTGCGTATGGTGTCGCCGTTCTCGTCAAGCTCGATGCCGTCGATAAGGTCATTGATTCCGGGGATAAAGGCGTCCATATCATGCTTGGCAAGAATGGAGAGCGCTTTGGGAATCTCGATTTCGAAAAGCATCGCGTCCTTGCCGTCGGTACGCTCCTTTGAGGGATCGAGCACGCCGATGCCGACAAGCCCCTGCCCCTTGGAGCCATTGTAAAGCCCCTCCATAGCGGCGAGCTTCATAGGCTGCACGCGCGAAACCTCGACAGCGGAGCCGTCGCCGGTCCACATTGTCAGCACGATGCCTACCAGGCCAACCCAGGAAGCGATTTTCAACGAATCCTTGGCGAATTCAACGTTGCTCTTCTTGAAGAGGAACCAGCAGCTCACGCCAACTACGAATCCGGCGCCGAGCACCCACCCGCTGAGCACGGTGTGGAAGAACTTGTTGAGCGCCACGGGCGACAGAGCGACATCGGCAAACGACACCATGACGTTGCGCATCTGGGCGGGATCGAATTCCATACCCGCGGGATACTGCATCCACGCGTTGGCAACGAGAATCCAAAAAGCCGAAAGGCAGATACCCACCGCGGTCAGCCAGGTTGATGCCAGATGAAAGCCGGGGCTCACCCTCTTCCAGCCGAAGAACATGACGGCGATAAAAGTAGATTCGAGGAAGAACGCGGCAATACCCTCGATCGCGAGAGGCGCTCCGAAAATATCGCCGACAAACCAGGAGTAGTTGGACCAGTTGGTGCCGAACTCAAACTCCAGAATGATGCCAGTGGCAACGCCGCAGGCGAAATTGATACCGAACAGAAGCATCCAAAACTTGGCCAGGCGCTTCCAGCGTTCGTTTTTGGTTTTGTAATAGATTGTCTCCATTATGCCCACGATAAGCGACAGGCCGATCGAAAGGGGCACAAAGAGCCAGTGGACTATGGCGGTGAGGGCGAATTGCCATCGCGACCAGTCGACAGTACTCAGTAAGTCATCCATTGGTTTTAAGGTTATAAGGTAAGGAAAAGAACGTTAGTGAAACATCTCGGCAGTTAAGTAACCACAAGACCGCGAATCAATCGGCAGGTTACCTATTGAAAAACAAAGGCGCCCCGCTCTTGGGGGCGGGGCGCCTCGTTAAAAAAGCATAATCTGAGATTATTCGAATTCGATCAGTGGCTGGTCGGTGTTGACGGTTTCGTCGGGCTGCACGAAGACGCGCTTAACCGTGAGGTCGCGTTCGGCCTCCAGGTCGTTCTCCATCTTCATAGCCTCGTAGACCATCATTACCTGGCCCTTCTTGACCTTGTCGCCGGCCTTCACGTTGATTTCAACGATGCGGCCACCCATCGGGGCGCGGAACACATCGCCGGTGATAGGCCCTTCGGCAGCAGCTGCTGCGGCGGGAGCGGCTTCCTGGGCGGGAGCGGCAGCGGGAGCCTGGGCGGCGTATTCCTCCTTGCGGCGGTTGTTAAGGAAGGTCTTGGCCACGTTGGGGAGCAGTTCGAGCAGGAGCTCCTCCTCCTTGTTGGAGGCAAGCTTCACGCCGCCGAGCTCGGCAACGGTGGGGTTCTCGGGTTTCTTGTATTTGGAAACGTCGTAGGGGGTCTCGACGGGCGAGCCGGTGAGCTTCTCGCGGAAAGCGGGGTCAACGGGCACGGGTGTGTGGCCGTATTCACCCTTCACGAGGGAGATGAACTGGTTGTTGGCCTGCGAGTAGTCGGGATTACCCTTGCGGCGGTCGATGGCAAGGAGCACTGCCTGCGAGCCTACGATCTGGCTGGTAGGTGTTACCAGGGGCACCAGACCGGCGTCGCGGCGTACCTTCGGGATGAGCTTCATGGCGTCCTCAAGCAGGTCGGAAGCCTGGAGGGCCTTGAGCTGGGCAACCATGTTGGAGTACATGCCGCCGGGAACCTCGGCCTCTTTGACCAGCAGGTTGGGTTTCGGGAAGCCGAAGTAAGCCTCGATAGCGTGGCAGGCGTCGAGCAGTTCCTCCTCGTTGGAAGCCTTGGCGGCCGCGATGGCCTTGTCGAACAGGGCGTCGATTTCGGCGGGGAGCTTGTCGGTGAGGGGGTCGAACTCGTTGGGGAAGCGGTCCTTGTTGAGGTCGAAGTCGGCCATACGCTTGCGCACGTCCTTGAGCTGCTTGCGGATTTCGCCTACCTTCTTCATATCGCACTCAACCTCGATGCCGAGCTTCTGACAGAAGATGTAAACCAGCTCGATAGCGGGAGCCGCGGAGCCTTCGCCAAACCACCAGATGTTGGTGTCGAGGATGTCGACGCCGTTCATGATGGCCATCAGCGAGGATGCCAGGCCGTAGCCGGGGGTGCAGTGGGTGTGGAAGTCGACGGGCACCTTCACGGCGGCTTTCAGCTTCGAGATGATCGAAGCGGCGCGGAGCGGGTTCACCAGGCCGGCCATATCCTTGAGGGTGATGATCTTCGCGCCCAGACGCTCCATCTCGCGGGCCTTGTTAACGAAGTATTCGTCGGTGAAAATCTTTTCGGGTGCCGCGGGAGCCTCCTCCTTCTTGCCGAACAGACGGCTGAAGAAGCCCTGTTTCTTGGGAGCTTCGGCGGGTTCCTCCTTTGGGTCGACCGTGTAGCATACAGCGGCGTCGGCTATACCGCCGAGCTCGTTGATGAGGCGGATCGACTCCTTGACGTTGTCGATGTCGTTGAGGGCGTCGAAGATACGCATCACGTTGAGGCCGTTCTTGATAGCCTCTTTATAGAAGCCTTCCAGCACGGTGTCGGGGTAAGGCACATAGCCGAAGAGGTTGCGGCCGCGTGAAAGGGCCGAAAGGAGCGAGCGGCCTTCGATGGCCTTGGAGACTTTGCGAAGACGCTCCCAGGGAGATTCGTCGAGGTAGCGCATCACCGAGTCGGGAACGGCGCCGCCCCAAACCTCCATGATGTAGAAGCCCGCGTCCTTGTAGAGGGGGAGCAGCGGATCGATGTCGGACTGCTTGAGGCGGGTTGCGAAGAGCGACTGCTGACCGTCGCGCAGGGTGAGGTCCCTGATTCTTAACTTCTTCTCCATATCTGATAATCTGTTAGATGTGAATGTTGTCTGAAACGTACTCGGCTCCGGGCGCATCGCGCCCAAGCCTATTAGAATGCAAACTTACTAAATATTTTCGATACTCAAAGCATCCGCGACCCTTTTTCGACACGATTCCCGCGGCACCGCGGGCATAACGAGAGTGGCCGCGAGAGTGGCGCGCCGAGGCCATTCAATCGCAGGTTGTAGGGGCGTGGTGGTGATGCGCGTGGCACTCCGTCAGGACGCGGTCAACAATGCAGTGGCGCGTTGTTATCCCGGCCAGGACGCTCATCTGGTGCGACACGATTATAACGGTCGTCTCCTCCGGCAGCGAGGATATGATGTCGTAGGTTCGTTGCTCAAACCGGGCGTCGAGGTAACTCAGCGGCTCGTCGAAAACGAGCACGTCGGGCTTCGAAACCAGCGCCCGACCCATAAGGGCGCGCTGCAACTGCCCCCCGGAGAGAGCTCCGATGGGGTGCTCGGCATGGCTCCGCAGTTCCATCAGATCAAGCATATCGGCGATGCGGCGCTCGCGTTCATCGGCGCCAATGGCGCTCGACGATAGCAGTCCCGACGCTATGACCTCGCGGGTAGTTATCGGGAAACGCGAGTCTATGGAATTCTTCTGCGGCAGATAGCCGAAGCGGAGGCCCCGTGCCGGGGTACCGTCGGCATTATAATAGGCAACGCTGCCGCTGTCGGGTTTCAACAGCCCGAGTATCACCCGGAGCAGCGTAGTCTTGCCTCCGCCGTTGGGTCCGGTGATGGCGAGGAGATCGCCCCGGCGCACGTCGAGGCTCACGCCGCTCAAAATACGACGCTCGCCGCGGTCGATACATACATCGCGGAGCGAAATCAGCGGTATTCCAGTATTATTGACGCAGGGCATCGGCTACTTTTATGATTTCCGACTCCCAGTCGGGAGCCATAAGGTTGATTGACACTTTTTTTGTGGCATCACCCACGGGGAGCGTCGAGGCGGCTCGGGGGTCTTCGTCGGCCTGCAGGAAATACACCTTTGGCGATTCGGCCAGGGCGGCGTCGATGCGGTCGCGCGTGCCGACTGCCGAGCCTTCCTTACCCTCGAACCCCACGGAAATCTGCCTCAGGCCGTAATCCCGCGCGAAATAGCTCAGCGACGGGTGCCAGACCAGGAACGACGGGGTTCCGGCTTCGGCCAGCCCGGCAGTGACCGCGCGGTCCAGGGAGTCGAGCCTCGCGTCGAGCGCTTTCCAATTGGTGTCGAACGTTTCGGCCGCCGACGGGCGGGCACGACGCATAGCCTCCAGGAGCACACCAGACATGGCCCTGAGGTTGCGCACCGACACCCAGACGTGCGGGTCCGGCTCCCCGCCGCCGTGTGTGCCCGTTATGAGGTCGAGCCCGTCGGCAAGCCTCACAACCTCCACCCCGGCGCTTTCTCCAGCAGACTCGGCAACGCGCCCCTCGAAGGGGAGCAGCCCGGTGGCAACAAATAGCGACGATCCTTCGAGGTCGCGCAGCTTGCCCAACTGCGGTTCGAAGCTCTCGGCGTCGCTTCCCTGGGGGAGGAACACGCTCACCTCGACGCTGTCGCCACCAATCTGGTCGACGAGCCACGCCACGGGCGCTATCCCCGCGGTGACCTTCATAGGACCCGCCGCGGAATCGCCCCGTCCGCGCCCACCGCACGAAAGCAGCAACGCTGCGATCGAAAGCAATAAAAGAGTTTTCTTAATCACAGCCAATAGCGCTACTGATTATAAACTAATGTATGGAGAATCATCGCGGTAGCCACAGGGTCGGCCGGGCGCTCCGAGGCCATGAGCATCATAGGCACGTCGGGCAACCCGTCGGCATACGGCGGCTGGAAATAGGGCACGTCGTCGAGCGACCGCAGGCCGTTCCTCTCATAAAAGCCGACACGGCGCGCGGCGAGCTCCGAACTCTCCGGCAGCTCAACTTCGAGGAGCACCGGCTTGGCGGGCAGCCCCTCGGGACGCGACTCGCCTTCAACGGCCAGACGCCTTACCACCTCGGCTCCAAAACCGCCACCCCGGCAGTTGTCAAATATGGCGAAATGCTCCACATAAATGTTTCCGGGGAGGTTCCAAATTGTTAAAAACCCGATATTTGCGCCCTTATGTTGTAAAACATAAAAATTGAAAAACGGGTCGCCCGAATCGACGCGGCGCTCGATGTCGGTCCACGGCCTGCGCTCCTCCTCGGGGAACGACTCAAAATACAGCCCCTTGATTTCCAGAGGAATATCTTTTGAGTTCGCTATTTTTAGAAAGTTGATATTGTACATCTATTTCTTCATTTTAATGCAAATTTAATAATTTCCCGCGAATCGCCATAGGTTTGTAATTTGTTTTGAACCCACTTCGTGACAAAAATAATTTTCATTATTAGAATATTTATCTTAACTTTGTGCTCACCAACAGGGAATATTAAAGTAAAATCCTATCATTATGTCACGTTCACAAATTGACAACCTCGACACCAAAATTCTCCAGATGCTCGTCGACAACGGACGCAAGCCTTTTCTGGAAATTGCACGCGAATGCGGCGTAAGCGGCGCGGCGATTCATCAGCGTATCGCCAAGTTACAGGCTACTAACATTCTCGAAGGCTCCCGCGCACTTATCAAGCCCGCGACGCTCGGCTATGACACCTGCGCCTTTATCGGCGTGTTCCTCAAGGAACCCGACAAGTTCGACCAGGTTCTCGAAAGAATCAAAGAGATCCCCGAAGTTGTCGAATGCCACTACACCACCGGGCAGTACGACATGCTCCTCAAGGTCTACGCCCGCGACAACGAACACCTCCTGCACCTCATCCATGAGAAGCTGCAGCCGATGGGTCTGCTCCGCACCGAAACCATCGTTTCGTTCCGCGAGGTATTCTCCCGCGCGCTTCCCGTGGCTCCCCAGCACTGATACACCCCTCTCCAGCGATATAAGCGCCAAGGGCGCGCACGTTTCGAACGGCGCGCCCTTGGCGCTTTCCGCACTCACGCCGAAAACCGCCCCGCGCGCTCCGAGGGGGAGCCTCTTTAGCGTTTTTTTTTTGGATTTTCCATTGTTGCAGTTGTTGTAAATTATATTTACCTTTGCGGCGAAGATAAGCCGCCGCTCGGCGGGGGCACTCTTCCCCCTTCAACGACTCAACACTTTCTTATGATATTTACATTCCGAATAGTTTCCGACGAGGTCGACAACTTCAAGCGCGAAATCAAAATCGACGCCGATGCCACTTTCCTCGACCTGAAAAACGCCATATGCGACGCTGTCGGATATGACAAGAACGAAATGTGCTCTTTCTTCCTCTGCGACGACCGCTGGGAGAAAGAAAAAGAAATCACGCTCGAAGACATGGGCTCCGACTCCTCGCAGGAAGTGTACCTCATGGACGACTCCGTGCTGGCCGACTTCATCGACGACGAGGGGCAGCGCCTGATGTTCACCTTCGACTACCTCACCGACCGCTCGCTGTTCATCGAGATGAAAGAGTTGAAAACCGGGCAGAACCTGCTTGACCCCGTGTGCACCCTCTCGCTGGGCAAAGCTCCGGCGCAGCACGTCGATTTCGAGGAATTCGAAGCCAAAACCGACGCCAAAGCAGCCGCCGCGGCCGCGGCGGCCGCCGAAGACCTGGGCGAGGATTTCTACGGTTCTGACGAATACAACTCCGACGAGTTCGACCTCGAAGGGTTCGACGAACTCTCGATGGACGACAACCTTTAATAACCCCGCGAGAAATACCCCCTGAGGTTGGCCAAAAAGGATCAAGCCATAAAGACTAACGCGGCGAGGCTGCTCGACAGGGCCAAGGTGCCCTATCGGATCATACCTTACGAGGTCGACGAGAACGACCTCGCCGCCCAACACGTTGCCGACTCACTGGGCGAGGACATCCGGCAGGTGTTCAAGACACTCGTGCTCCACGGCGATCCGGCCGGACAAAAAGGGCAGGGAGCGGGAGCCAACAAGGGCACATATTTCGTTTGCGTCGTGCCCGGCAACCGCGAGGTCGACCTTAAAAAAGCCGCCGCGGCGGCAGGTATGAAGAAAGCCGACCTCATACCGATGAAGGAGCTGCTCCCGCTCACCGGGTATATCCGTGGCGGGTGCTCCCCTATCGGTATGAAGAAACCGTTTCCCACATTTTTCCATTCAACCGCGCTCGACTTCGACCATATATTTGTGAGCGCGGGCATAAGGGGCGCCCAACTTGAAATGTCGCCCGCCGACCTTATAAAGTTTGTTGGCGCCGAGGTAGCCGACCTTGTAAAAGAGTCAGAGGAATGAACACGTTCGGCTCCACCCTAAGGCTCACCACATTCGGCGAATCGCACGGCCCCGCAATCGGGGGCGTGCTCGACGGCATCCCTCCGGGCATAACGGTTTCACTGGCCGAAGTCGCCCGCCAGATGGAGCGCCGCCGCCCGGGGCGGACCAAGCTCACCTCGCCCCGTTCTGAAGCCGATAGCGTAGAGTTCCTTTCGGGACTTATGCGGCAAGGCACCGACGGGCCGGAGGCGCTGACTCCGGACACCGATATGGCCGTTACGCTCGGCACCCCAATAGGATTTATTATAAGAAATACCGACTCACGCCCCGCCGACTACGACGCGCTGCGCGACGCTTATCGCCCGTCGCATGCCGACTTCGCCTGGGAGCGGCGCTATGGCGGCGTGCGCGACTGGCGCGGAGGCGGACGCGCCTCGGGGCGCGAAACGGCGTGCCGCGTTGCCGCCGGATCAATAGCCCGCCAACTGCTCGAAGCCAAAGGCGTGACAATCCGGGCATCGCTTATCGCAGTAGGAGGTGAAACCGACGCCGCGAAGTTCGGCGAAGTCATTTCCCGGGCCTCGGCTGAAAACGACAGCGTTGGAGGTGTGGTCGAGTGCCGCGTAGCGGGCTTCTTCCGCGGCGTTGGCGACCCTGTTTTCGGCAAGCTGCAGCAACGGCTCGCCGCCGCTATGCTCTCAATCGGGGGCGCCAAGGGTTTTGAATACGGCGACGGTTTCGCCATCGCCGGTTTGCGAGGCTCCGCCGCGGCCGACCGTATGCGCGTCCGCGATGGCGAAACCATGTTCCTCAGCAACCATTCGGGGGGCATACAGGGGGGTATTTCCAACGGCGAGGAGATAGTGTTCCGCGTGCCGTTCAAACCGACCCCTACAATCGGCCAACCCCTCGAAACCATTAACCGAAACGGCGACAACATCGTGCTGGAGTCCAAAGGGCGCCATGACCCCTGCATAGCGCTCCGGGCGGTGCCGGTAGTCGAAGCCATGGCCGCGCTCGCGCTGCTCGACGCCGCGCTCACCGACAACGTATCATTTAGCCGATGACCCCCTACCGCGACTACGCCTCGCTTCTTGCCGAACTGTTTCCAGGGCGCAAGATGCAGAAACTCACAATCAACGCCGGATTCTCCTGCCCCAACCGCGACGGAACCATCGGACGCGGCGGATGCGCCTACTGCGACAACCGCAGTTTCTCCCCCGCCCTACCCTCTCTCGGCAATATAGCCGCGCAACTTGAGGCGGGCAAGCGCTTTTTCGCCCACAAATATCCCGACACTCGCTATCTGGCATATTTCCAAAGCTATACCAATACCCACGGCGACCCCGGCAAGCTAATCGGAATGTACCGCGAGGCCCTGTCGGTCGACGGAGTCGACGGACTGATAATCGGCACGCGCCCCGACTGCGTGCCGCAGCCGTTGCTCGAACAGATTGCCTCACTCGACGCTCCTGTAATGATGGAGTACGGGGCGGAATCATCGCACGACACCACTCTCGACCGCGTAAACCGCTGCCACTCCTGGGCACAGACCGTTGATGCCGTTGAGCGCTCAGCCAAGCTCGGACTGAACGTCGGGCTGCATTTCATAATGGGGCTTCCGGGCGACACCCGCGAGATGATGCTCGAAACGGTGCGCCGCGCCTGCTTACTCCCTGTAAGCTCACTGAAATTCCATCAATTACAACTGATAAAGGGTACGCCGCTGGCATTAAACCCGCCCGACGACCTAACCCTCTTCACCGTCGACGGCTACCTCGACATGTGCGTTGATATAGTAGGCATAGTAAATAGCCTCGCGCCTGAAATCGCCATCGAGCGGTTCACATCCTCCGCGCCCCCCGAACTGCTCGAAGCTCCGAAATGGGGGTTGAAGAACTACCAGTTCACTAATCTGCTGAGGAACCGGCTCGCCGACGCTTCCCGACATTCGTGAGCACCATACCGCCTACAATCACAACCATAGCCACTACCTGCACCAATTTCAACTTATCGAGCCCCATGATTACCGCCGACAGGGTGGCGAACACCGGGAGCAGGTACTGATACAGCGACACCAGTTCCGACCCGATTTTCTTTATGGCGGGTTGAATCAGGAAATAGGCGATGAATGTCGGACAGAGCAGTATGAAACCTATCTCAAGCCAGGGAGCCGCCTCGGCGGTACGCAATATCGGCATTTTTTCCATTCCCGGGATAAGGAACAAGGCCGGCAAAGCGGCGAACAGGAACACCCATCGCAGCATATTCACAGGCCGATACCTCTTGGTCGGCCCCACCAGTATCACGAGATAGAAGGCGTAGCAGAGCGTCGAGGCGACGGCCAAAAGGTCGCCCAAAAGATTGTCGCTCCCATTCTTGCCGGTACCTCCGGCCACAATGACTATCACAGCCCCGGCCATCGACACAACTACTCCGGCATACTCCAGCAACGACGGCCTCCGCTTTAGGAATATCACCCCGATCAGAATAACGAACACCGGCGGTAGCGTCATAATAATGGATATGTCGATAGGGTTGCCGTAGCGCAGCGAGGTCACAAAAAGATAAATGAACAGGAATAACCCGATACCACCACCGAGCAGCAGCTTCAGCCAGTCGTGCCGCGCGATGGGTTGACATTTGAGAAACAGCGACGCGAGCCACATCAACAGACACCCACCGACGAGCCTGACCACTATTATACCTTCGGCGGTCATCCATTCCGGGATAAGCGCCTTGGTAAACGACACGTTGATGCCCCAGAAAATGGTGGCGATAAGTATGCAGGCGTTGCCGACGAGCGCGGCTCCCGCTTTGAATTTGTTATTTGGCATATACGGATAGTCAGAAGTTACTACCCTAACAAATTCAGCCCGCTGTAAGTTTCAAGCCAAATAATCGAGAAAGTAGCGCATTGACGCCGCGGCGAGGCAGAAAAGGAACACGCCCGCCGCGAGCGCGACAATACTCCCCCCGACCCGCAAGCCGTAACGCCTACGGGCCACGATGTCAACAACTACGGCATAAATAGCATACCATAATATATACGCAAGCCCGAGTCCAACCCAGCCCAACAGGGTATAGCCGATGATATTAAGCAGCAGCGAGACAGCCGCCGACAGAGCCTCGGTCCAAAGGTATGTGGCACCGTCGCCTTTCGCGAGAATGGCGAAGCTCACACACCAGCCGTAGGCACGGAACACCGTACCGACAGCCCCGAAACCGACAAACGGCAGCATCCCTATAAACTCGGAGGAATACAGGATCCTAACTACAAGTCCGTCAGCGAAAACAAACACAGGTATCACCGGGAGTAAAATCCACAGTATCAGCCTCAACTCATGCCCGGCGAACAACGACATCCTCCGGGGCGAGTGGGCCACAGCCGAAAGTCTGGGGAAGTATTCCACCGCGATGGCGGTGAATATCAGCCCGACATACTTGTTGACCAACGTGAACCCGGCCTGGTACAGCCCCACGAAGCTTTCACCGTCACGATGGTTCAGCCACGCGATGAAAAGGTAGCTCGCGAGGGTAGTGAGAAACATCGATGCCGTCATAAAAATGCCGAGCACCACGAAGCTACGGCCTATGGCGAAACCCTGCCCTATAGTCAAAGGCTCCGCCGGGGGCGCCACTTTCTCGCGGTACAACCCGAGCGCCATCCAGGTAACCACCGTATAGGCAATAATCGAGGGCACAATGCTGTTGATGCCGAGAAAGTAAAACAGCGGAAGCGACACGGCCAAGCCACCCACAGCGCCCCAAATCGAGGCACGGGCCAACTTGCGGAAACGCCGGAAACCGCGGAACACCGCCCCTTCTGCAGACGACAGCGAGCTGAATAGCACACACACCGACAGGAGCATGAACTCCGTCTGATGTTCCGAATCGCCGAACGTCGCCTCGCTCAGAAACCCGGATAGGGCCAGCATCAGCGCCGACCCAGCCACACCGAGCGTCCAGCTCCATCCGCGGAGCGAGCGCACGATAGCCCCTACTTTAGCGCTCGGCGAGCCGGAGATGTCGCGCACGGCGCTCTCTCCGATACCGAGCTGCGCCACGGAACGCACGATGTCGAGCGCGGAATTATAAATACCGAACAGACCGACACCAGCCGGGCCTATCCACAGGGCCACAAACTTAGTGCGCGCAATCGCGCAGAGAATCGTAAGCACCTGTACCCCGCCGAACACCCCCATTACCTTGAGGACGGCGGCGGTGAGGCCCGACCGCTTGCCAGTGGTCAGCGGCGCAGCCATAGCTCTGGATTCTCTTTCTGGCGCCCATTGCGGACCTCGAAATGCAGCACGGAGCGGCCATTATCGTTGGGGTCGGCGTAGACCGAACCGATGGCCTGCCCGGCTTTGATTTTCTGCCCGGTTGATACGGCGAGCGACCCGAGGTTGGCGTAAACGGTCATATACCTGCCGTGGCGCACCACCACTACGTTGTTGTATCCGTCGGGACGGAATACCGCCGAAATTTCGCCGTCGCACACGGCCTTGGCCTGCGTGCCGGAAACGGTCTCGATGTCGATGCCTGAATTGTTAGTCTCGACATGGGGCAGCGTCGGGTGTTTCTGCCGACCGAAACGCTTCACGATAGTGTAGCGCCCGGCAACGGGGAACGGTAATCGGCCGCGAAGCGACTCGAAATCGCTGCCGCCCGCAGCAGCCGCGTCAGCCGCCACACCACTCGGACCCGCCGCGGAAGGGCGGTTGAGTGTCGGAGCGACACCCTCCGTTTTAGCCGATGTCTCAGCGGCGAGCTCGCGCCCATTGTTCTTACCCTTGTGCTTGACCCCTTTGCCTCGCTCAGTGCGGGCTTTGGCAAGCTCGCGCTCCTGGCGCTCCTGGGCCTTCTTTGCTTCCTTGGCCTCCTTTTCGCGGCGCTGCTGCTCTTTCTTAGCCTCGCGGGCCTCTTTTTCAAGACGCTGCTTCTCAACCTTATCCTTGGCTTCCGCCTCCGCCTTGGCCAAAGCATCGGCCTTGGCCTTTGCCTCAGCCGCCGCTTTCTCCTTGGCGGCAGCCTCCTCGGCGGCCAACTTGGCGGCTTCGGCCTCGGCGCGTTCGCGAGCCTCGGCTTCGGCCTTCAGGCGGGCCTCCTCACGCTCGCGGGCAGCTGCTTCTTCCTTGCGGCGCTTCTCGGCGGCGATGCGCTCCTGACGCTCGCGCTCCTTGCGGGCCTCTTCGGCAATTATGCGGTCAAGTTCCGCGTCGAGGGCCGCGGCCTCGCGGCTCTTCCGGGCCATAAGCTGCTGGAGCTCGGCACCCTGTTCCTGGAGTCGGTCAACGAGGGCCGATGTCTCGGTCTGCTTGCGCTGGAGCACCCTCTGCTCGTTCTGGATCTGCGCGAGCGAGCGGTTAGTCTTACCCTGCAGGATGGTAAGTTCCTTGCGGCGCTCGTCGAGCTTCCCTTTCACGGCCTGAATCTCCTCACCCTTGCGGCGGCGCCATTTGTCGAACTGGCGCAGCGACTGCATGCGGCGGTAGGCCTGGGCGAACGAGTTGGACGAGAATATAAAGGCCAGGTCGGAGGTCTGCTCGCGGCGCCCCTGTGATTTGCGGAGCTGCCGGGCATAGGTTTTCGTGATATTGTTGAGATGGTTGTCGAGCGATGCTATGGAGTCGTTTACCACGGCCATATGCCTTGTCAGGGAGTCAACCTTTGTGTTGAGCCCCTTGATGCGCGTCTCGCACTGACCAATTTCCGACTCAACGAGGTTGAGCTGGTTAAGCTGCTTCTCGGTCTCGCGGGTGTTGAGCTGAATCTGCTGGCGCGCCTCACGGATTTCCTTGGCGTTCTGCTGCTTCTGTTTTTTGATTTCAGCCGAAGTTTTCGGTTTCTGCGACTTAGCCGCGCCCGCGCTCTTTTTCTTGGCGCTTCCTCCCGCTTTTCCCGAGCTTTTTTGCGCGCTTTTAGCCGAGGTTTTTCCTTTTTTAGCGGTAGAGGACTTTCGCGAAGTCTGTTCGACTTTTGTATTCTTCTTGCGTTGCTGGGCCGGCACCTGGCCGAAAGCGAGCACGGCGCAAAGCAACATCACTATGAACCTGTTCATCGCCCGTCAGAGTTTGTTTAGAATCGACAACAGAGAACTGAGGCTGATTTTCGTGTATCCGCGTCCGGGTGCCTGCCACTTCTGGCTGTCCCCCCGGTTCCACTTTGCGGAGCCGAGATTCCAGGTAAGCTCGGCGGCTACCTTTTTGGGCGATGTCGACGAAAGCTCGACACTGCGGGCGAGCGTTCCGGCTTGGGTAACATCGTGGTCGGAATAGCGGGCCACGGCGTTGAACCTGCCCGACTCGATAAGCAGGTAGCTGAGAAGCGGAGCCTCGCCGCCGGAAACGACGAATCCGTAATCGACCGCCTCAGGGCGCGGCTCGGGACGCATCAGGAACATATTGTCATACTCCGTTGGCTCTATCAAGAACCCTACAGCCTCCACCTGACGGTCGCTTACTTTGAACACGCGGCCCAGGAGTATATCCTGAATGTCGGAAATATCGAGTCCGAGATCAGTGGTGAGGCGGCTTACGCTCTCGCTGACGTAGCGTTTGCCTACCTTGTCGATCGCGTGAACCGAATCGGTGTCAATCCAGGCCGAAGCCACCTCGAAGCCGAGCATCCTCACAGAGAATTTAATGTATTCGCCGCGGCGCATATAGGCGGTGGCGTTGAGGTTGACGTTGGCGGGTTGCCTGAGCTTCACGTTGAGCGGCATCTGCACGTCGGTCCACGCGCTACGGGCATCGGATAGTAGGCGCTCAACCGCGGGAGCATCCGCCGCGGGGGCCGACACCGAACGGGACGGTGCCGGAGTTTCGGCCACTGAGGCGGCTTTCTTCGAGCTGTGGCATCCGGCCAGAGCGATCGCGGCACCTATGGCTATCAATATGTTGGTTATTCTCATTGCTGATCAGTGTGATAATATACTTATTATAGCGTCATTCCTCGAAGTAGCGGCGCGACTTAACTTTCTTCTTGAGCAACTGGTCGTCGGGCGAGAGTTTCAACGCCTGCTGCCAGAATTCGAGCGCCTGCTGGCGGTCGCCATAGAAATAATAAATGTCGCCCGCGTGGGAGAGCACATCGGCGGCTGGGGTATTCCCCTCGACCGCCAGGGCGCGGTCGATAAACTCCTTGGCCCGCCCGTAATCCTTCTTACGGAAGAAAATCCAGGCGTAAGTGTCGAGCGCCGTATCGTTTTCGGGGTTGGCACGCACGCATATGGCGCTCATAGTCTCGGCACGGTCAAGATCTCGCCCCTCCTCGGCAAGATAGTAGGCGCAATTGTTCAAAGCCAGCAGGTTGTCGGGGTCCATCTCGATGGCCCGGTCGTAATACACGAAAGCCGAGTCCTTATGGTTGAGCTTGTAGTAGCTGTCGCCTATGGAGGCGAGAATCTGCGAGCGGGTCTCAATGTCGAGAGTGTCGGCCAACTGCTCAGCCTTCTCGAAATAGCGTATGGCCTCGCGCTGGTTGTCGAGTTGTTGGTAACTGGCCCCGAGCATCAGGTTTATCATCGGGCTCTGCGGAAGGTAGCGCAAGGCGCGCTCACCAACCTGTATTGCCTTGGAATCATTCTTGCTCTGGGAGTACAGGCTCATTGCCATGCGCCAGCGCTGCTCGGCCGAGGGGTCGATGTCAAGGGCGAGCTCTTGCTGCTCGGCAGCTCCGGGCAGGTCGTTTATAGCGTAGAGATACGACGCGTAGAGGTCGCGGATATCGGCCTCGTGGGGATGATGGGTGAGCACCACCTCGAAAAGTTTCTGTATGCGCGGCTGCTGCAGGGTGTCGGTGTAGAGTTGGCGTATGTAGCTCGTAAGCATATCGAGCTTCACGGGCAGTTCAAGGTTCTCCTGTCTCAGCGCCTGAAACACCTCGCGGTCGAAAGCCGCCGAGTCACCATGCTCCTTGTAGAACTCGGCCCGCTTCATATACGCCAAACCGTTGGCCGAGTCGATGGCGCAAGCCCGGTCGTAGTATCTGATTGCCGAATCGGGCATATGCATAGCGGTGAACACGTCGCCGGCGTATATGTTGAAAGTGGCGTTGCGGGGAGAGCGCGCCAGCAGTCCGCGGAGCTCTTCAAGCGTGGCGGCTGTGTCGCGGAGGGCGAGCATCGCCCTGACCTTGTGGGAGGTAAGCCCGAGGTCGGGACCCTCGGAGCGCTGAATGCGGGCTATCACGTCGATCGAGCGCCGCAGGTTGGTGGTGTCGAAAGTGGCCTGCAGGGCGTCGGCATAACGGAGAGCCACGTCGGGTTTCGAGGGGTTGAGCGAGTCGAGCGTCTGCCAAACGCGCACGGCCTCGGTCGCGTTGCCGAGCTGGTTGTTGACCATACCGTAGAAAATCGCCGAATAATAGTCCTCGGGGTGCGCGTCGAAGTGGCGGCGCATCATATCGAACCCCTTGCGGGCCATCGCGGAATCGTTCTGGCCGAGCGCCATATAGTAATAGCCCAGAGTCGAGGCCGGAGCGGTGTCCGCGCTGTCGAGCGAGCAAGAGCGGTCGAGCAACTCGAAAAAAGCCGCGTCGTTGTCGAGAGCGTTCTGCCTGAGCGCCTCCATATAGAGGTAATCGGCTTTACGGGAGTCGGCTCCCATCTGCCAATCGCCGGAGACCCCCTTACCGCGGGCATAGCCCGGTAGGATTATCGAAAGCCCCAGTGCGGCCACCGCCAACACGGCTGAAAATTTTCGTAGTCTGCCCATAATCAGAAATCAGAGAGTGTTTCAGTTGACGCCCGAGTGGCCGAAAGCGCCGTCGCCGCGCTCGGTGGTGTCGATGCGGTCGACCGGCTCCCACTCCACGCGCTCGTAGGAAGAAATCACCATCTGGCACACACGCTCGCCGTCGTTTACCACGAACGGCTCGTTGGACAGGTTAATGAGAATCACGCCTATCTCGCCGCGGTAGTCGCAGTCAACAGTGCCGGGGGTGTTCACCAGCGATATGCCGTGCTTGATGGCAAGACCGCTGCGCGGACGTATCTGGCACTCGTAGCCCTGCGGGAGCTGCATATACAGCCCGGTGGGTATCAGCGCCCTTTCAAGTGGACCGAGCGTTACGGGTTCCTTAAGGAAGGCCCTTACATCCATTCCGGCCGAGCCGGGGGTCGCGTAGGCGGGCATCGGATGATGCGATTTATTTATAATCTTTACCTTGAGCATTATTGTCTAAGTTGGTTTCAGGGATGGGGAAAGAGCCTTGTGTCGGGCCGCGGGGGCTCAGATACTCATTTCTCCAACAATCGGGTGCAACATTCGGTTCGCCACCTGTTTGGAAGTACACCCCATGCCGAAGAGGAACATCAGTTTGGTGAGGGCGGCCTCGGTGGTGAGGTCGTGGCCCGAGATCACGCCGGCGCGGGCGAGGCAGTCGCCGGTGAAATATTTGCGCTGGTTCACGCCCCCGTTGACGCACTGGGTGACGTTGACAACGACCACGCCGCGGTCAACAGCCTCCTTTATTGCCCGGTTGAACCACTCCTCGGTGGTCGCGTTGCCAGCACCGTAGGTTTTGAGCACCACGCCCTTGGTTCCGGGAGTGTCAAGCTGCTGGCGCAGCGAGGTTTCGGTCATTCCGGGGAATATGTGGATCACTATAACGTCGGACGACATACCCTGGTGCACCCTCAGCGGCATACGCTGGTTAACGCGCCACAGGGCGTCGTGGTTGAACTGGATCGAAAGCCCGATTTTTGCAAGCGAGGGGTAGTTGTTGCTCTTGAAGGCGTTGAAGTTGTCGGCGCTCATCTTGGTCGACCTGTTGCCGCGCCAGAGGTAGTTCTCGAAAAGGATGGCCACCTCCTGCACCATGGGCTCGCCGTTGACGGGGTCGGTGGCGGCGGCTATCTGCAAGGCGGTTATCAGGTTCTCCTCGCCGTCGGTGCGCACCTCCCCTATCGGGAGCTGGGAGCCGGTGATAATGACCGGCTTGCGCAGATTCTCAAGCATGAACGACAGCGCCGAGGCCGTGTAGGCCATCGTGTCGGTTCCGTGGAGCACCACGAAACCGTCGTAGCGGTCGTAATCCTTCCCGATGGCCGACGCGATCTGCTGCCAATGGGAAATGTTCATATTGCTCGAATCAATCGGCGGATTGAACTGAATGTGGTCAATCTCGTAATCGAGCATCTTTACCTTCGGCACGTTGTCGATCAGATGGTTGAAGTTGAACGGACGCAGCGTGCGCGTGGCCGGGTCCTCAATCATCCCTATCGTGCCCCCGGTGTAGACTATGAGAATGCGGGGTTTGGTTGTATGCTCCATTGGCAAACGAGATTAAACGGGCTTTATGACTGGATTATAAGAAAGAGGGCCGCGGCCCCCGGAGGCGTCAGCCTACCGAGGAGCCGGGAGCCACGGGCGCCGAAGGACTGATCACCGTCAGCGAGCCGTCGGAGTTGACCGCCGAGAGTATCATGCCTTGCGACAGGATACCCATCATCTTGCGGGGAGGGAAGTTGGCCACGAAGCACACCTGCTTGCCCAGGAGCTGTTCAGGCTGGTAGTACTTGGCTATGCCGGAGCAGATTACGCGCTTCTCCATACCGTCGTCGATGAGGAAGCGGAGCAGCTTGTCGCTCTTCTTAACCTTCTCGCATTCGAGCACGGTGCCGACGCGGATATCCATCTTCATGAAGTCGTCAAAGGTGGTGTCGGCCTTTACGGGTTCCGGCTTCCATGCGGCGGCCTCGTTCTCCTTCTTGATGCGTGCCAGGCGGTCGAGCTGGGCCTGGATGGCGTCGTCCTCGATTTTTTCGAACAGGAGTTCGGGGGTGCCGAGGCGCGTGCCGGCTGCCACGAGTTTTTCGGAGCCGAGCATATCCCACGACAGGGTGTCGAGGGCGAGCATCTTCTTGAGTTTCTCCACCGAGAAGGGGAGGAACGGCTCGAAGGCCACAGCGAGGTTGGCGCAGATCTGCACGGCGCAGTTGAGGATGGTCTTCACGCGCTCCATATCGGTCTTTGCCACCTTCCAAGGCTCGGTCTCCTGGAGGTAGCGGTTGCCTACGCGGGCTATCTGCATAGCCTCGCGGAGCGCTTCGCGGAAGTGGAAGCCGTCGAGGTCGGCGGTGAGGTTGGCGGCAGCCTCGCGGATTTCGGCGAAAGCCTTATCCTCGGCCTCAGTGTAGGCTCCGGCTTCGGGAACAACGCCGTCGAAATATTTGTGCATCAGCACCATCGCGCGGTTCACGAAGTTGCCCAGAATTGCCACGAGCTCCGAGTTGTTGCGTTCCTGGAAATCGCGCCAGGTGAAATCGTTATCCTTGGTCTCAGGGGCGTTGGCGGTAAGGACGTAGCGGAGCACGTCGGGCTTGCCGGGGAAGTCGCGCAGATACTCGTGGAGCCATATGGCCCAGTTGCGCGATGTCGAAATCTTATCCCCTTCGAGGTTGAGGAACTCGTTGGCTGGCACGTTGTCGGGGAGCTGGAAACCGTCGCCATAAGCCATGAGCATAGCCGGGAATATGATGCAGTGGAACACGATGTTGTCCTTGCCGATGAAGTTGACCACACGGGTCTCGGGATCCTTCCAATAAGTTTCCCAGCTGTCGGGGAGCAGCTCCTTGGTGTTGGAAATGTAGCCGATAGGCGCGTCAAACCAAACGTAGAGCACCTTGCCGTCGGCCCCTTCAACCGGCACGGGGATGCCCCAGTCGAGGTCGCGCGTCACGGCGCGGGGCTGTAGGCCGAGTTCGAGCCACGACTTGCACTGGCCGTAGACGTTGGGTCGCCACTCCTTGTGCCCTTCGAGGATCCACTGCGAGAGTTTCTCCTGCCAGCGGTCGAGGGGGAGGTACCAGTGGGTAGTCTCGCGGAGCACGGGGGTGTTGCCCGTCTCGGCGCATCGGGGGTTGATCAGCTCGGTGGGGCTGAGCGAGGAACCGCACTTCTCGCACTGGTCGCCATAGGCGCCCTGCGCGTGGCACACGGGGCACTCACCGACCACATAGCGGTCGGCCACGAAGCGGCCGGCGCCCTCGTCGTAGAGCTGCTGCGACTTGATTTCGACAAACTCACCCTTGTCGTAGAGGCGCTTGAAGAATTCCGAGGCCGTGGCGGCATGGGTCTTCGAGGTGGTGCGCGAATATAAGTCGAACGAGATGCCGAGCCCCTCGAACGAGTCCTTGATCAGGGCGTGGTAGCGGTCGACCACATCCTGCGGGGTGATCCCCTCCTTGCGGGCGCGTATGGTGATGGGCACGCCGTGCTCGTCGGAGCCCCCGATCATTACCACGTCGCTACCCTTGAGCCGCAGGTAGCGGGCGTAGATGTCGGCCGGGACATAAACCCCGGCGAGGTGGCCGATATGCACCGGGCCGTTGGCATACGGGAGAGCGGTAGTGATGAGTGTTCGCTTAAACGCCATAATATATTCTTATTCAGTGATTTTAAGTAACATAACAACAAGAGTGAACGGCCCGCGGGCTTCGCCTTTGGGCCATTCTTGCTCTATCTTACCGCAAAATTACTCAATTATATCGGTTATTCCAATACCGCCGCCCTCGTCGGGGGCTATTTTAGCGCGATTTTTGGCGAGCCGCGCATCAGGGCACGGCCACTTTCACGCGGCTTGCCGGGGTGGCAACGATGTAGATGCCGGGGGCGAGGGGTATCTCGACGGTGGCGGAATCCGCGCAGCCCGAGGCGATAAGTCGCCCGGCCACGTTGTAAACCGAATATGCGGAGTTCCCCGCCATAGTGCCGCCGGAGAGCGCCACGCGCCCGGGAAGCGCCTCGACCAGCATTTCGCCACGGTCAGCCTCGGCCTCCCCTATTCCCGCCTCGGGGAACTCGTCCAATTCAACGAAGTTGGTGAAGTAGTTCCACCCCGGAGCCGCCTCATAACGCTCCTTCGACCCCGCGGGCACATACACCGGGATATCCTTCGGCGTTTCCCACAGTGAGGAGTAGACTGTCCCTCGCACTCCGAACGGTGTCGCTTCGAAGCCCTCGAACTGACTGACAGCGCAGGTTGGCGGATTAGCAGCCGGAGAATATACGCGGCGCAACCCGGGCAGTCCGCTAAAAACATCGGTGTCGAGGCTGGCACCATCCTTCGGCAGGAATATCTCCTCAACGGCGCCGCAACCTTTGAACGCGTTGGCGTTGATTGCCTTAACCGTCCCGTCAAGCTTAACCGAGGTGAGTGACTCGCACTGACTGAACGCTCCTTTACTGATTTCAACCAATCCCTCCGGCAGCATATTTCCACCGCCAAAGGCACCTAACCGCTCGCATTTGCCAAACGCGTATTCTCCAATCTTGGCGAGGTCCGACGGCATAACCACCTCCTCCAACTTATAGGAACGATAGAACGCATAGTCGCCAATCTCCTCCAAATCGACCGGCAAGACAATGCGCCTGAGGCCGTTGGAATAAGCATACAGACTGTAGTTTTGCTTCAACCTGCTCTGGAACGCGTTGGCAGGCAGCTTCTTTCCTTCAACCGCGGCGCCACCGAGGTCAAGGTTTTCAAGCAGTCCGAAGAACGACGCGTCCCAGAGGGTATCGAAATCCGACCCGTCAATCGGCCCCGTAATCCGTAGCGACCTGACACGGCGGGCCTTGTCGCCCAACGAGGCAGCGAGTCCCCCGCTGTCGGCCATATTGAGTTCCAAATGTTCAATTACCTCAACCGGGGCGGCCATATCCCGGAAATCATCGGTTTCAACTATATTGGCGAAATAGTTCCATCCATGAGCGGCTCGATATGCCTCGGCGCACCCCTTCGGGACGTAAAGCGTAAGATTTTTGGGGGTGCTGATAAGCGTCTCCCCCTCGACCATCTCAAACGGACCCGCCGCGGGGTATGACGAGCAGACATACTCCGGCGGAGTCGTAGCCTTAACGCTTACGCTTTGTAAAGAGGCCATGCCGCCAAGCGACTGGTCCCAAATAGTTTTCAACGTCGAGGGGAGTGTGATCGACCTGACGCGGCTGCAACCTTTAAATGCTCCGGCGCACAGCAACTCCACCCCTTCGGAAAGCACGATGGATTCCAGCCTGACGCAACTGTTAAACGCGCCCTCTCCGATGGTGCTCACCGTCGGCGGCAGCTCGACTTCCCTAAGGGCGCAATTACCGCTCAACATATAGGGGCTCATAAATTTGACGCCCGGAGTGATTACGAACCGCTCCAACGAACGGCTTTCGTAAAACACGCTCTCGCCCAAGAATCGCAACGAACCGGGCAGCACGACCTCCTTCAGCGACGAACACTCGCTGAACGCGCTCATTCGAATCTCCTCAAGCCCTTCCGCGAAAGAGACCTGGGCAATCCCAGAACTCATAAACGCCGAATCGCCAATCACCTTCAGCGACGGCGGGAAAGACACATCTTTGATACGGGAGCAATACTGGAACGCCCTGCTGCCGATGATTCTCAATGAGCCGGGCATATTGACCCCGGCCAACCGGCGCAAACCTAAAAACGCACCCGCGCCGAACTCCTCTATGTTTTCCGGGAGCACGATACCGCGCAAGGAGCATACCGACCCACTTCCCGCCGACTGAAACGCTCCGTCAGGAATCTTCCTGTCAAGCACATCAGCCTCTGAGAGGTCTATCTCGGCCAGGCTACCACCGTAAGCCGCGTCGCGCAACGTGGCGAAGTCGGCCTCGTTGAGCGGCCCCACAACTTTAAGCGTCTCCAGCCCGCGGAACTCCGCCCCCGACCTCTCCGCGAGCTCACCCGCCCGCGTCACCCGCACCGTCAGCGCCTCACCCGCGACAACAGCGGAGTGGCACGCCAACAACATCAGACTCAGTAATATATTTCGGATTCTCATAACTTAATCTTTTTAGCTCCGCGTCAACAGGAATACGCCAATGGAGTGAAGAATTGTTTCTTTATTTACGATTATACCATCAGGGCACGGCCACTTTCACGCGGCTACCCGGGGTGGCAACGATGTAGATGCCGGGGGCGAGGGGTATCTCGACGGTGGCGGAATCCGCGCAGCCCGAGGCGATAAGTCGCCCGGCCACGTTGTAAACCGAATATGCGGAGTTCCCCGCCATAGTGCCGCCGGAGAGCGCCACGCGCCCGGGAAGCGCCTCGACCAGCATTTCGCCACGGTCAGCCTCGGCCTCCCCTATTCCCGCCTCGGGGAACTCGTCCAATTCAACGAAGTTGGTGAAGTAGTTCCACCCCGGAGCCGCCTCATAACGCTCCTTCGACCCCGCGGGCACATACACCGGGATATCCTTCGGCGTTTCCCACAGCGCGTCATAATCGAAAACTATCGACTCGAAAGAGGAGCGCAAATCACCAAATTTGCTCGTTTCCACATAGCAGTTAGGTGGATAAGGCGATGGAGAATAAATTCTCCTCAATCCGGGATTTTCGCAGAACACTCGCGCGTCAATATTGCAGCCATCTTTCGGGAAGCGCAATTCCTCAAGGCCGGCACACGCCTGGAACGCTCCTCTGTTGAAGCGCTTGAACACGCCGGAAAAGGAAACCTCCTTGAGAGAAATACAGCTATAAAAACAAGAGGAAAAATAATACTCCACCGAAGCCGGAAAATTCACATTCTTGAGAGACAGGCAACTGCTCGCGAAAGACTTTGGCACGTCGTTTATATTCTCAGGCAGATGTAAAGTTTCCAAATTAATGTCGTGATAAAAAGCCGATGACCCCATATTTCTTACGGAATTAGGAAGATAAGCGTTCTTTAGCTCATAGCATTGCGAGAACGCCCCCTCCCGAAATAACTCCAACCCTTCGGGAAACCATAATGACTCAATGGAGGTACGTCGAAACGCGTAAGAGCCAATGCTCTTCAACGTCGCCGGGAACCTTATGTCGCGCAATCCGCCGCAATAGTCGAACGCGCTCCCCTTGATTTCTTCCAAACCTTCGGGCAGAATAAGCTCGCCTGTGGAGGCTTGCAGACTCCAGCAAGAGTTGAAAGCCGACTGCCCGACGCGCTTCAGTGAGGCGGGGAAATTTATTGTTTCAAGCGAGCTGCCTAAATAGAACGCATAATCGCCAATTTCCTCAATATCGTCAGGCAGGGTCACGCGCTTCAAACCCGCGGGACACAGAAAACTCCACAGATTGCGACGTCCTGACGTATGGCCGAACGCGTTTGCCGGAATAACCCTCCCCTCAACCTCGGCGTTGCCTAGATCGAGTTCCTCCAAACGGCCCGCGCAAGCGGCGTCAAACAGGGTGGCGAAATCAGATTCACCTATCGGGCCCCTTATCCGTAACGATTTAACTCGGCGAGCCTTATCGCCCAGCAGACCGGCGACCTCTCCATACCCGGTTGTCTCTATATCCATATGGGTAATCTCTACCGTCACTGCAGGTTCTTTCGGAAACTCATCCGTCTCCACAATATTGTCGAAATAGTTCCACCCGGGAGCAGCGAGGTAAAGGTGCGCGCTACCTACCGGCACATACAGCGTGATATGCTTCGGGGTCGGCATAAAGTCCATGCCTTCCGGCGCGTCAAAGGGGGTACTGTCGTCATCGCAGCAACCGCAATCGAAAAATGGATTAAAACTGTTGTATTCGGGGGGCACAGGAGCTTTGCAACTGATTGATTTGAGTCCGGCAAGCCCGCAGAGCGACGCCGCCCCGATCTTTGTAAGTGTCGACGGGAGTGTCAGAGAAGTCAGTCGGGGGCAAGACGCCAACGCCCCGAATGACAATTCGCTAAGCCCCTCGGGCAGCTCGATTGACTCCAGACCGCTGCAACCGGCCAACGCCATATGGTAAATTGTCTCTATTCCCTTTGGAATCCTTATATGCTTTAGGCTATAATTATCGGCCAGCATACTTGTTGAGAAGAAATCAAAATTATCAGGCAGTTCGAAACGTTCTAAAAGTGTGTTTTTATTGAACGCGTATTCGTTTACCGCGATTATGGATTGGGGCAATACCACCTCGCGCAAACCCGTACAGCCATAAAAAGCATATGGTTCAATTACTTCGAGACCCTCCGCGAACGACACGCTTTCGAGTCCTGATTCCTTGAATGCCCCCTCACCGATTCTTTTCAGCGAGCCGGGAAAGGACGCCCGTTTTAAGTGATAGCAATTCATAAACGCCTCTTTGCCTATGAATTCCACGCTCTCCGGGAACTCCAACACATTTAGTCCAACATTACCGCATGATCTGAATGCTCCCTCACCGATTTTCTTCAACGACCGGGGCATATTAATATCCGACAAAAGGTCCATTCCGAAAAAAGCATACTCCCCAATTTCTTCGATATTATCAGGCAAAGTCACCTTACGCACGGAGGAATAAAAAGAGTGAAATTCGAAAATCCAGCCACCTTTCTGCGTACGGAACGCATTGTTTGGTATCTTCCTGTCAAGCACATCAGCCTCGGAAATATCTATTTCTGTCAAGCGACCGCAACAAGCCGCGTCGCACAACGTTACGAAGTCGGCCTCGTTGAGCGGACCCACAACTTTAAGCGCCTCCAGCCCGCGGAACTCCGCCCCTGACCTCTCCGCAAGCTCACCCGCCCGCGTCACCCGCACCGTCAGCGCCTCACCCGCCGAACACACAAGTGCCGACAGAATGGAGACGTGAGTAATAAACAAACGTACAAAGGTTTTCATAGGCATAAAGGGATTATTGATTAGATTGGCAGTTCGATGGGAGATGGTTTCGCAATTTACAAACTATTTTTCACATCGGCAAACTATTTTTCACCTATTTTTATTAAGGCGGGCGGGGTGGGTGTAATTAGGGGATTTTTTTGTAATTTCGCGGCGTACTATATGGGCGCCGACGGAGGCGCCAGCGCAATGACTACACTCGACATCATCATACTCATCGTATTCGCCGGATCGGTGCTCATAGGGTTCCGCAGCGGCCTGCTGAAGCAGGTAGGGTCGCTGGGGGGGCTTGTGGCCGGGGTGGTGCTCTGCCGCCTGGGCTCGGCGTGGCTCACGGCCATCATAGCGGGCCCCGACGCTCCTACCTACACCGACATCGTTCTGGCCCACCTGATTCTCTTCATAGCCGGATTCTGCTGCGTGAAGACCGTGGCCCATTTCTGCCGCCAGCTCACCCACGCCCTGTCGCTCGGCATAGTCGACCGCCTCGGCGGGGTAGTGTTCTGCCTCTTCGAGTGGATGCTGGTGCTGAGTCTGATTCTGAACCTGTGGCTGCTCATCAAGCCGCAGACCTCCATAGCCTCCCTCTCGACCCTGGCCAACGGCCACGCCGCCCCGGCCATAGTGGCCCTCGCCCCGAAACTCCTCGGCTGGGCGCTCGGGGGCTCCTGAGCGCCGCTGAACCTATACGGGGCGCCGGGCGTTAACACCTTGTGAAACTACAATTTTGCTAAATGAAAAGCGAAAACGACAACATAATTGACGACATCACCTCCGGCGATTACAAATACGGATTCGTGACCGACGTGGAGACCGACATCATACCCGTCGGGCTCAGCGAGGAGGTGGTGCGCCTGATTTCCCGGAAAAAGGGTGAGCCGGAGTGGCTCCTCGACTTCCGCCTGAAAGCCTACCGGCACTGGCTCACCATGACCCCGCCGAAGTGGGCGCACATCGATATGCCCGACATTGATTTCCAGGCCATCAGCTACTACGCGGCGCCCGGAAAGAAGCAGGGGCCCAAGAGTCTCGACGAGGTTGACCCCGACATTCTGAAAACCTTCGACAAGCTTGGCATACCCCTTGAGGAGCAGAAGCAGCTCTCGGGCATGGCGGTCGACGCCGTGATGGACTCCGTGTCGGTAAAGACCACACACAAGGAGGCCCTGGCCGAGAAGGGAATCATATTCTGCTCGATTTCCGAGGCGGTGCGCGACTATCCCGAACTGATTAAGAAATACCTCGGGTCGGTGGTGTCGTACCGCGACAACTTCTACGCCGCCCTCAACTCGGCGGTGTTCTCCGACGGCTCCTTCGTGTACATCCCCAAAGGAGTGCGCTGCCCGATGGAGCTTTCGACCTACTTCCGCATCAACGCCGCCGGTACCGGCCAGTTTGAGCGCACGCTCATCGTGGCCGACGACGACTCCTACGTCAGCTACCTCGAAGGGTGTACCGCCCCGCGGCGCGACGAGAACCAGCTCCACGCCGCCATTGTGGAAATCATCGTCGAGGACCGCGCCGAGGTCAAATACTCGACGGTGCAGAACTGGTATGCCGGCGACGCCCAGGGGCGCGGCGGCGTATACAACCTCGTGACCAAGCGCGGGCTCTGCCGCGGCGACTACTCGAAGCTCTCCTGGACCCAGGTCGAGACCGGTTCGGCCATCACCTGGAAATACCCCTCGTGTGTGCTCGCCGGGCGAGGCGCCACGGGCGAGTTCTACTCCGTGGCCGTGACGCGCAACCGCCAGCAGGCCGACACCGGCACCAAGATGATACACCTCGCCCCCGACACCCGCTCGACCATCGTGTCGAAAGGTATTTCGGCCGGCGAGAGCGAGAACTCCTACCGCGGCCTGGTGAAGGTGACTCCCGCCGCCGAAGGGGCCCGAAACCACACCCAGTGCGACTCGCTGCTGCTCGGCTCGCGGTGCGGGGCCCACACTTTCCCCTACATCGACTGCCAGAACCCCTCGGCTGTGGTCGAGCACGAGGCCACCACCTCGAAAATCTCCGAGGACCAGCTATTCTACTGCAACCAGCGCGGCATCCCCACCGAGGAGGCCGTCGGCCTTATCGTCAACGGCTACGCCAAGGAGGTCATGAACAAGCTCCCCATGGAGTTCGCCGTCGAGGCCCAGCGCCTGCTGCAAATCACCCTGGAAGGCTCCGTAGGATAACCCTCCGGCAACAAAACAACAACGAAACCACACTCAAGCGATGAGCAAAGATATTTTACTGGAGGTCAAAGGCCTCCGCGCCAAAGTCGAAGACAAGGAAATACTCAAAGGGGTCGACCTGACGATCCGCGCCGGAGAGGTACACGCCATAATGGGGCCCAACGGCTCGGGCAAGTCGACCCTCTCGGGCGTGCTCACTGGCAACCCTGCCTACACCGTCACCGGCGGCTCGGCCACATTCCACGGCCTCGACCTGCTGGCCCTCTCCCCCGAGGACCGCAGCCACGAGGGGCTTTTCCTCTCGTTCCAGTACCCGGTTGAGATACCCGGGGTGTCGATGGTCAACTTCATGCGCGCCGCCGTCAACGCCAAGCGCAAATACTTCAACGAGGCACCCCTCTCGGCCAGCGACTTCCTGAAACTCATGCGTCAGAAGCGCGCAATCGTCGAGCTGGACAACAAGCTCGCCTCGCGCTCGGTCAACGAGGGTTTCTCCGGCGGCGAGAAAAAGCGCAACGAGATTTTCCAGATGGCGATGCTCGAACCCCGCCTGTCGATTCTCGACGAGACCGACTCGGGCCTCGACATCGACGCCCTGAGGGTAGTGGCCGGAGGCGTGAACCAGCTCAAGAGCCAGGACAACGCCACGATAGTCATAACCCACTACCAGCGACTGCTCGACTACATAAAGCCCGACTTCGTGCATGTGCTCTACAAGGGGCGCATCGTGCGCAGCGGAGGCCCCGAGCTCGCCCTCGAACTCGAAGAGCGCGGCTACGACTGGATTAAGGAAGAAAATCTCTGAACCGATGAGCGCTATTGACCAATACATAAACCTCTACCGCGAAAACCGCGAGGCGGTCGAAGCCCACTCAGCTCCGGCGCTCAACGCCCTGCGCCCCGCGGCGCTCGCCGCGCTGGAGAAGGCCGGGCGACTCCCCGAAAAGGGGGACGAGGGGTTTGAGAAAACCTCCGTCGAGAAGATGTTCGCGCCCGACTACGGGGTGAACATCAACCGCGTGAATATCCCGGTAGACATCGCCGCCGCATTCCGCTGCGACGTGCCCAACCTGTCGACGCTGATGGGCATCATCGTCAACGACCGCTTCGTGCCCACCGCGACACTGCTGAAAAACCTGCCGGAGGGGATCACCGTGTGCTCCTTCTCGGAGGCGGCCTCAGGCCCCATGGCCGAGGTGCTCGCCCGCCATCTCGGCACCGCGGCGCCGATGGACAACCCCGGAGTGGCCCTCAACACCCTGCTCGCCCAGGACGGAGTGCTGATCCACGCCGCCCGCGGCGCCAGAGCCGACAAGCCCGTGCAGCTCGTGAGCATATTCAACTCCCCCACCCCGCTGCTGGCTCCGCGCCGCGTGCTGGTGGTGGCCGAGGAGGGTTCGGCCATTTCGGTGCTGAAATGCGACCACTCACAGGCCGGATCGAGCTACCTCTCGTCGGAGGTGGTGGAGATCATCGCCGGGAAGAACGCCGAGGTCAACTGGTACGACCTTGAGGAGTCGAACCCCGACACCACCCGCTACTCGCAGCTCTTCGCCCGCCAGGAGGCCGACTCGCGCTTCCAAGGGGTTGCCGCCACCCTCACCAACGGCATGACGCGCAACGAGTTTAACATCTCGCTTGACGGCGAGAACGCCGACTGCCACCTGGCCGGAATGGCCATCGGCTCCGGCTCGCAGCATATCGACAACACCTCCGAGGTGGCGCACCGCTCGACCCGCGGCCGCTCGGAGCAGCTTTTCAAATACTCGCTCGACGACAGCGCCCAGGGGGCCTTCGAGGGGGGTATCGAGGTGTGCCCCGGCGCCCGCTTCACCGAAGCCTACCAGACCAACCGCAACATCCTGGCCTCCGACACCGCCCGGATGCACTCCAAGCCGCAGCTCCTTATCTATAACGACGACGTGAAGTGCTCCCACGGCGCGGCCACCGGCCAGCTCGACCAGCGCGCCATGTTCTATATGCGCCAGCGAGGCATCCCCGAGCGGGAGGCCCGCACGATGCTCATGCAGGCCTTCATGGTCGATGTGATCGACTCCATACGCCTCGAATCGCTCCGCGACCGCCTGCGCCATCTCGTCGAATGCCGCTTCTCAGGCCACCCCTCGGGATGCGCCGACTGCCAGAAATAACCCCCTCGCCATGAATATCGAAGAACTGCGGAAAGATTTCCCGATGCTCGGGCGCGAGGTCTACGGCAAGCCACTCGTGTACCTCGACAACACCGCCACCTCGCAGACCCCCCGCGAAGTGGTGGAGGCCATCGAGCGGATGTACTACGGCCACAAGGCCAACGTGCACCGCGGCGTGTTCTCCATATCCCAGGAGGCCACCGAGATGCAGGAGGCCACGCGCGAGAGCGTCAGGGAGTATGTCAACGCCGCCTCGACCCGCGAGATTATCTTCACCCGCGGCACCACCGAGGCCATCAACCTCGTGGCCTCGTCGTTCGGGTCGATGCTTGAGGATGGCGACGAGATTATCCTCACCGTAATGGAGCACCACGCCAACATCGTGCCCTGGCAGCTACTCCAGTCGCGCAAGGCGGTAAAGCTCAGGGTGGTGCCCATCCATCCCGACGGCTCGCTCGACCTCGAAGCCTACCGCTCGCTCTTCAACGAACGGACGCGCCTGGCCTCATTCTGCCACATCTCCAACGTGCTCGGCACGGTCAACCCCGTCAAGGAGATGACCGCCTACGCCCACAGCCAGGGGGTGCCCGTGCTGATCGACGGCGCCCAGGCCGCGCCGCACCAGGCCATCGACGTGCGCGACATCGACTGCGACTTCTACGCCTTCTCATCCCACAAAATGTACGGCCCCTGCGGCGTGGGAGTGCTCTACGGCAAGGAGCGCTGGCTTGAAAAGATGCCCCCCTACCAGGGTGGCGGAGAGATGATCGGCCACGTCAGCTTCTCGGGCACCACGTTCGCCGACCTGCCATTCAAGTTCGAGGCCGGAACCCCCGACTTCGTCGACATAGCCGCGTTCAAAACCGCCCTCGACTACATACGCCGAGTCGGAATCGACAACATCGCCGCCCACGAACACGAACTGCTCGAATGGACCACCGGGGAGATGATGAAGATTCCCGGAATGCGTATTTTCGGCACCGCGCCCGGCAAGGCGGCGGTAATATCGTTCCTCATAGGCGACGCCCACCACTACGATACCGGGATGCTGCTCGACAAACTCGGCATTGCCGTTCGCACCGGCCACCACTGCGCCCAGCCCCTTATGGAGTCGCTCGGCATCGAGGGGACAGTCCGCGCCTCCTTCGCCCTCTACAACACCCTGGACGAGGCCCGCGCCTTCATCGCCGCGCTCCACCGCATCCTCCCCCTGATAGGATAAGGGAGTGAAGGGTGAAGAGTGAAAGGGGTTAAATAAGGCTGTAAAAAATTTTTTTCAAGGAAAAGTTTGCAATCCGCGAACTTTTCCTTTACTTTTGCGTTTATACAAACAAAACCATCGGGGATTACCACCCCCGCTTACGTCACATTACAATTAACGGCTCATAACCTAACATCTATTAACCCTATTATTTTTACATCGAAATGAACACCTCCTACGTTTTTCTGGCTACAGGCTTCGAGGAAATCGAGGCGCTCACCGTTGTTGACGTCATGCGCCGCGCCGGCATGGATGTCAAAACAATCTCCATTACAGGAGAACTCACAGTGCGCGGAGCCCACGGAATACCCGTAGAGGCGGACGCTCTCTACGAAAAAACCGACTTCATTACTCCGGAGTGGCTCATTCTCCCCGGCGGCATGCCCGGCTCGACAAACCTCTCGCAGTACGCACCGCTCAATACCCTGCTGAAAGTGCAGGCCCAGAGCGGGAAAATCGCCGCCATCTGCGCCGCACCCGCCGTGGTGCTCGGCCAGCTCGGCATCCTCGAAGGTAAGGAAGCCACCTGCTACCCCGGCTTTGAAAAAGATATGAACGGCGCCGTGCGCCGCGACGCCCCCGTAATCGCCCTCGACCGCCTCATCACCGCCAACGGCCCTTCGGCCGCAATGCGCTTCGCGCTCGCCATCGTGGCCAACTCGATGGGCGAAAGCGTGGCCCAGGAAGTCGGCAGCGGCATGCTCTTCTACCCCAAGCGCGCCAACTTCTACTTCTAAGACAATCGTCCACAGAACTTAGGAGGAAATAAATATAGCAACATAACGAGGTCACCGACCTCACATCAATAGCCCCGTCATTGGCCGCTAAAACGGCTAATGGCGGGATTTTTCGTCACTGCCACATCGCAATAAAATGAGTGGCATTTGGTGTTTTAATCTTATTTAACAATTGAGGGGGGTAATTTGTTAAGTTTTCTTTACCTTTGCGAGCGATTTAACTATGGCATACCACTGCCACCGCCCATAACAGACCCTGACAAATATGCTTCGTACCTTATCGCCACTCATAACACCGATAAAAGGGAAATCCCTCTTAATTCTCGCCGCCCTTACGGTGACGGCAGCCGCAGCGGCCCAGAATGTCGACTATTCGGTAGTCTCCGTGCCCGAGGAAGCGGGAACCGAGTTCCGCAAAGTATCCTCCACCAGCGACTATGTGTGCATGCCCGAGGTACGCCGCTCTAACCGGGGCATCGACTGGTTCTCAAACCGCGTGCTCGCACCGCTGACCAACGGCACCGAAATCGGCTACCTCTCGTTTCGCAACAACACCACAAACATATTCATAAAGGACCTTTTCAAACAAGGGGGCTCGCGGCAGCGCACAAACCGCTCGGGGGTGATTGACTTCTCGTTCTCTCCCGACGGCAAAAGCCTTTATTTCTCCGAGGCGCGCGGCAAAAACACGCAGATATTCCGCACCGACGCGACTAACGGCTATGTATGCCGCCAGATAACCTCGGCGGCCAACGACTACTCACCGGTGGAGATACCAGGCTCGGGTCAGATTATCTTCGCCCGCCTCGAAAACAACGGCTGCGGCATATGGAGCTACTCCCTGAAGGATAATTTCCTTTCAAGCTACACCTCGGGGCTGAATCCGGCCCCGGTGCCCGGGCAGAAGGCCATCGTGGTATCTCGTCCGTCGGCCATGGGCCGTTCGGAAATATGGAAAATCAACTACGACACCGGGGTCGAGGAGTGCATCGTATCCGACGCCGAGCGCAGCTTCACCACCCCGATGGTGTCGCCCGACGGCCACTGGGTCGTATTCGTGGGAAGCTCGATGCTCGAAGGCCCGGGCTTCGTGTACCCCAACACCGACATTTTCACCTGCCGCATCGACGGCACCGACCTGCGCCAGCTCACCCACCACGCCGCCGACGACCTCAGCCCCGTGTGGAGCACCGACGGCGCGTACATCTACTTCGTCTCGCAGCGCGGCGACGCCGACGCTACCGCCAACATATGGCGTATGAAGTTCATCCCCTGATCACACCCAGGTAATCACAAACAATCATATCAACAACAAACAAAACAACGGAATGAAAGCTGTAAAAATTCTGATGATGGCAGGAGCACTGGCAATCGCGACTCCCGCGTTTGCCCAGTTCTCCAACGCCTCGGCCGGCGCCCGCTCGACCGGCGGCTCCTCTATGACTAAGGACACGACCCCCTACGACCGCCTCTCCATCTCGTATCAGTACGATATGTGCAAGTACGACAAAGACGATTCCGACGACCAGAACCTCAACGGATTCGCGATCGATTACCTCCACGGCTTCAGCGTGTCGAAAACCCTACCCCTCTTCATCGAGACAGGTATCGGCTTCAATGTAGGTTTCTGGAGCGACAGCGACGACAAGCGTTTCAGCGATGCTGAGATAAAATATAATCTCACAACCCTCAACATCAGCATCCCTGTCAATGTCGCCTACAAATTCAACATCAACCAGGACTTTTCAATCCATCCATATATCGGACTCAACCTGAAGTTTAACACTCTCGCCCAGTTCAAAACCAAAATCGACTGTGATGACAGCGATACCCAGGAAATTGCCGACGATCTCGACGATGATGATTTCCGCGCTTTTACCGGAAGGCCCCGCAGCATGAGCATGTTCGACAAGGATGAAACCGGGAAAGATGGACAATGGAAACGCTTCCAGCTCGGATGGCATATCGGCGTTGGTGTGAACTACAAAGCCTTCTATGTCGGCCTCTCCTACGGCACCGACTTTATGGAGCTGGCAAAAAAACTAAACACTTCGACATTCAAAATCGGAGTGGGCTTCAACTTCTAAAAACACACACTTAAAATCCAAAACTTACAACTGTGACTTCACATTAGAATCAATGTGAATTGTGTAAACCGACAGTCCCTGTATGTGAATATCGGGACTGTTTTTTAACTATCTATACCCCAAAACTACAACCCCAAAACCAACCATTATGAAGAAGAACAAACTATGGTGGAGCCTGCTGATCACGCTGATGCTCCCCCTCTCGTTCGCCATCACATCCTGCGACGACGATGACAAAAGCTCCGGCGGTTCATCATCCAACAAACTAACCCGAACCGCGTGGTATGGCGCAGACAACCAAGGCGAGCTATACTCAATGGAGTTCTTCGATGAAGACGGCTTCGCCTTAATTCAGCAAGGAACTTATACCGGCTGCGAGGGAGATTACTCTGTCTCAAGTGGCAAAATCTCATTCCGTAACGTCTACAATTGGGGTTCAAAGAATCTCATAAAGAATGGCACTTATGAATATAAGATACAGGGCCGTCGAGGCGACCGCGAACTTGTAATCTACGACGTCCTTCCCGGCAAAAACGAGCTATATCTCGAAGAAGTGGACTTCACTGGCTCCGGATCCGATTACGACGGCTCCGACGATGGCTGGGACTTTGACTGGTAAACAGCCAAAACTTCCACCACTATATCAAAGGCACTTACAAAGAAACGCTGCCGGGGAATCACTTCCTCGGCAGCGCTTTTATTATAAAGGGTCAGTATTAGTCGCGGCGGGGTTCGCGGGGACGGTCGTCGCGGCGCGGACGGCGGTCGCCATCGTGGTCGCGGCGGGGACGACGCTCGCCACCATCTTCGCGGCGGGGACGGCGGGGACGCTCGGCGGGCTCAACCCAGCCTTCGGGCTTTTCCTGAAGGGCGCGGAGCGACAGACGGTACTTGCCGGTCTTCTTGTCGATTTCGATGAGTTTCACGGTAAGCTCGTCACCCTCCTTGATGCCGGATGCCTCCATGTCGGGCAGACGGTCCCAAGAGATTTCAGAGATGTGGAGCAGACCGTCGCGGTTGGGCATGAACTGCACGAACGCGCCGAAGTCCTGGATGGTCTGCACGCGGCCGGTGTAAACCTTGCCCTCCTCGGGGAGCTCTACAATGGCGTTGATCATTTCGAGAGCCTTGTCGATAGCGGCCTTGTTGGCAGCGGCAACCTCGATGTGGCCACCCTCGGGAATCTCGTCGATCGAAACGGTCGCGCCGGAAGCTTCCTGGATGCCCTGGATAACCTTTCCGCCCGGGCCGATAACGGCGCCGATGAGGTCTTTGGGGATGAGCATGGTGACGATGCGCGGTACGTGGGGCTTGTAGTCCTCGCGGGGCGCGGGTATGGTCTGCTCGATGATGTCGAGGATGTGGAGACGTCCGTCGCGGGCCTGGTTGAGGGCGCGTTCGAGAATCTCGTAGCTGAGGCCGTCGCACTTGATGTCCATCTGGGTGGCGGTGATACCCTCGCGGGTGCCGGTCACCTTGAAGTCCATGTCGCCGAGGTGGTCCTCGTCGCCGAGGATGTCGCTGAGCACGGCATACTTCTCACCATCGGAGATAAGCCCCATAGCGATACCGCTGACGGGACGCTTGAGCTTCACACCCGCGTCGAGCAGGGCGAGGGTTCCGGCGCATACGGTAGCCATCGACGACGAGCCGTTGCTCTCCAGGATGTCGGAAACCACGCGGCAAACGTAGGGGAAATCGTCGGGGAACATACCCTTGATGGCGCGGTGGGCGAGGTTGCCGTGGCCGATTTCGCGACGGCCAACGCCGCGCTGAGCCTTGGCTTCGCCAGTCGAGAAGGGGGGGAAGTTATAGTGGAGGAGGAAACGCTCGCGGCCCTGGTTGAGCACGTCGTCGAGAATCTTCTCGTCGAGCTTGGTGCCGAGGGTCACGGTCGAGAGGCTCTGGGTCTCACCGCGGGTGAACACGGCCGATCCGTGAGGTCCGGGGATGTAGTCAACCTCGCACCAGATGGGGCGGATCTGGGTGGTCTTACGACCGTCGAGACGGATGCCCTCGTCGAGGATGCAGCGGCGCACGGCCTCGCGCTCAACGTCGTGGTAGTAACGCTTAACGAGCGGGGTCTTGGCCTCGCGCTCCTCTTCGGGAAGCGATTCGATGTATTCCTTGCAGACGGCGTCGAAAGCGTCCTGGCGCCAGTGCTTGTCGGGGGTGCCGGTCTTGGCGATGGCGTAAGCCTTGTCGTAGCACTTCTCGCGCACGTCCTTGCGGAGTTCTTCGTCGTTTACCTCGTGGCAGTATTCGCGCTTCTGGGTCTTGCCGGCGGCCACGGCGAGTTCTTCCTGGGCCTTGCACTGCACCTTGATGGCCTCGTGGGCGGTCTTGAGGGCTTCGAGGAGCTCGGCCTCGGAAACCTCCTTCATCTCGCCTTCAACCATCATGATGTTGTCGTAGGTGGCGCCTACCATCAGTTCCATATCAGCCTTTTCGAGCTGCTCGAAAGTGGGGTTGATCACGAACTTGCCGTCGACGCGGGCTACGCGCACTTCGGAAATAGGGCCGTGGAAGGGGATGTCGCTGACAGCGATAGCGGCTGAGGCGGCGAGGCCGGCCAGAGCGTCGGGCATATCCTGGCCGTCGGCCGAGAACATAGTGATCTGAACGAAGGTGTCAGCGTGGTAGTTGTCGGGGAAAAGGGGGCGGAGAACGCGGTCAACCAGACGGGAGGTGAGCACCTCGTAGTCGGAAGCGCGACCTTCGCGCTTGAGGAAGCCGCCGGGGAAACGGCCGGCCGATGAGAATTTTTCCTTGTAGTCAACCTGGAGTGGCATGAAGTCGACGCCCTCACCTGCTTCTTTGGCGGAAACTACCGTCGCGAGGAGCATGGTGTTGCCCATTCGCAGTTCAACGGCGCCATCGGCCTGCTTGGCCAGTTTCCCTGTTTCCAGGGTGATGGTGCGGCCGTCGGGCAGTTCGATGGTCTTTTTGATAGGGTTCAGCATTATATAAGATAGATTTTAAACTTCTGATAAATCGCGCAAAGGTAATAAATTTTAGTCAAATTAACTAATAAACTGCCGAAAAACACATAAATAACGGGCGTTCAAAGGTTCTGAACGCCCGTTATTGATATTTACCGCCTCCTTGCGGCATATCGGGGATTTCTCCCCGCGGCCCGCGGGAACGCGGCTGTCAGGGGATAGATTTATTCGAGGATGATTAGAAAGAGGTTGCAGGCATTCGCCTTGGTGAGCGTCACCTGCCCGGCGGCGATGTCGGTCGAGAGCTGGCTCGTGGCCGAAGTGAGCTTGGTGCCGTTAACCTTGATGGAACCTGTCTCCGCGTCGCCGAACACGAGGGTCATCTTCATATCCTTGGAGGCGGTGAACGAAATGCTTGTGGCCGACTCCATTTTCAGGCAGGTGCCGTAGGTCTTGCCGTCGTATGTCGCGGAGCCTTTGCTTGTCGAGTAGTTGCCGCTGATGGTGAACATACTGCTGCTCGGAGCCTTAGCGAGGAAGTCACAAACCACCTTGCCACCGTCGGGAACGGGGTCCGGGTCGGGAGTGGGATCGGGATCCGGGTCAGGGGTGGGATCGGGAGTCACAACCTCGTCGGTGAAGAACCCTACAAGCGAGGAGGTGTAGGCAGCGAGAATCTTGTCGAGCCCGGCGTTGCGACCGTAGTCGGCGTCATCGGTCTCGTTGTTGAACGTGTAGTGGATGTCGCCGTGGTTCAATCGGCCGGCGCCGCGGCGGTAGCCGGTCACGATTCCGGGCACTGCCGAAGCCTCGTCGGGAGTGTAGTCGAACATCGAGGCCGAAGTGTCGAAGTTGTTGTAGGAAGTACCGCCGACGAGCGCCTTAACCTCGGCGGGCACCTGTTCGTCGCGTGTAGCTGCCTCATAGGCGTCGAACGAGGTATTGTTCTCCTGGTAGGTGACGTAGCTGAAGTTTTTCGGGCGCTCCACATAGAGGTTGCCGAAGCTTTTGATCACGCCGCCGTTCTCGCCGGAGAAAGTGCCGTCGCCCATAGCGTCGGTGCCCTGGCGGGAGCTCATCATCGGGCGGTTGGTGCCGCGGAAATAGTTGCGCTCCACGAAGATGCTCGACCCGGAGGTGGCGCCGATGCCGTACTTCGCGATGCCGTCGTAGTAGTTGTTGTAGACGTGTACGGTGGAGGTCCTCACGCGGGGGTGGCGCGAGTCGCTGTGGTCAAACCAGTTGTGGTGGTACACGAGCATATTCTCGACGTGCTCGCTCTTCATGCCGCAGAGGTTCGACTTGCCAGAATCGAAGAAGTGGTTGTAGGAGAAAGTGGCGAAGGTGCAGTCGTCCTTGGCGTCGAGCGAGCCGTCGCCCTTGTCGTGGTCGCCCCCACCCTTCTGACCGTAGAAGAAGTCGTTGTTGTGAATCCAGATGTGGTTGGTGCCCTTGATTTCGAGGTTGTCGTTGCTGGAGCCGTGGAGCATGATCGCGAGGTTGCGCACCTCGGCGCCCATACCATCGACAAAGCCGAGGCCGAACCCTTTGAGGGTGGCGTCGTCGCCGATACCCTCGATGGTCACCTGGAAGTCAATCGAGGTGTTGTTACCCTTGAGGAGGAGACCCTTCTGGTCGGAGAGGAGCTGCGCGGTGCCGATTTTGGCAACGTCGAGCATTCCGATCACGCGCACCGCGATCGGGGTGTTGTCGTACCCCTTCTGTTTGGCTTTGAATATTTCGCCGAGGCCGACGTAGGTTTCCTTGCCGCCCTTCGCGTCCTTCGCCATCTCAAGGCTCACGGTGTTGAAGTTGTCATTGGTGATGTAGAGCACTTTTGCGCCGGTTTTGAGGGAGCCGTCGTTGTTGTAGGCGCCCACGCCGCCAGTCATCGACTGGTGGGCGAAGCCGGAGCGGTCAAACCCGGTAACGGTCAGGGAGGAAGCCTCGTTGGCTCCGGCAATCTCGGCCTTCTCCTTCACGGGCACCACCTTTATAGTATAGCTGCCGGCGACGAGTCCGGGTATGTCGGCGCGCCCGTAGGCGGGGTAGCGGCGCACAAGTCGCGAGTCGATTTTGGTGAAGTCGGCGTAGCGGCCACCTTTGACGTATACGTTATAGTCGTCGGCACCGTCAAAAAGCGACCACTTTACATAGGCGTATTCCTGCCATCCGCGGGCCTCGATGATTTTCACCGCCCCGGCGGGGTTATTATATACACCATCGCCGTCGTTGACCGCTGCCTTGTGGAACTCGACGTGGTCGATGGAGCTCTCGTAGGTATCCTCGGCCAGGGAGGTGTTGACGTGGCGCACCACCATTTTAGCCCCCTCGAACAGAAGGCGCTCAATATCCTCGGTGTTGTAATACTTCACATCGCCGTTTTTAAGGAACACATGGGCCTGGTGCTTGTCGGTGCGGAGCGACACGGCGCCGGAGGTCTCGTCGCCGAGCCCCGGCTCGGGAGTCTCCCCGGCGTCGGTAACGGCAAGCTCGAACACATAGAGACCGCCGGTGTTGGTGAGGGTAACGTCGCCGTCGGCGGTAACCGTCGCCACGTTGGTCTGCTTGTCGAGCGAGGTGCTGTTGAAGTAGCCGGAAACGGGGGTGAGGTTGGTCACATTCACACCGCGGTCGGCTGTCTTGCTGGAGGTCTGGCACACCATTTTCACGGTCTGCCCGGCGGTAAGCCCCTTTATGGTCACGGTGAGGGCCTTATTGAACGCCATGCGCGCGCCCTTGGGGTCGACGCGCACAGCATCGGTCACTGTAGTCGTGAAGAGAAGGCCAGAGGTGGCCTCAAGCTCGGCACCGTTAGCTTTGAGGGGCTCGGCGTTATAGAGCGAGAGGCTTTTGAAGCGGTTGTTGCTGGTGGTATTCTCGTGCTCCCAGTTGGCGGGATCTGCTTCGAGATTGGCTATGTCGGTCGCGCTGAACGATGCGAAGTTCCAGCTACGCGCCGATACTCCGAACACCGAGGCCGCTGCCAGGAACGCCGGAAGCATATATTTTAATGTCTTTTTCATTGGTAGGAAATGTTAATGTTTCGTGAACTTCACAACGTCCTTTCCGGCACGGAGCACATATACCCCGGGGCGGAGACTTGAAACGTTGATTTCCATTTCGCCCTGGGCGGCAACGGGTCCGAACACGGTTTTTCCGGCAACGTCGTGGATAGTGAGCGCGGCATTACCGCTCAGCCCGCTGACTTTAAGCAGGTCGCCGACAATGCCGTCGTAGCTGAACACCGAGAGGTCTCCCACGGAGCCGATGGCCGATGTGCCGTCGGCAGCGAAGGAAAGTTTCACATCGCCCATATCGGCTTCCATACGGTCGGCATCGCCGAAATGAATCACAGCTTGGTCACCGTCGAATGTAATGGCCGTGACAACCTTGCTTACAGGCTCGCCATTGACGGTTACCCGGGCAACCTCGGCGGCATGGCAGCATATCGCGCCGGCCAGGGCAACCCCGATAGAAATAAGGAATCGGTACATGATTTAAGTTGGTTTATTATTGTATTTCAGATTTAAGGCGGGGAGAGAGGCAGGGAGAAGAGTCGGAAGAGGTCGGAGGCGGGCGTCAGCGTTTGAGCCGGTAAACCGGGAGCGCGGCCTTGGCGGCCTCGGGGTCGGCCACCGCCTCGGAGGTGGTCATCGGGAGCCGAAGTGTATCGCTCACCCGTGCCCCCGGTATTATTGCCTCGCGCAGTTCGGCGATGGTTGGGGCGGTTTTCAGAGCGCGGTACTCGGCGTAGGTGTAGCGGGTGAAGACGCTGTTGTCCGACACGCCCCGGCGGTCGAGCCACCATCCGTCCCCCAGATCGAGAGGCTCGCTGTCGGGCCCGAGGTCGGAAGGCGCCGGATACGACACTATTTCCCCCGAGGAGTTGACCGTAACCGGCACATTGGCGGCGTAAGGGCCGCTCATACGATAGGCCACCGCCTTGGGTATCAGCGCCGGAGCGCTGCCTCGCTCATTGGCCATAGGGCGCGGCTCCACAGCAAGCACTCGAGCGTTTTCAGCGCCGGAATCGGCTGTCGGGGCGCCACCCTGCTTGGCAGCATGGCAGCCGGAGGCCAAAATGGCCCCGGCTGCCGCGAAAGTTATTGAAGAGAGTTTCATCGTACTACTATTTTTCTGGTGATTCTGTGTCCGGCGAGGTCGGTAACACTCACGGCGTAAACACCGGGCAAAACGCTTTGCAGGCTTAAGGTGGCGGAGCTCTCCCCTGCCGACACCGGCAGCGCGCGGCGCGTGCCGTCGATGCCGTACAGGTCGGCCGAAGCGATTCCCGCCGGAGCCGAAACTATTAGCGAACCAGCCTCCTCAGTGATAACTATGCCGCCATCGGCGCTTACGCTCTCAATGCCCGAGGTACCGACTGTGAATGTCAGATACGACAGCATATTGCTTGTGTCGTACGGGTCGAAAAGTCCGGCGGTGTATGTCTTGCCTACCTGGCCGAGGGTGAAATTGTAGGTGGTCGCGAGGTCGGCGCTCTGCCCGGCTCCGAGATAGGCAACAGGGAAATAATCCATAGCTATCGACTCATTGCTCTCGCTGCCGAACAGGGCTATAACCAAGGGTTTGTCAAGGAATCCGGCGGTCACTCCGACATTTGCCTTGAACTTTATTGCCGAGGCATTGACCCCCTGGGTGCCACCCTCGATGGAGAACGAGGAGCAGCTGAGCGCGGGGTTGCCGGGGTTTGCCTGAACGGGGAATTTGGCGTAGAAAAGCACCTCGTAGCGGTCGCGGTCGTAGATCACGAAGTAGTAATCATCGGCGGCCTGGGCAGGGGCGGTACCTGAGAAGGTGTAATTCCGGGTAGCGCCGACAGTGAGATCGACACAGACCACATCGCCAGCCGACTTGATGTTAAGTTTGCCATCAGTCATAGTCGCGATGCCGCCGGAAACAGGCATAAACATCTCCATATCGGCAACGTTGGTGAGGTCGGCAGTGAACTGGTAGGCCCTTCCGGCGTAAACGCCCGTAACAGCCTTGACATTCGAAGCCTTGGGAAGCTCGACAGCCGGAGCGGCTACCGAATATGAGCCGCCAGTGGCCGTAAGAACCACATAGCCGGGGTATTGTATGCTTTGGTAAACGTCGAGCCACTCAGCCGAAGCGCCGTTGCCGGTAGGGCGGCATACGGGATATACCTTGTAGGTGCCCTCCTTGACAGACGAAAGGCTAACGGCATACTCGGTAGCCCCGTAACCGGGCTGCACGCCCGAGGCCGCCGGACCCTGAATGTAAGAAACCTGACCAGCGGCGTTGACCAGCTTCACACCCAGCTCCACCCCGAAAGTGCGGTCGGTCATATTGATGAACGCCCCGCCATTTCCGGCATTGAGCGTGAGAGTAGCCCCACTCACCGAGGCACCGAGCACTCCGTAGAGCGACAGACGGTTGTCATATTTGACCGTCTGCCCGGTGGGGCGGCGGATGCCGAAAATAGCGTCCTGAGAGAAGTTGAACCCGCCCCCGAGGCCACCGCCGATTCCGAGTCCGGCGGGATTCAGGGCGGTGAGGAGGAAGTAGCCGTCATAGGCTCCGCCCCACCCCCAGTTGAAGTGGAAATAGCCGTCGGCGCTGTAGCCGTCGCACACGAACTCGTGGCCAGAGGTGCGGGTATAGTCGGTGCCTCCGTAGAGCACAGGCCCGCAGTCGCGCAGATTCTCATAAACCATCTCTTCCCAGCGGTCGAGCGGATAGAAGTCGCGGTTTTTGAGATCGAGCGCCGCATCGTAGCCAAAATAAGTTTTCAGAGCCTTGGCGGCGAGGTCGGAGGTTGTACCAGACTCCGAGGCAGAGTACTTCATCTGGGTCGCATAGCCGCACGCCTTCATAAGTGTGGCAACAGCGGTGGACTGCGCCTCGGAGTAACCGCCAGCGTAGGAGTCGAGCATATTGCCCCAGTCAAACGTGGTCTCGGCGAAATTCATCGAAAGAGTCTCGCCGTTGAGTTTGTAGGAAATCGAGGAGAAACCCTTGGCGGGATAAGCGTGGTATTTCATAACCTGCGCCATAGCCGTGGCCACGCACCCGGTCACCGCCCTCTTACCGCCGATTTCGGGGCAGAGGTCGTTGAAGGGAGCGTCCTGGTTCCAGTAAGTGGTGAGCAACGGCGCGATCGGGGCGCGGTCGGCCCGCGAATCGGCCATATTGATCGCGGGAGCCGAAGCGGGGGCTTTGGAGCGGGCGTAGTCAATCTGCCGCCCGTACTCTCCGAGCCACCACGCCATCTGAGGTGGCATCTGCCCGTCGGCCGAGAGCGGAGCGTCGGAATAGCCAAGCAGCGGCAGCGCCACATCGTCGGCGGCAACTACCAGGAAACCGTTATCGCGGCCATAGATGTAGGCGGCAGGGACACCCGCCGGGGTGTCGACGGTCTTAAGCAGCCTCGGAGCGGCTGAGCGGGATATAAAGGATTTGACCACGGGGTTGGCACCGCCATCGCCGAGGGCACGGCGGAGCGCCCCGCCGGGAGCAAGGGTGGCAGAAGAGCCTGTAAGCGCGGTAGCCGCAAAAGCGGCCGCGGCCATAATGTGATGTATTCGCATATTCGTTGTGTCGTTCAATACGGCAACGGCAAAGTTACGCAATTAATAGTGTGTTTCAAAATAATTCACAGCGCGCCCCGGGCGACAAATTGTCATAAATAGGGGCGATACGCTTCACGAAGGGTTCTTGACCATAAATATCGGGCATCCGCGCGAGGGGTAGGCAATCTCGCCCTGGCGGTAGGAGAATACCAGGTTGTCGCCCATCACGGCGCACTGGCCCATAGGGAAGTTCTCAACAGTGAACGGCTCAGAAGCGCCAGGATTTATGAAGTCGCTGAGCCACTTCAGGTAGTTGCCGACCGAGCGTCCGGCATCGGCGGCCATAAGCCCGAGGAGCTCCTCGCGCACTTCCTTCCTCTTGTCGGCGGGTACGAGTTGCTCGTAGCCGAGGGGCTCGCCCCCGGGGAGAGAGAAGCTGACGTAGGACGCGTCAGTGTCGCACGCCCCGCCGCCGCACGATTCATTGTAGGCCATATAGGTCACGGCGCTCTTGCCGTCGGTCCAGGCCGGGCGGAGCTCCATAATCACATAATACCCGTAGCGCACCGATTCCTTGAGCGCCGGGAGAATGTCGTAGGTGAAAATGTTACCATAATAGTCTATTTCGCGCTCAACAGCGGTGGCGGAGCCGTTCTCGCGGTCAAACTCCACCTCGCCACCCGCTACCTCGGCGAAATTCTCAGCCACTATACGGGCAAGCTGCACGTTGACCCCGGAGGTCTCCGAAAGGGCGAACACCCTTATCGACATATACACATCCTCATGCTCGGTGGGATAGACGCGGGCGTACTCGCGGGTGGGGAGCTCGACGCGCCCGAACGTGAAAGTGCTGTCGCGGGTGAAGTCCTCCGTAACCGCCGCGACCGTCTCGGCGATTTCCTCACTGTCGGGAATCTCCGGCGAACGGTCTACAGTATCGGTATGATGGCATGATGTGGCGGCAAGCAACGCTGCCAGGCCGAGTGCGGGGATAATAGAGGTTTTCATCAGCAAAACAAGTATATGTCTTATGATTATGAAACGACAAGATGGGGCCGCCGGTTCACGCCGTCACAAAAAAATAACGCGTCTGACGCACCTTTTTATGTTAAAAACGTTACCTTTGTAGTGGAGTAATCCAACCATACCGATTTTGGTTATCTTATTGGAACAAAACAAGCCGAATGAGCGAATACAGCATACTATGGGCCGACGATGAAATCGACCTGCTCAAACCCCACATAATGTTTCTCAAATCGAAAGGCTACGAGCCGGTGACGGTCAACAACGGCCGCGACGCGCTCGACCTTGTCGAGAAGCAGCATTTCGACCTGGTGATTCTCGACGAGAATATGCCGGGACTCACCGGCCTCGAAACACTCCAACGCATAAAGGAGTTGACTCCGCAGACCCCGGTGATCATGATTACCAAAAGCGAGGAGGAGAACATCATGGACCAGGCCGTCGGCAACAAAATCGCCGACTACCTCATTAAGCCGGTAAATCCGATGCAGATCCTGATGTCGATCAAGAAGAACCTCCACAGCGACCAGCTCGTGAGCGAGACCGCCGCGGCCGACTACCGCCAGGAGTTCGCCAGAATTTCCCAAGCCATATCCGAAGCCGCCGACATCGACGACTGGTACCGGCTCTACGAGAAACTCACAGCCTGGGAGCTGCGCCTCGCGGCCGCCGACACCAATATGGACGAGATGCTGAAGATGCAGAAAAGCGAGGCCGACTCAGCATTCTATAAATTCGTAAAACGGCACTACGAGGGTTGGATTCTCTCCGACACCGACCGCCCACTGATGAGCCCGCGGATTTTCCCCGACACCGTATTCCCCCTGCTCGACAAGGAGGAGCAGGTGTTCTTCGTGCTGATCGACAACTTCCGCCTCGACCTCTGGCTCTCGATAAAACCCGCCCTCGCCGAATATTTCACTTTCGACGAGCGCCTCTACACCTCCATACTCCCCACGGCGACACAGTATGCCCGCAACGCTATTTTCTCGGGGCTGATGCCGCTCGACATCGCCAAAATGTTTCCCAACCTCTGGGTCGACGAGGACGAAGAGGAGGGTAAGAACCTCAACGAGAGCGAGCTGATCGCGACGATGCTCGACCGTTACCGCCGCCCGTGCAAGTTCTCATACAATAAGGTAAACGACTCGGCCGGAGGGGAGAAACTGCTCCGCGAGTTCGCCAACCTGAAGCAGAACAAACTCAACGTGGTGGTGCTCAACTTCATCGACATGCTCTCGCACGCCCGCACCGAGAGCCGCATGATCCGCGAACTCGCCGGGAGCGACGCGGCCTACCGCTCGCTGGCGGCGTCGTGGTTCAAGCACTCCCCGGCCCTGGACCTGTTCCGGCGCATCGCCGCGAGCGGGGCCAAAGTGGTGCTCACCACCGACCACGGCACTATCAGGGTCGACAACCCGGTGAAAGTAGTCGGCGACAAGAACACCAATACCAACCTGCGCTACAAGGTTGGCAAAAACCTCGGCTACAACGGCAAGCAGGTCTTCGAAATCAAACGCCCCTCGGAGATGGGACTCCCCTCGCCCAACATATCGTCGGCCTACATCTTCGCCGGGAATAACGACTTTTTCGCCTATCCCAACAACTACAACTATTATGTGCAATACTACGACGGCACCTTCCAGCACGGAGGCATCTCGCTTGAAGAGATGCTCGTGCCGCTGGTGACGCTCACCCCGCGATAAACCATAAGAAACAGCATTATGACTACCGAAATACTGATCAAGACCCCCGAGAACCTGCCTGAGGCAGCCCGGGAATTCGCCTCGCTCATGGGCGACGAGACCGTTTACGCTTTCCGCGGCGAAATGGGCGCGGGCAAAACCACATTCATCGCCGCCCTCGTGCGCGAACTCGGCGTGAGCGACGACATGGCCAACTCCCCCTCGTTCGCCATCATCAACGAATACCGCTCCGACACAACGGCGGAACTCATATACCACTTCGACCTCTACCGACTGGAATCGGTCGAAGAGGCGCTCGAAATCGGCATCGAGGATTACTTCGACTCCGGCGCCCTCTGCCTGCTCGAATGGCCCGAACGCATCGAGGCGCTCCTCCCCGACGACACCGTGGAGGTAGAGGTGCGCGTTAACCCCGACGAATCGCGCACACTCGTAGTGCGCCAGCCGGAACTCTGACCCAGGCCATGGCTCTACCGTTTCTGATAAAGCTCCCCGAGGTAAACTCAACGAGCACCTGGCTCAAGGAACACGCCGAAGAGGTTTCGCTCCCCGCCCTCGCGATCACCGACCGCCAGACCGGGGGAAGGGGCCAGAGGGGCAACTCCTGGGAAGCCGAACCGGGCAAGAACCTCACCTTCTCGGTAATCTTTAAGCCCGAGGGGATAACCCCGGCCCGGCAGTTCTTCATCTCCGAGGCGGTATGCCTCGGGGTGGTCGACGCGCTACGGCGCCATCTGCCCAACCCGGATGAGGTGAGGGTGAAGTGGCCCAACGACGTTTACGCCGGCGACAAAAAAATATGCGGCATACTGATAGAGCACTCACTCGAATCAGCCACCACCATACGCCACACCATTGCCGGAATCGGGGTCAACGTCAACCAGGAGCGGTTCACATCGCCGGCACCGAACCCGGTGTCGATTATAAACCTCACCGGCACCCCGACCGACAAGGAGCTACTGCTCGAACAGATTGTCGACGCCATGTTCGCTAACCTCGATGCGGCCCCCCCCGAGCTGCACAGCCGCTATATCGACACCCTGTGGCGAGGCCGCGGCCTACACCCGTTCGCCACTCCCGACGGCGACGTGTTCAGCGCCTCGATCGAGGCGATTGACCCCGCCGGGGCGCTCTCGCTCCGCCATGCCGACGGCAGCCTCACGACCCACCTCTTCAAAGAGGTCCAGTTCATTCTATGACTTTTCACAAAGCGATGCCAACAAGACCCAAAGCCGACCAACCGGCACCACTTTTTTCGATAATAACCGTAACCTACAACGCCCAGGATGCGATAAAGCCGACGCTCAAAAGTGTCGACGAACAGACTTGCGCCCACTATGAGCACCTGATTATCGATGGAGCGTCGACCGACGGCACCCTCGACGCGACGCGGGAACACCCAAATTCGCGCCGAAGGGTATTCTCGTCGCCCGACACGGGTATTTACGACGCGATGAACAAGGGGCTCGCCATGGCCGGGGGTGAATACCTCATTTTCCTCAACGCCGGCGACTCGCTCCACTCGCCCGACACACTGCAACGGATTGCCGACACCATAATTAATAACGAATTCCCCGGGGTGGTCTACGGGCAGACAAGTATCGTGGGCAGGGACCGCTCGGCGCTGGCCGACCGTCATCTCACCGCGCCCGACAACCTTACATACGAGAGTTTTGCCGAAGGGATGGTGGTTTGCCACCAAGCGTTCGTGGCACTGAGGCGCATCTGCGACGAGTTCGACCTCCGCTACAAGTTTTCGGCCGACTACGAATGGTGCATACGGGTGCTCCAGCATTCGCGGCGCAATGTCGCCATGCAGGGGGAGGCCATTGTCGATTTCCTCGGCGGCGGAGTGTCGGCCAAAAACCGCCGCGCGTCGCTGGTGGAGCGCTTTAAAATCATGAGCTACTACTACGGCTTCTTCCCCACCCTGCTGAGGCATTTCCGCTTCATACCCCGCTACCTGCGGCGCCGCAGACTCGAAAAGAGCTTCGCCTCGAAACTTTGACCCCCACTAAGAAACCGCCATGGTAATCCAGAATACCACTTTCGTAATAAGCGACAATATAGAACAAGAGTTTTTCCACTGGCTCCGAACGGAGCTGGTGCCCGCCGTCAAGGGCTCTGGCGTTTACGTTGCCGACCCTTCGCTGATGCTCATACTCGCCAGTGCCGAACCCGGCACCAAGAACTTCGCTTTCCAGACCCGTGCCGACAATCTCGACTCGGCGCAGGCGTGGCTCTGCGAGGGTGAGGGCGCGCGGCTGCTCGGCGAGATAACCCGCCGCCTGGAGGGACAGATAGCCCACTTCTCCACTTTTATGGCTGAAATAGAACTCTGATGGCCGAAAAGGAACCGATTAATTTTCGTCACCCCGACGACGACCTCTGCGCCCCGCTGAAAACCAGTGAGAACGCCGATGCCCGACGCCGGGAGTGGAAACGCATTATCATTGGCATCGACCCGGGTACCAACGTGATGGGCTACGGCATACTCGGGGTTAACGGCAAGACGCCAGAAATGATCGCGATGGGCGTGGTGAAGCTGAGCAAGTTCGAGAGCCACTACCTGCGCCTGAGGCGAATACATTCGCGCGTGCTGGGCCTGGTAGAGCAGTATCTGCCCGACGAAATGGCGATCGAGGCCCCATTCTTCGGCAAAAACGTGCAGTCGATGCTCAAATTAGGGCGCGCGCAGGGGGTCGCGATGGCCGCGGCGCTCGAACGCGACATACCTATCGCCGAATACGAGCCCCGAAAAATCAAAATGGCTATCACCGGCAACGGAGCGGCCTCGAAAGAACAGGTGCAGGAGATGCTGCGCCGCATCCTGAAAATCAACCGCGAACAGCTCCTACCCGAGCTCGACGCGACCGACGCCCTGGCCGCCGCGCTGTGCCACTTCTACGAGACTTCGCGCCCGACCATTGCCGCCGGACCCAAATCCTGGAAGGAATTCATTGCCAAGAACCCCACCCGAATCAAATCCTGACCGAATAAAATATAATAAAAACCGGAGGCCCAGCGCGACAAGTGGCGCTGGGCTTCCGGTTTTTTAATCTTATTTGGGATGAGGATTTTATGAGAGCTTATGCGTCAGTCGAATACGTTGGAGATGGATTCCTCGACAACGGGTTCCTCTTCGTAGCTTTCGTAGAACTCCTTGTCGCAGAGGCCGGAGAAGTCAACGTCGAATTTGGCATCCTGGCTGTAGGGGAGCGTCGGGTCGGCGTACACCTTAGCCATATACAGGCCGTAAACCGGGAGGGCCATCGCCGCGCCCTGTCCGTGGGCCATCGTGTTGAAGTGGATGTAACGCTCGTCGCCACCGACCCACACACCCGACACGAGTTCCGGGGTGAAGCCCATAAACCAACCGTCGGCGTTGTAGTTGGTGGTACCTGTTTTGCCTCCCATCTGCGCGGTGATATGATAGGGAGCGCGGCGCACGCGGTTGCCGGTACCTCCGTCGACCACGTTGAGAAGCATCGACAGAATTTTGGCGTAAGCTTTTTCCGATATTACCTCGGTATGGTTTGTGGTAAACTCGGATATGACATTGCCGTTGGCATCGCAGATGGAGGAGACAAAAAGCGGTTCGGCGCGCATACCATTATTGGCGTACGCAGTGTAGGCCCCCACCATCTCCTTGACCGATACCTCGCATGAACCGAGGCAGAGCGACATCACGGGGTCGATGTGGTTCGTGATACCGAAGTTGTGCATATTGCGCACAAGCGTCGTCGGCGAAAGTTGGGCCATCAGACGGGCCGAAATCCAGTTGTTTGAGTTGGTGAGCGCCCAGCGGAGGTCGACCATCTCGCCCACGCGGGCCGAGCCGGAGTTGCGCGGAGCCCAGGTGCGCCCGCTCTCGTCGGTGAACACCGGCTGGGTGTTCGACATCATATCGCAAGGGGTGAACCCCTCCTCCATCGCGTAGGTGTAAAGGAACGGCTTGATAGTCGATCCGATCTGGCGGCGACCAGTCGACACCATATCATATTGGAAAAACTTGAAGCTCGGACCCCCGACGTAGGCTTTCACATAGCCGTTGCGCGGATCCATCGACATAAAGCCGGTGCGGAGGAAGTGCTTCTCGTATAGCAGCGAGTCGCGGGGTGTCATCACCGTGTCGACCACCCCGGCGTAGGAAAACACGTTCATCTCGCGGGGGGTGTTGAAAGCCTCCTTGATTTCCGCGTCGGTCGCGCCCTGCTGTTTCATCACACGGTAGCGGTCGGTCTGCCGGATCGCGTGGTCGATAAGCGACTGCACCTTGACCTTGCCGAGTTCCTCGCCGTTGCTGGTGTAAGGGGCGTTGGCGCGCCCCTTCTTCTCGTTGAAGAAAGCTCGCTGCAGCTGCGACATATGGGTGCGCACGGCCTCCTCGGCGTAGCGCTGCATGCGCGAGTCAATCGTGGTGTGAATCTTGAGGCCGTCGGCGTAAATATCGTACTTCGAGCCGTCGGGCTTGGGATTCTTCTCAATCCAACCGTAAAGCGGATTGTTCTCGTAAGCTATCGAGTCGTCGATGAACTTCTGCTTCTCCCAGCCGCGGTAATCGGAGCGCACGGGACGCTTGGCGGTGAGGATGCGGCGAAGCTCCTCGCGAAAATAAGGCGCCATACCGTCCTTGTGGTCGACGCGGTGGAAGTCAAGGGTCAGCGGGAGCTGTTTGAGCGAGTCAGCGGCCTCGTCGGAGAGCATCCCCTCCTTGTTCATCTGTTCAAGCACCGTGTTGCGGCGCAGGCGTGTGCGCTCGTTATGGCGCACGGGGTTGTAGTAGGCCGGATTTTTCACCATACCAACCAGCGTGGCCGCCTCTTCGATGGTGAGCTCTTTGGGCTGCTTGCCGAAATAAACGTAAGCGGCCGACTTGATGCCGACGGCGTTGTAGAGAAAGTCGAACTGGTTGAGATACATCTTAATAATCTCATCCTTTGAGTAATACCGTTCAAGCTTTACCGCGATCATCCATTCAATAGGCTTCTGCAGCGCGCGGTCGAGCAGGTTGCGCGTCTGGGGCGAATAGAGCTGCTTGGCAAGCTGCTGGGTTATTGTTGAGCCGCCGCCGGCGTTCTTGTTCTGGAGTATGAGCGTCTTAACCAACACGCGCATGAAGGCACGCATATCAATGCCCGAATGGTCCTCGAAGCGGGAGTCCTCGGTTGCGATAAGCGCGTCAATCACATGCTGCGAAATCTCATCGTAGTCGGCATACACGCGGTTGCCCGAGTTTCGGTAATAGCGCCCCATCTCCTCGCCGTCGGCTGAATAAATTACCGTAGCGAACTTATCGTTGGGGTTTTTAAGCTCCTCGATGGGGGGCATATAGCCGATCCAGCCGTTGTAAATAAGTACGAACAGCAGAATCACGGCGGCGAAACCGAGAAAGAACAATTTCCACATCCAACCGATTATCAGTCGGTTGCGACGCTGCCTGTCAGTTATATCTTTTGCCATTGTGGGTGGTCGATGGAATGGTAGGTGTATATATGACGCGAATTTACGAAATTCCGACCAATTTTTGCTAATTTCGCGCCGATGTCGCGGCCGTTAGACGCGCACGACATCGGGTATAATCCACACCAACGAGCTATGAGTCAGAGTTTCAATATGATGCAGGCGGTAAAGCGCCGCTTTTTCGCTATGCGCAACGGCCTGTTGGCCGACCAGATGAAGAACGCCGGAGCACCATACCGCATAATTTTCGGTCTTTTACAGGCCCAAGTGGCCGACATTGCCGCGCAGGTGATGGAGGGCACTCTCGACGAGCGACCTGAGAAACTCGGAGCGGAGGCTACCGCCGAACTCGCCCGCTCTCTGCGCGACAACACCACTACCCGCGAGAGCCAGCTCATAGCGCCAATGCTGATGCCGTTGGAGGCTGTCGGTGAGACTGAAGCCCGCCAATGGCTCCTCTCCTGCCCCACCACCGAGGTTGCCGACACACTCTGCCTGAAACTACTCCGCCGCCATCCGGCGGCCCCGGCCATCGCTGCCGAGACCCTGGAGCGGGCCGACGCCACACCCATCCAGCTTTACGCCGCTCTCCGGCTGCTCCTCAACCTGCTGATACTCCGCACTGTCACCCCCGACAAAGCACGAAGCCTCGCCGCCCCTCATTCAGGCAGCGAGGCTCCGATGGTGAGCCGCCTCGCGTCAGACATCCTCGCCCGCTGCGACGAAGCCTGACCCGGCAAACGTTTTTGTAGTTATAGGCTGAGGGTGACTCCGGCGGTCACGCAGCGCGGGAGCGCCGGGCCGTAGATGTAGCCGGAGTCGCGGGTGGGGCCGAGGTCGAAATCTTTCTGATAGGAGTTGAAGATGTTGGTCACGCCGGCACTCACTGTGAGGTTAACGCGGTTGAATACCTTAAACTCGTAGGAGAGCTTGACCGACGCGTCGAAAAACGACTGCGTGACAACCGCCATATCCACATCGGTGCCCGAACCAACCATATGCTGCACGAGCATCGGCCCGGTGCCGGTGCCGGTGAATGTAGCGCGCAGGTGGTGGATTATCTCCCAGTTGGCCGTGAAATAGCCGTACACGTCGGGGGTGCGGAACATACGCTTCTCGGCGGGCACAGCGGGGTCGTCGCTCCACTGCTCGGCTTTCTTATAACGGCTCCGTTGGAGGGTCACGCCACCCTGTATGTCGAAATGACTCGAAAAGAATGCCTTAGCCTCAAGGTTCAGGCCCATGACCCTCGCGCCTGAGCCATTATAGCGTTCGAGCACGGTGTTGCCGTTGGCATCGGTGCCTTCGAGCTGACGCAATGCGAACACGTCGCGGAGGTCGGTGAAGAACCCTTCGATGAGCAGATTGGTCTGCACGTTGCCAAACCGATGGTAGAGGTCGGCCGAGAGGCTCACGCTCTGCGAGCTCTCCTGTTTTAGACCTGGAGCGAGCACCGTGACCACGCGCTCGCCTCCGACGATAGCCACATGGAAATCCTCGTCGTAGGCCTGCGGCGAGCGGAAGCCGGTCGAATATGACGCGCGGAAATTATAGTTGCTCGAAGGGTTGAAACGGATGTTGACGCGCGGCGACACTATCGGGTTGTCGATGAGCGAATGCTTGTCGACGCGGGCTCCGATAAGGAATCCCCATTTTTCGTCGCGCCACTCGTTCTGGAGGTAACCGCTGTAGATATTGACGTTTTGGAGCACGTCGTGGTCATAGCCGATCGACACGTCGTGGAGCTTGTTGTAGGAGTATTCGAGCCCGGCCACCAGCTCAGCGGGCATGAAAAGGAACCGCTTCATGGGGTGGGTCCACTGCGTCCCGGCCACTACCACGAGGTCCGAAGTGCGTCCATAAGCGTCGGGATCCTTGTCGGAGCCATAGTAGCTCTTGCGCCGTGTGTTCTGCGTTGCCGCGAAAACCGAAAGGTGGTCGCCCCGACCACGGAACCAAAGGTCAAACGTGGCCTCGCCCGAATGGATATTGTGGTCGGCCTGCTCGGCAATCAGCGCCTGATGGGGCTGGAGGTCAAGCTGGTCGCCGCCGCGGCGGTACTCATGGGTGTTGTGGTATTCAAGGGTGAGCTTCGAATCGTCAGAGGTGCGGAAGAACGCCCTGGCGCCGATTGTCTGCGTTTTCAGCTGGGCCACCTCGGTGAAGCCGTCACCGTTGTGGTCGTAACCGTCGCGGTAGCGGCTCTGGCCGTAGATGAAGGCGCCGGCCTTATTGTTGTCGGTCACTACCGACGCGTTGAGGGTGGTATTGTTGTCGAGCGATCCCGAGGGCCCGATCGAGGTAAGCGTGTGGGCTATCTGGGCCGAATTGCTCATCGGGTCCTTGGTGATGATATTGATTGTGCCACCGACGGCCGACGAACCGAACAGCGCCGAGCCGCCACCGCGCATCACCTCGACTCGCTCAATCATATTGGCTGGTATCTGCTCCAGCCCGTATACGCCGGTAAGGGCGGAGAACACCGGCCTTGAATTCATAAGTATCTGGGAGTAATGGCCGTCGAGACCGTTGATGCGTACCTGGGTAAAACCACAGTTCTGGCAATCGTTCTCAACGCGCACCCCCGGCTGGAAGTCAAGGCCGTCGGCAAGCGAGCAGGCCCCGACGCGGCTGAGGAGGTCGGAGGAGACCACATTGACGAGCGACGCGCTCTCGCGCCGCTTTGTCTCGCTCTTCGAGGAAGTTACAACTACCTGGTCGAGCATAAACGCGTCCGGAGTGATGTCGAAATTGACCTCCACGGTCTGCGACGCGTTCACTTTAACGGTCTTCTTCACCGCGGAATAACCGATCATGGAGGCTTCGAGTGAATATTCTCCCGGACGGAGGTCGCGGAACACATAGTGGCCCGACGCATCGGTGAGCGTGGCGTTGTTGGTGCCGACAATCTTCACAAGGCAGGCGGGAAGGTGTTCGCCGTTTTCAGTATCTACGACATGGCCGGTGATATTGGCATCGGTAGTCTTCTGGCGCTGGGCATACAGCTGGAAACAGGTCACGACAATGGCCGTGACCGCGATGATGTATTTCTTTATCATTGCGGGATAATGAGTGAATGAATCAGCGGACTCCGCCTCACGGCGGATTCCCGGACGAGAGAGGCTTCAATAAGGAGCGAAGCTAATAGGAGAGAAGCTAAACATTATCCCGCATATGGCGGACCTCGGAGGGTGGCGGCGTCGGGGTGCGTTGTGGCCATTTCGGCACAACCCTCGACCCAGAGAGTCATCGTAACACACCGCACGACATCCAAATCAGGCGTCTGAGCGCCCTCGAACGCGGCCGCCGCGGCGTTGAACGCCGCGATCTGGTCGAGCGAATGCGACGAGTGGCTATGGTGGCCCGCCGAGTTGTAGGGGTGGGAGTGCGTCACAAGACGGCCCGTAACCTCCTGGTGTGTATGTGAAAAGACCGTGTTCGCGAATATAAAATTCACAAACACGGCTATAAGGACGCATCCGAATATCTTTAATGCCCTCTCTTTCACGCCGCGAAGTTACGAATTAATTCCCTAACGCGGAAACAGGGAGTAGAAGAAGTCGTAATAATCGCCATACCATGAGGGATTTACCCAATGGCCGTTGACGGAATTAATCACATATCGCTTATTGTCAGTATTAAACAGATTGTGCGAGGCGAAATTCGTGTGGGGCGGACAGGTGGCATCCTGGAGGCTGTAGCAGCCAAAAACGGGGCATGTGACCCAGGGGGCGAGATTCTTGGTGTCGAAATAGGATAGGAACCCATACATGGCCTCATCATCAAGCCCGAGTTCCCCCTTGCGACGTTTGGCGACATTGCCGGGCCAGTATTCCACCCGGAAATAATCTGGATAGTCACCCAGGAACGTAACAGCCGGAGCTATACCCTTGACACGGCCACCTCCGAGGGCCGCCGAAGCCACTGTGAACGCGCCACCCTGGCTTTGGCCGCAGGCGAAAACCCGGGCGGTGTCAGTAGTCTCGCGCGAAGTGATGAAATCAACCGCGCGCACCACATCCATAAACGCACCCCTGTAATAATAATGGTCCTTGTCGCCGAAATTCCAGGCAAACCAATCGCCGTAAGGGTTCTTGTTTTCCCCGCGGTTGTTTAGCATCTGCCCGCGGCTCGACAGATGGAACTCAGCCCAATCAGGATTTATGTCGCCGGGACCCCAGTACGGGCCCTGCCCGCCGTCGTAACCTTCGAAACAGAGGAGCGCCGGGTGCTTGCCACCGCCTTTGGGAGCGGAATAATAACCCCTGATGGTAACAGGCTCAGCACCGACGCTGTCGGGAATCGACTTCATCTCCACCAGATAGACGTCGCGGGCGACGCCCGACTTTTCCTTGTCGAGCGTGAGCTTGTACTCGGGCGCCGTTGCGGCCAATTCAGCGAGCGCTTTATTCCAGAACTCCTCAAAGTCCGGGCGGCGGTCGGCTGGAGAGGAGATTGACCGCGGATCATAGCCTATGTTGAACCGGCGCACGAGGTTGCCATCGACCAAGGCCTCCATGCGGTAGAACCCGGGGGCGAGGTCGAAAGCGTCAAAGCGGACATTTACAGTGTCGCCCGCGCCGAGCCGACGCGTTTCCGACCATTCGTTTACAAAGCTCCAATCGTCGCGCATCAGCTTGAGGCGCACGTCGGCCTCCCCATCATCACCCGTGCCGTTGGCCAACCGCACCTCGACAGCGGGCTTTTCACCCGGCTCCCAGCATCGTAGCCACTCGTCGGCGACGCTGCCCACAACGTTCCCCTCAACGAGGTTGAAGCTCGCCGGTTTTCCGGCGGCTGAATTAGCGGCGGTCCATACGCGGAACTCGCCCGGCTCCAGAAGCCGTTCGCCATCCAGACCGCTGAAAGCGAGCTGAGAGGGGTAGAGCGTGAAGCAAACCTCCTTGCTCTCGCCCGGCTGCAAGGTAACCTTGCGGAAATCTTTTAGCTCTTTGACAGGTCGGGCAAGGCTCGCGAACATATCGCGCACATAGAGTTGCACTACTTCGGCCCCCTCGCGGTCGCCGGTGTTCTTAACCGTGCAGGTCACGGTCAGCGGCTTTTCGCTCGCGATGGAGAGCGACCCAGCCGACAGGCGGGGTTCACTGATTTCGAAAGTGGTGTAGCTCAGTCCGTAACCAAACGGATAAAGCGGATCCTTACCCGCATCAAGGAAATAGGAGGTGCAACCCGTTGATGTCTGCGGAGCCTCCACCGGGATAGCGTCAAGGTCGATGGTCCATTCAGGCGGACGGCCGGTCTGCTTATGGGAATAATAGATGGGATACTGGCCGGTCATTCTGGCCATAGTCGCCGGGAGTTTGCCCGAGGGGTTGGCCTTGCCTGACAGCAGGTTGGCCAGCGCCGGTCCTGCCATAGTGCCGCCATGGAACGAATAGAGCACGGCATCGGCCATGGCTATCTCCTTCTCAACGGTCAGAGGGCGCCCGGCCATAAACACCACGGCGAGAGGTTTGCCGGTTGCCTTCAAAGCTTCAACAAGAGCGGTTTGAGCGCCCTTGAGATCAAGGTCGGCCATACAATAGGCCTCACCCGACATCACTGCCTCTTCGCCAACGAAGCATACAACAGCGTCAGCCTTATCGGCGGCGGCCACTGCGTCGGCGATGCCGTCGAGCGAACGGTCGCGGGTGTACTTGAGCCCCGGGGCGTACAGAATGTTCTTAGCGCCGTAGGTATCGCGCAACGCGGCCAGAGGTGTCACCGAGTGTGATTTGTCGAGGTCGGGTGCCCAAGTGCCGCACTGGTCATACGGAGCGTCGGCCATAGGCCCCACAACGGCAAGCTTCTTAATTGATTTCCCGAACGGGAGCAAGCCGTTGTTCTTCAACAGCACAGTGCCCTCCTCGGCACTTCGGCGCGCCGCCTCAAGGTGCGAGGGCTGATAGGCGGGCGAAGGCTTCGATGTGTCGACATACGGGTTTTCAAACAACCCGAGGCGCGCTTTCAGCCGAAGCACATCGCGCACAAGCTCGTCGATTACCTTTTCGTCAACCTTGCCGGATTTCACCAACGCCTCAAGCGCCTGGGAGTAAGCGTGCCCCTCCATATCGACATCGACGCCCGCGGCGGCCGCAAGGGCCGCGGCGGCGAGTTTGTCGGGCGCCACACCGTGGGATATCATCTCGGTTATGGCGTTCCAGTCGCTCACGAGCACCCCGTCGAAGCCCCAGCGGTCGCGTAGCACGTCGCGCATAAGCCAGCGGTTGCCCGACGAGGGGACTCCGTTAATATCATTGAACGAGGTCATAAATGTCGCCGCCCCGGCCTTGGCAGCTGCCTCGAACGGAGGGAGCACCACATCGTTGAGCAGCGGCAGCGGGAGCCAGGTGGTGTTATAGTCCTTTCCTGACTCCGAAAACCCATAACCGGCGAAATGCTTGGCGCAAGCCGCCATCGAGGTCGGGTCAGCCAGGTCGTCGGTCTGGTAGCCGCGGATCATCGCCAGCCCCATACGCTCGTTCAGGAGGGGATCCTCCCCTGCCGACTCAGCGATGCGCCCCCAGCGGGCGTCGCGCGATACGTCCATCATCGGCGAAAAGGTCCAACGCACGCCGCACGCCGAAGCTTCGACAGCGGCTATTCTCGCGCCGAGCTCCACCAACTCGGGATTCCAGGTGGCGGCCTGCCCCAGCGGTATGGGGAAAATGGTGTTGAACCCGTGAATAACGTCGCGGGCAAAAATCAGGGGGATGCCGAGGCGCGACTCCTCAACGGCCTTGCGCTGCAACGCGTTGACAACTTCCGGGTTGACCTCGTTGAGTATCGACCCCACCCTACCCTCGGCCACCGCTGAGGAAAGGGTGTCGAAGCGGGCGGCGTTAAGCTGGTTGAGCTGCCCGATTTTTTCCTGTAGGGTCATTTTTGACAGAAGGGAGTCGATACGCGCCTCCGCCGAACCGGCGGAAGCGATTGCGGCAGCGCCGCCCCAGAAGGGAACGAACACCGCCGCAAAAGCGAATACAAACTTTCTTACAATCCTATACATCTATGCCACAATTATTTGTGTGGTACGTTTTCGATTATTTCACAATCTTGACAGTAGCCTTGTGCGCACGGAGCACATATACTCCGGCGGGGAGAGCGCCCATATCAAGAGTATTGGTGCCTGTTGAGGCCACCAGGCGCCCGGCGAGGTCATAGAGCTCAGCGCCGTCGACCGTAAGGTTGACGATGTCGCCGCAGCGGGTGATGCGGGCGGCGGGAGCCTCGACCGACTCAACCCCGGTCTGGAGATCGGTCATACCGATTTCGACGAACAAGGGACGCATTCCGGGTGTAACTTTCACAGGGACAGAGATAGTGCGCTTCAGGCTCTGCGATAGATTCGTGCAGGTGTAGAGCAGGTCGGGATCTTCGTCATCGCCCGGCTCTTCGGTAACGTCGCCTTCGGTTTCCCCTACCTCGGCATAAGCCTCGGCGGTCGGAGCCCAGCGGATTTCCTTCACATAAGCGAAGAAGTCGGCATCGTCGGTAAACGAGATTTCAAAGTGTCCTTCACCTTCGGGCACAGCCTCGAACGAAGTATGTTCAGTCTGGAAGCCGGGGAAATGCTCATCGAATTCCTCGTAGTCGGCGGGCTTGTCCATAACGAACTTAACCACGACGTGTTCCGGCAGAATGCCGGCGGCGTAAAGCATCTGGGGAGCCGCGACCTCGGTTGTCAGCAGCTCGATATTCATAGAGCTGTAGGGCGCGGTAGTCTTGAAGCTCTTGGCAGCGGAAGCGAGCACCCGGAAAGTGGTGTTGGGGTTGTTTGCCACCTGGCTGAACGAACCTGACCACTTATCCGCACCAACGTTAATTGTTGCGGAAGGTGCGGAAGGCGCACGACAAATGAACGTGCGAACAGCGTCGTCAGTCTGAACAAAGAAGCAGCCATCAGGTATCTTGGTCCACAGGTTCGCCTGATCGGGAATGATGAATTCAGGCATTGTCTTCACACTTTGGAAAGCATAAGTCCCGACAGAAGAAATATTGGGCGACAATGTCCTGAATGCTACTTTTGTTGCTGAAAACACCGAGGAAGGCAACGTGGTGAGGTTTTCAGGCCATTCCGAGAAAGTGCAGCTTGTACGGCGGAACGCACGCTCGCCCAGCTTCTCAAGATCGCGAGGGAGCTTAGAGAACGCCACTCCTGTCAAAGGGAGCTTATTGGAAGCCAATTCATCATCGTTGAACGCATCGCCTCCAATGCTTTTTACAGTTTCAGGGAGTTCTGTTAACTCCAAAGATACGCAACCTCGAAACGCATCAGCCGAAATCGTGGTCAGATTAGGAGGCAGAGAGGTAAGCTTCAACTTCTCGCAACCTGAAAAGCAATATTGGCTGATACCTTTGACTCCGTCAGGCAAATTGACCGATTCCAACGACTTGCACATATAGAAAGCGCCACCCGACAGGCCGGTTAGAGTAACAGGGAGTTTAACTTCCTTGACATTCATAGTTTGGAGAATCCCTTGTTTATCGTAGTCACCACCGGGCAGCTTATTGTTCGCGAATGTAGCGTTGGAAAGATCCAAAACCAGCAGAGAGGACCGCAGGTTAGCTCGGATCGCGACAAAGTCTGTAGCATTGAGGGCGGCTTCGCCAGTGATGGTGAGCTCGGTGATGTCGGCCATCGAGGTGAGGGTCTCGGAGGCGTCGATAGCGGCGTTAAGCTCGCTTTCGAGCGCTCCGGCGGTCTCGTGGTTGATGGTGACGCTTTCGGCGTTGGCAGCCGAAGCTGCCAACGTGAAAGCGGTCGCCAATATCGTGAATTTTTTCATGATTTCGGTTTTCGGAATTAAGGTGATTCTTTACATACGGACTTTGGTGGCCTTGTTGCCCTGACGACGGATGAAGATGCCGTTGGCGGGGTTGGCTACACGCATGCCCTGGAGATTGTAATATTCAACGGGAGCGTCGGCAGCCTCGGTAGCCACAACCTCTACCGCGGTGTCCTCGTTGGGGTTGACTCCGTCATACTCGTAAGCGCCGATATCCTTGCCGCCGTTGCTCTTGTAGCCGCGGCAGTCGGTAGCGGGAATCACGTTGTCCTTGGTCCACTCGGCGGAGTCCTCGATACCGGCGTTAACCAGGGGGGAGTTGTCGCGCAGGATAGGAAGGAAGGGAACGAAGCCCTCGTCGCGGGTGCCGAGAGTGGTGCTCACACCGAGCGCGGTCATAGTGGCTTCCTTGCAGAGGCCGAGGGTGTTGTTGGCGGAAGCGGCGTTTGCGTTGAAGTCCTTGTCGTCCATATTCTCGTTCACGCCTCGCTCGGCGCCATAGAGGATGTTATTGCGGGCGATCACCTGGACACGGTCAGCATCGGCGATTGAAAGCTCGGAGAGCACGCATGAGCGGTTGCAATATGCGAAGTTGTTGAACATATACACCGGCTCAAGCTGGAAGAAGAGGCGGAGAGCGCCGTCGTTGTTGTAGAAAGTGTTGTTGGCCAGGATGGTCTCGCAGTCCGAAGAGTCGGATATGTCGATGCACGCCTGATAGTTGTCCTTCGAGGTGTTTTCAACGAATGTCGAGTTGGTAACCACGAGCTTCTTGCAGCCTGCGAAGTTAACACCGGGCTGGTTAGAGGGGTCATAGATGCCGATGCAAGTGCCCTGGCCACCCTGGTTTTCCGAGTTTTTGTAGAAGGTGCAGTTGTCGACATAGAGCTCGCCGTCGAGGGTCTCGGGACCACGCTGCATGATAGCGGGACCGCGTGAACCGCCGCCGATGGTGTAGTTGTGCTCGAAGTAAGAATTGGTTACGCGCACGATATGGCCGCGGGAGCCGATGGCGGCGCCTGCCGAACCGGCCTCGTTGTCGATGAAGCGGCATTTGTCGATATTGAGCTCCTCACCGGCGAAGTAAATGGCACCGCCGAGAACGTATTCGACCTGGCGTCCGTTTACGAAGTTAATGCCGCGGAGAGTAACCTTCGAGTTGTCGGCGGCGCGGAAAATGCGCACAGCCTCACCACCCTCGTAACCGGGCTTCTCTGCGCCCTTGAACGTGGTGTTGTCACCCTCGATCGTGCAGATCTTGTTTTTGTCGAGGTTCAGCTGGCCCGCCATCAGGAAAGTTGCGTCCTTTTCGAGGTGTATAATGGTCTCGGTGTTGTCCTTTACCATCAGGATAGCCATTTCGGGGGTAGCGAAAGGCTTGGCCTCGGTGCCGGGGTTCTCGTCGGAGCCGGAAGTGGCAACCCAGTATTCGACCGCTGCGAACGACTGCGACGCGCCTAAGATGGCCGCGGCCGCGAGAGAGAGTAACTGTTTTTTATTCATGGTTTTGTATGTTAAGTTATATGATTCGACTGGTTAATACAAACAAATATGATGCTTATTGCTTTGATGGATTACTGGAATATTCTGACGTAGTCAACCTCGTAGCTCACAGGGAGTTTTTCGGGCTCGATACCTTGCTGGGCACCCCAGCTTCCGCCCCAGGCGAGATTAAGAATCAGGTAGAAGTCGCGGTCGAAAGGCCATCCCGTCCATAGCGGTGAGTTTTTCACCACGGTGAAACCGCGCTTGCCGTCGACGAGCCAGGTCAGCTTGTTTTCCGACCATTCGAGCGAGTACACATGGAAGTCGTCCGACGGAGTCGGGTTCATAACCCTCATCGAAAGGTGGTGCTTGTTGTTGTCGCCGCCGTTCTGGAGGTAAGTGTGGGCGGTGAAGTGTACCACATTGGGGTCATAGCCCACATTCTCCATAATGTCAATCTCACCCGAACGGGGCCACATTCCGTAATAGCTGTCGTTGGGCATCAGCCATATGGCGGGCCATGTGCCTTTGATAGCCGGGAGCTTGGCGCGGACATCGACGCGCCCGTAAGTGAACTTGACGGTATTCTGAGTGGTCACGCTCGCAGAGGTGTACTGCGACGTCTCTCCCGTTTCGGGATCGGTGTAATCCTCTTTGATCGTTGTAAAGCGAAGCACTCCGTCGGCCTGGCAGCAGTTCTCAAGACGGTTCTTGGTGTAATATTGGTATTCACCATTGCGCACGTTGCCATGCTCGAAACTCCAAATTGACGGGTCGGGAAGCCCTTCACCGTCGAATTCATCGTGAAAAATCAGACGCGTATATCCGGCAGGAATCGCGATCGCCGTGTTCTTGTCGAATACGGTTGACAGGTTGCCGGCATCGTCGACAGCCAGGCGGTAACGCCCTTCGGCGGTAGCGGGACTCACGAGCGCCGAAGCGCTTTTGGCGTGAATCGCCGCCGGAGTATAACCGAGGTCGGCCGCGTCGGAGATTTCGGATCCGTCGGCACGGGTGATCACAACCCCGAGGGTCGCGGCAGCCTCCCAGTTGGCATCGTTAAACTCCCCTTCGGTAGCGGAGCCTGTGCCGACCATGGCGCGGAGCTGCCCGAGGGCGTCGGATGTCACCTCGTGGGTCTCGGAATAGAGCTGGCTCCCCTCGGCATCAATCAGCGACAAGCGCATCGTCACCTCCTCGTTTGCCGCCGGAGTACCATAGCGGTCGGTCAGCGAAGCCTCGTAGAGCACCGGTTCGGCATTCGCGACAAACAATGCCGCGAGCGATATTATTGATGTTACTAACGATTTCATATATCAGCCTCTCTTCATAAAGTTATACACCACGGGAGCGGAAGCCTCCCCCGCGATACGGAGCAGGTAACGACCAGCCTGGAGCCGCGATATGTCAATCACTGTAGAAGCTACCTTACCCGATGCGAGCCGACGCCCGTCAATAGAGAAAACCTCATACGCGGCACGGCCGGAAAGGCCATCGACGAGCAGCGAGCACCCGTCAGCGGATACGGATACTGACAAAGAGGAGCCTTCTTCGGCAATTTCCCCTATCCCGCTCGTGTAGGTCGAAGCGACAGGCAGTGACCCGTGCGACAAAACGGCGTCGTCCTCGGAAGCGAAGCCCGAAGCCAGCGTCTCAATCGCGTAATGCTCCTCGGCGGCATATCCGCCATAAGGCAGAAACCCGTCGGCCGACGCCGGGAGCGGAGTCGCGGCCGCAAGCAGTAGGATGTATTTGATAACGTCGCGCATCTTGTTAGTCGATTGGTGTTGCTGAAAGTGTGCCATCATCGGCGATCGTCACCTTGAAGAGTTTGCCGGAGGGGGATGCGAGAGTCAGCGCTGAAGCGGTGGCCGCGTGGACCGCGCGGGGCACTTCGAGTATCTGCTGGCACGCGGCGTCGCCATAGCCATCGCCGCAGTCAACAGCGGTCTCCATATAATATGCGGTGTTCCCCCAGTCAAGAGCGTCGAGCGTGACATTGGTGTTCTGCGAACCTACCGCCACATAAGCCACCCCGGCGGGCGACGTGGTGACCTCGTGCTCCTCGCCGAAGGCCACGGGGCCATCGGGACTTCCGGCATGTATCGCGACCTTGACCTTGACCGAAAGATTTGCCTTCGGCAGACCGTCGGAAGTACGCACCGAGCGAGAGAAGTTCATAACCGGGGCGGCCGATGCGGTGATTATCGCGCAAGCAAGCGCCGCCATGGTAAATATCTTTTTCATCGGGTTGAAATTTGAAGATTCAGGAAAGGGAGAGCGAGGAATCGGCCTGTGAGAATGTTGTTGGCCGTATTATGAAAACTATTGGAAAATTCTGACGTAATCAATCTCATAGCGCTGCGGGAGAGTCGAGAGGTCAACACCCTCGGAGCCGCCCCAGCCACCGCCGAAAGCGAGATTCAGTATAAGGTAATAATCAATGTCGAAAGGCCAGGTAGTCCAGTCGCTATCGGCCTCGCGGTCGATGGCGTACTGCTCGGCGCCATCATAGTACCACGTCAGCCTGTCGGGCGTCCACTTCAAAGCATAGAGGTGGAAATCGCCAACCGCCTCCGGGGCGCGGGTAACGTGGGTCCGCTGGGTACCGCGCATATGGTTGAAACGCTCGGTATGGGCCGAGAAGTGGATATTCTCGGGGTTATACCCGACGTGTTCCATAATGTCGATTTCGCCCGAGCGGGGCCACTTACCATAATTATTCTCCCGGGGCATCATCCATATCGCAGGCCATGTGCCGAGCGACGCGGGCAACTTGGCCCGAACCTCGACATAACCATATTTCCAGGCCTCGCGCCCTTTGGTCGTGAGGCTCGCCGAAGTCACCGGGCAAACTTCCCCGTTGATCACGGCGCTGTCGTTGCGCGCCTCGATCACGAGCACGCCGTCCTTGCAGAAAGCGTTCTGGCCGGGGGTATAGTATTGCATTTCTCCATTGCGTATGTAACCTGTCTCGAAATCCCACTTTGAGGCGTCGGGGGCGCCGTCGGTGTCGAACTCGTCGGAAAACACGAGCCGGGAATAGCCGTCAGGCACGGTGACCGCTCCGTCGGCGGGATTTCCCCCGGCGAGCGCGTTCGCCGCCGTAACCCCGACAATCGCCACGGCGATTACAGATGTCATTAATTTAGTAGTTTTTTTCATCAGGCGATAATGTTTGATTTGTTCCGAGGAGCCGCGCCAGGCGCGGAAACAGCTTCGGTGTCGGTCGGACAATCGTGAAAACCGACAATGCAAAATTAGACATTATGGCGCCCGGGGCGTTGTGAAAATGGCTTAGATACTCTCCAAGTTGCGCAGAAGTTGCCGAAAATGTCGCAGAAATTTGCGCAAATGCGGCGCGGGCGGCGACGCGTAGGCGAAACTCACCGCCCAGCCGCGTCGGTAGGCACGGATTCTTCGCCCACCGCAGACGCTTGGTTAAGCGACACATAGCGTGTCGGCGACATTCCGTAATGCTCCTTAAAGCAAGTCGAGAAGTGCGACAATGTGGAAAATCCCGTAGCGTATGCAACTTCCGACACCGCGACATTCTTGGTCGAGAGCATGAGGGCGGCGTGGCGCATACGCTCGCGCTTGATATACTCGCTCGGATTCATATTGGCCGACACCTTCAGACGGCGCTGCAGATGGGAGCGGCTCACGCCTATCTCCCTGGCGATAAACTCCACCGAAAGGTCGGGACTCGCGAGATTGTCGAGCACCACTTTGCGCACGCGGTCAAACAGGCGTTCGTCGTTGGATTTTATCTTGGTCACATCCTCGTTGACCGCGGTTTCGCCGGAATACTTCTCCTTGAGCATTCTGCGTTGCATTATGAGCATGTTCACCCGGTTGAGCAGATGGCCGATATTGAACGGCTTGGTTATATAGGCGTCGGCACCGGCGAGAATCCCCTCGTTGCGCTGCGCCTGGGTCACTTTGGCGGTAAGGAGAACGATGGGAATCTCGCAGGTATCGGAGTTAGCGCGGATTTTGCGGCACAGCTCCAGTCCGTCGATACCCTCCATCATTATATCCGACAGGATGAGGTCGGGGCGCCGGGTGAGGGCCAGTTCGAGTCCGGCGGCCCCATCGGTGGCGGTGAGCACATCGTAATGTTCGGCAAGCTCCCTGGCCACATAGTCGAGAATCGAGGCATCGTCCTCGACCACAAGCACCGTGGCATGGCGCCGACGCGCCTCAACCGGCTGGTTATCGCGGGCCGCGCCCTCAGGGAGCTTCACCACCGCGTGAGGAGCCGGGGCCTCCTGAGGGGCCGGAGCCGACTCTTCGGCGGAATAGGCGTCCTCGGCCATAGGAATGCGGATCACCATCACCGTGCCCTCGTCGGAACTGCGCTCAACGGCGATCTCGCCGTGGTGCAGGTCCATCATTTTGCGAGCCAGGTGGAGGCCGATGCCCGTGCCAGGCGCCGAGGCGTGCGCCTCGCCCTTCACGCGGTAAAACCTGTTGAACACCCGGTCGCGGCTCGACTCAGGAATGCCGGGGCCGGTGTCCGTAACCCTTATGGCGAGCGCCGCGCCCTCGACGCGGCAATCGAGCGTTATCACGCCCCCTGAAGGGGTGAACTTGAAAGCGTTGGAGAGTACGTTGAATATCACCTTGTCGACCTTGTCGCCGTCAAGGAGTGCGGTTTCCGGCACACTCTCAGCTATTTCTATGCGGAAATCGATATTCTTCTGCCCGGCGAGATTCTCAAATGCGCCCGCCACACCGGCAATAAACCGCCTGATGTCGATACGGCTTACTGACAGACTCATCTGATTGTTATCCAACCGGCGCAAATCCATAATCTGGTCGATGAGCCTGAGAATGCGATCGCCGTTGTATCTCATTACCTCTATGGTGTGGAGAGTCTGCTTGTCGCGGATTTTCTCGCGCAAAGAGTCGAGCGGCGAGAGCACCATTGTGAGCGGGGTGCGTATCTCGTGGGATATATCGGTAAAGAATTGGAGCTTGTGCTCGGCAGTCTGGGCCTGCATCAGCTGGTGGTTGCGCCGCTGCTCCTCGCGGATTCTCCACTTAACAGCCTTGACCCCGAACAGCACCATCAGGGCGAACAGACACACATACAGCGCCTTGGCCCATGGTGTCAAGTACAGCGGAGGCGCCACTGACAAGGTCATCGAAGCCTCCTTCGGCTTGTAATCGCCTATTGACGCCTTCACCCTGAGAGTATAATCGCCTGGAGGGAGACTCGAATAAGTGGCCGTGCGTGCTCCGGCGGGGAGCTGGATCCATCCGTTGTCGTGCCCTTCAAGCATAACGTGACACACTACATTCTCAGGATGGGCGAACTCTACCGCGCCAAACGACACGGTAAAACTGTTCTGATCGTATGTGAGGTTGACAGCGTCACGGTTGGAGAGGTTGATCAAACCGACGGACGCGTCGTCCCCGGCGGGGGCCTCCCCTTCGTTGATCAGCGTCAGTTCGTTAAACGCGACCCTGAGCAATTCGCGTGGCGTGCGGCCACGACCCGGCATAAATGAGACGAGTCCCCCCACGCCTCCGAAATACACCATTCCGTCGAGCCCAAGGCAGGCTGAATTCCGCTTGAATTCCCGGCAGGCGAGGTGTTCCATCGGCAGGAAATCAGTGAAACCCATCGTTTTGGGGTCGAGCTTGCATATACCCTCGCCCGTGCTGAGCCACAGGTTGCTGTCGCGGTCGACCAATATGGAGTAAATGAGGTTGTTGAGGAGTCCGTGGGTTTCGTTGAATACCTGAGTGCGGCCACCCTGGATGCGGTTGAGCCCCATACGCGTGCCGGCCCATATGGCGCCCGACGAATCCTGGCACAAGGCGAACACGCAATTGTTGCTCAGTCGCATATTGGTGGAGTTATAATGGTCGAAGCGCCAGGTACGGGTATCCAGGCATGAAAGCCCCGAATCACTCGTGCCTATCCACACTTTGCCGTCGCCGGAGAATAGGATTGAGTGCACAGCGTTGCCGAGCAGTTGGCCCGAGTCGGATTTCGAGGGATTGTGCGAAAGGAACCTCGCGGACCCCGTAAGCGGATTGTAGATGCACACGCCATCGCCGTTGGTGCCTATCCAGAGGTTGCCGTCAGAATCCTCCGCTATGGCGTTGACCTCCTTGACGCGGCCACCAGGCGTGTCGGGCAGCGGAATAGCCACTGGCACAAACGAGTCGGAACCGGGCTCGTAGCGCGACAGGCCGTTGAGGTAATTTCCGGCCCAAACAGTGCCCCGGCTATCCTGGAACACGGTCAGTACCGTGGCAGCCCCCGATGCGGCGTCAGTCAGATGCCGCATCGGCGCCCCAGGAGAGGAGGCGCGGTACACACCGTCGCCGTCGGTACCGATCCATAGGGATCCGTCGGAGCTTTGCAACGCGCACAACACCGGCTCTGTGCCGATATTAAGCGACGGGGAGAAAGGTGAATACGAATAGCTAACGACCGAATCATCTGCATCGCGCGATACCATAAGCGCCCCCTTCTGGAACACTCCAAGCCATAGATTGCCCTGCCTGTCGGTCAGTATATCGTGAATCTTGGCCCTCGCCGGATTGAATTCCTTAACGGCGATAGGGACATCCGACAGTGCGCCGGTAGCGACATCATACTTCTTAAGCCCGTTTCCGTCGGTGCCTATATACATAATGTTATCCTCCGGGGAGTTGCGAAGAATGTAGACATTCCCACCGACCTTCACCGCGTCGCGGGTAACGCGGTTCGACCGATAATCGTAGGCATCGACCCCGCCGTCGAGCGAGCCGATGAACAGACGCCCGTCGTTTGTCTGCCCGATGGTGAAAATCATATTGCTCGACAGCGAGGTCGGGTCGTCGGGATCATGGCTGAGGGTAGTCATCGTGTTGGTAGTGCCGTTAAAGATGGTGATTCCGGCATCCATCGACCCGATCCATATATTGCCGAAACTATCCTCGTACAGCACCGTGGTCTTATTCGAGCATATCCGCGAATTGGTAGTCATGTAGCATATCGGTTCCAACTCACCTTTCTTCATGCACACCGCCCCGGAGCGCGAAGTGGTGAACCAGATGTTGCCTTTGCGGTCCTCGATAATAGAGTTCACATAGCTGAAATCGGGCACGTCGGGATAGGTTTGCCTCGGAGTGACGAATGAGAGCGTGGCGCGGTCGAATTTCTGAATGCCGTCGGTAGTGCCCACCCACAGATTATTCTCGCTGTCCTCCATCACGGTGAGCACGGTGTTGCTAAGCAGCGAGCCCGCCTCGGCGGTGCTGGTGAAAGTGGTAGCCTCCGAGCCGTCAAAACGGGTCAGCCCATAGTCGGTGGCGAGCCATATATAGCCGAGGTGGTCCTGGCAGATTTTGTTGATATGCGTGTTGGAAACCGCGAACAGCCGTCCGGCCGGGGCGGCCTCCCTCGTCATGGGCGCTCCGCTGCCCCGCGCGGTGGCCGAGAGAAAGAACAAGACGGCGACGATGCGCGCCAATGAGAGCGATGCCCTCGACAACGGTTTGATGATAGAGCGGATTGTCAGCTTCATTTCCGTATTCAATGCTGTATCGTTTCTCGATGGTGGTTTAAGGTCTATTTATGAGTTCAAAGTTAACATACATTCCCGAAACAGCGGTTCTGCGACATATAGAAAAATCGAAATATCTACATTTTCGCAATAAATCTCCCCATTTTCGCAATCAGACCGACAATCAACTAAGATTAGCGCGCATATCAGGCAGCGCCCCCACGCCTTTAATTACTAACTTTGCCATTGGAAAAAACGGGAGGCCCCGGTGGCTGTTCCCGACCAAGACAGAATAATCAGAAACCAATCATAAAGCCATGAATCCAAAATCCAGACCAGCCTCGAAGGGCGCGCTCAGCGATTGGGCGCGGCGGCTGCTCGCGGCAGCGATCCTCGCTCCGGCAATCTCATTCTCGGCGGCTGCTGCCGACATCATCGTGCGAGGCACCGTCAGCGGCGACGGCGAGCCGCTCCCCGGAGCCACCGTGGCCGAAAGCGGCAATCCGGGCAATGGCACCACTACTGACGCTGACGGACGTTTCTCATTGAAACTGTCCGATAAATCGCGCCTCTCGGCAAGTTTCATAGGTTACAAGACGTCGACCGTGAAAGTGGCAGGCCGGAATGTGATCGACTTCACTCTCGAAACCGACGACAACGTGCTCGACGAGGTGATCGCCATAGGTTACGGCGTGCAACAGAAGAAACTCGTCACTGGCGCCACTCTGCAGGTCAAGGGCGACGAAATCGCGAAGCAGAACACAATGAGCGCCTACGGCGCACTCCAGAGCCAGGCTCCGGGGGTAAACATAGTGAAAAATACCGGCAAAGCCGGCGACGGATTCAAGGTGAACATCCGCGGCCTGGGCACCATACACAACTCTTCGCCGCTGGTTGTGATTGACGGCGTAAGCGGCGGCGACCTCAACCTGCTCGACCCGAACGACATCGAGAGCATCGACGTGCTGAAGGACGCGGCGTCAGCCGCCATCTACGGCGCGCGTGCCGCCAACGGCGTTATCCTTGTAACTACAAAGAAGGGGGGCAAGGAGCGCGTAAACGCCCACTTCAATATGTATCTCGGCTGGCAGGAAATCCCCAAGACGGTCACCCCGCTCAACGCCCGCCAGTACGTTATGCTTATGAAAGAGGCCGGGCTTACCGACGCCGACTTCGCCGCCAATGTGCCTATGTGGGACAAAATCCAGAGCGGCGAATTCAACGGCACCAACTGGCTCGACGAGATACAGAAAAAGGATGGCTTCAAGCAGGGCTACAACTTCGGTCTTGATGGCGGCGGCGAACGGTCGACCTACTCGCTCGGCATCAGTTATTCGTCGGAGACACCCACAATCGGTGTGAAGGCCGACGATGTAAAACAGCGTTATGAGCGCTACACAATGCGTTTCAATTCGGAGCATATAGTGGTGAAACGTCCCGACCGCGACCTCCTGAAGTTTGGCCAGACCCTCACCATGGCCCACATCAATTCGAAAGGTATGACCCAGGGCACCGGCAATATGTATTGGAACGACGTTCGCAACGCCCTCTGCGCGTCCCCCTTGTTCCCCGTCTGGGAAATTCCGGGTGAGAAATACGCTTGGCCCGTGCTTCTCGACACCGACGAGACAAACCCGCTCGCCGAGATGTACTACCTGCGCTCGTTCTCACAAAGCAAGAACTACAACGCCCGCGGCAACCTTTACCTTGTTCTGGAGCCAATCAAGGGACTTACTTTCAAAAGCGCCTTTGGTTTCGCCTACAACGGCTGGAACTCCAGGGAATATGTGCCTGAGTATCAGATTAACGAAAAGACCTACTCGAAGACCGACCGCGTAGGCCAGGGCTCGGGCAACGGATTGCAGTGGTCGTGGGACAACACCCTCAGCTACGACTTCACCGTGAAAGGGCACCACCTCAACGTGCTCGTAGGCAACTCGGTAGAGAAATGGGGTCTCGGCCAGGACCTCAACGGGTCAAACCGCGACAGCGAATTCGACAGCTTCGACTACGCCTGGCTGAGCAATGTGAAATCCATCGCTTCAGGCTCAACCACCCTCTCCGGCGCACCATGGAGCCGCGGACAGCTCGTCAGCTGGTTCGGACGCGTGAACTACGACTATGACCGCCGCTATATGGCGTCGGTGACGATGCGCGCCGACGGATCATCGAACTTCGCCCGCGGCCACCGCTGGGGCTACTTCCCCTCATTCTCCGCCGGCTGGAACATTGCCGCCGAAAAATTCATGGAGGGGCAGTCCCACTGGCTCGATATGCTTAAGATCCGAGCCTCCTGGGGTGAGAACGGCAACTGCAACATTCCCACGTTCCGCTACCTCTCCACAATCGCCTTCGGCAACGCGACAAACGCCGCCTGGTACTACTTCGGCGACGACAAAGCGCACCCGACCATCGGCGCTTACCCCGACATAATGAGCAACCCTGACCTCAAATGGGAGACCTCGCGGCAGACCGACATCGGCCTTGACGCCCGTTTCCTCAACAACCGCCTCGGATTCACTTTTGACTGGTACGAGAAAAAGACGCTCGACTGGCTCGTGCAGCCCACAGCCCTCGGCATTTGGGGCACCGGCGCTCCATGGGTCAATGGCGGCGACATCAAGAACACCGGTGTGGAAGTGGCCGTTTCCTGGAACGACCGTATAGGCGACTTTACCTACAGCGTGTCGGCCAACCTGGCCCACAATCGCAACGAAGTCATCCGCATAGCCAACGGTAACGGCCTCATCGAAGGCACTGCCGCGGTACTCGCGCAGAACACCACCGCTTTCTACAGGGCAGAAGAGGGACACCCCCTCGGCTACTTCTACGGCTACAAGACCGCCGGTATTTTCCAGAACCAGGAGCAGATTGACAACTACATCTCACCCGCGACCGGACTGCCGATTATGCCGACGGCCAAACCCGGCGACGTGATCTTCGTGGACCGCGACGGCGACGGCACCATCACCCCCGAGGACCGCACTTCGATAGGCAACCCCTACCCCGACCTTACTTTCGGCCTCAACATCATGCTCGGCTGGAAGGGACTCGACCTCTCGCTCACCGGTTACGGCGTGGCAGGCAACCAGATAGCCCGCTCATACCGCTCTGGCACCGACAAGCCTTACGACAACTACACCACCGAGATGCTCGGCCGCTGGCATGGCGAAGGTACTTCGAACCGACTCCCCGCCGTGGGTGGCTCCGCGATTAACTGGCAGTACGTCAGCGACCTTTACATCGAGGACGGCGACTACTTCCGAATCACCAACATAACTCTCGGCTACGACTTCAAACATCTGTTCCCCAGACTACCGCTCAGCAAGCTCCGCGTTTACGGGGCCGTCCAGAATCCGTTCACTTTCACAAAGTATTCCGGCATGGATCCCGAAATCGGCTACGGTGGCGGCGACAGCTGGGCGTCAGGCATCGACCTGGGCTATTACCCCGGCTCGCGAAGCTATATGATCGGACTCAACATCGAATACTAACCCGCTTTCCATACCAAAGCGCAACACAACTGTCACAATGAAAAAACTCTTTTCAATACTCACGGTACTCTTCTGTATGGTAGCGGTCAGTGGCTGCGAGGACTTTCTCGACACTGAGAACCTCACCAAGAAAGATACCTCAAACTACCCGGGCAACCCCGACGATATGGACCAGCTCCTGGTAGGCGTCTACTCCATGGTAGGCCGTTGCGAACCACTCGGCTTTTCGTACTTCGTTTCAGAGCTGATGAGCGACAACTGCTTCGGCGGAGGCGATAACGCCGACAAATCGTGCAAGGCTATGGACCAGTTCAAGAAATCGAGCGAGGATATGTTCCGCTGGTGCTGGCGTGCCAGATATATGGGCATCTACCGCGCCAACTTCCTCCTGAGCAAGATCGACGACATCGACTGGGACTCGGATGAACACCGCGACGCCGTGGAAGGTGAAACCCGCATGATGCGCGCCTTCTTCTATTTCGACCTCTCCCGTATGTTCGGCGAGGTGCCCCTTGTGACCACCCCCGAGGCGGTAAACATCCCCAAGAATCCCGCGGCCGAGACCTACGCGTTCATCGCCTCCGACCTCGTGGCCGCTATCGAAAAAATGCCCGCCGTCAAAGCCTCCGATATGTCGCGCGACGACAACGGCCGTATGACCCGCTGGGCCGCCGAGGCGCTCCTTGCCCGCGTATGGCTGTTCTACACCGGGTATTACCGTGCGAACTCACTCCCCACTGCCGACGGCGGCGAGGTTACCAAGGCGATGGTCCAGGCGTACATTGCCGACTGCATAGAAAACAGCGGCCACGACCTGCTCTCCGATTTCCGCAACCTATGGCCCTACAGCCATGTGCAGGATTACAAGTACACCTCCGAGAACGGGTTATCCTGGGCTGGCGACGGCAATATCGAGGAAGTGATGGCTATCAAATACTCCACAATCGGCACTTGGGACGTTATCCAGCAGAAGTGTAACCAGGTTTGCCTCTATTACGGGGTACGCGGGCAGAGCAACTACGTCTACACCTTCCCCTTCGGACAGGGTTGGGGCTTCGGGCCGGTCAACCCCAAACTGTGGGAGGACTGGGATGACGCCGACCCTCGCAAGAAAGGTTCCGTAATCGACTGCAACGACCGCTCAGAGATGCGTCTCTACCTCAAAGGAGGCGGCAACGCTTCGGAAGAGACCTATTACATCAACAAGAAGCATTGCCCAGTCAACGTTTACGCCGACGACACCAAGCAGAGCGTTGTAAACTACAGCGTGCCCCTGTACAGCATGACCGAAACCAATTTCCAGCTCAACAACACCCAGGACATCATATTGATCCGCTTCGCCGACGTGCTGCTGATGGGTGCCGAGCTCGAATGCCCCGAGGCGCAGGCATACTTCGACCGGGTGCGCTCCCGAGTAAATCTGCCGAGCATACCCGCCACACTCGACAACATCAAGGCTGAGCGACGCTTCGAACTGGCATTCGAGGGTGAACGTTACTACGACCTGCTCCGCTGGCACGATGAGCGGCTCATCACCGAAAACCAGACCGACATCCAGATTTACGACCGCAAGGTACCGCGCAAAAAAAGCGTTACCTTCCGCCCGGAAACCGGGGGCTTCCTCCCCATACCGCTCACCGAGATACAGCTCTCCGAGGGGGTTCTCACCCAGAATCCCGGATGGGAAGGGAGCGACTGCTACCTCGAATGAAGCGGCAGAGATAATCAAACTGATAGTTAGATAGTTTAAGATAGGTATGTCAACATTCAGCCGTAGAGGCTTTTTGAAGACCGCGGCACTCCTTGCCACCGCCGCCGCCATTCCGCAAGGTCTGGCGGCGCGGGGCGGGAACCCGCGTGAAAAGGTATCCGGCAGCGAAAACCGCCCAGTGAAAGTCAACGACCGCTACGAGGTTATCGTTGCCGGAGGTGGCCCGGCCGGATGCGCCGCCGCCATCGCCGCCGCGTCGGAAGGGCGTTCCACCCTGCTCATCGAAGCCGCGGGAAATCTCGGCGGCCTCGGCACATCGGGCATGGTGCCCGCGTGGTGCCCTTTTACCGACGGAGAGAAAATCATTTACCGCGGTATAGCGGAGAAGGTGTTCCGGCAGGCGAAAGTCGGCGTGCCCCACGAACCTGCCGACAAGTTTGACTGGGTCACTATCAATCCCGAATATCTCATCGGCGTTTACGACCGTATGGTCGAGGAGTCGGGAGCCGACGTACTGTTTTTCACCCGCGTCGCGGCTGTTGAAATGGGAGCCGACGACACCGTCGACGCTATCGTGGTTGCCAATAAGGATGGACTTACCGCCTACCGTGCCAAGCTGTTTATCGACGCCACAGGCGACGGCGACATAGCCGCCTGGGCCGGAGCCGAATATCTTAAGGGCGACTCCGACGGCGTGCTGCAAAAAAGCACGCTGTGCTTCTCAGTGGCCAACGTCAACACGGAGGCATACCTCGGCGGCCCGGAACTCCACACCGGCCATAATCCCGACAGCGCTTCGGCCCGGGCATACAGCTCAGGGCGCTTCCCGCTGCTCGACACCCATTGCTGCCACAACCTCGTGGGTCCCGGCGTAGTGCAGTTCAACGCCAACCACATCGACATAAAGGACACAACCGACCCCGCCCAGCTGTCGGAAGCCATGCGACTCGGACGCCGCACGGCCGAGCAGCATCTCGAAATGTTGCGCGAATTCCGCCCCGACGCGTTCAAGAACGCGTTCATCGTAAAGACGGCAATCATCCCCGGCATCCGCGACAGCCGGAGAATCGTAGGCGACTACCTCTTCACAGGCGACGACTGGCGTGCCCGCAAGAGTTTCGACGACGAAATCGGGCGCAACTGCTACTTCATCGACATCCACAAGACCGGCGTGCCACACGTACATTACGGCCGGGGCGAAAGCCACGGCATCCCCTACAGATGCCTTACTCCCAAGGGGCTGCGTAATGTGTTGACCGCGGGCAGGTGCGTTTCGACCGACGACGAGGCCTACGGCTCGCTGCGCGTGATGCCCCCCTGCCTCGTGACAGGCGAGGCGGCAGGCGTTGCCGCCGCCTTGGCCACCGCCTCAGCCACCCCCGACGTGCATTCGGTCGACACCAACGACCTCCGCCGAATCCTGAAGTCAAGAGGCCAGTATTTCCTGTAATCACCACTTAACCGACCCCATGACTCTTTTTACAAAAAAGATATTATTTCCCATAGCCATATTGGCGGCTAATTTGGCCGCCGGCGCTACCGACTTGCCTCCGTATCTCGACGACTCTATCCCTGCCGAGCAACGCGTCGAGGACGCGCTGGGCCGTATGACTCTTGACGAAAAGATAGCCCTTATACACGCCCAATCAAAATTCAGCACCCCTGGGTGCCCCCGGCTCGGCATACCCGAGCTATGGATGAGCGACGGCCCCCACGGCGTCAGGGTTGAGTTTGACTGGGACGAATGGAAATGGGCCGGATGGACCAACGACTCGTGCACGGCAATGCCCGCGCTCACCTGCCTCGCAGCCACATTCAATCCGGCGCTCGCCGAGCGTTACGGCAACGTTGTCGGCGAGGAGGCCCGTTTCCGCAAGAAAGACATTATACTCGGCCCCGGGGTGAACATATACCGCACCCCCTTGAGCGGCCGTAATTTCGAGTATATGGGCGAGGATCCGCTGCTCGCCTCCCGCATGGTAGTGCCCTACATCCGCGGGGTGCAGCGCAACGGTGTAAGCGCTTGCCTGAAACACTTCGCCCTCAACAATCAGGAACACAACCGCGACGCGGTAAACGTGGCCGTAGGCGAGCGGGCCCTCAACGAAATCTATCTCCCGGCGTTCCGCGCGGGAGTGGTCGACGGAGGGGTCTGGACAGTGATGGGCTCTTACAACAAATACAAAGGGACCCATTGCACCCACAACGACACCCTTGTCAACCAGATACTCAAGCGTCAGTGGGGCTTCGACGGTGCCTTCATCACCGACTGGGGCTCGGCTCACGACACCCGCGAGGCCGCACTCAACGGGCTCGACATCGAAATGGGTTCTTGGACCAACGGACTCACCTGGGGCAAGAGCAACGCCTACGACGACTATTATATGGCCGAACCGCTCAAAGCGCTCGTCAAAGCGGGCGAAATTGACGAGAAACTTGTCGATGATAAAGTGCGACGCGTTCTGCGACTCTGCCTGCGCACCAATATGGACCGGACTCGTCCCTGGGGTTCGATGCACACCCTGGAACACCTCGCGACAGCCCGCGAAGTAGCCCGCGAAGGTATCGTTCTCCTAAAAAACAACCACGGCACCCTTCCCCTGCGCTCACCCCGCCGGATAGCAGTCATCGGCGAAAACGCCGTAAGATCGCTCTCATTAGGTGGTGGAAGCTCGGAGTTGAAACCGCGTGTCGAAATCTCTCCGCTCGAAGGCCTGCGCCAAAGATTCGGAACTGAAAACATCGACTTCTCGCTCGGATACGCATCGGGCGCTCCCGACTATTCGCGCGAACTCCCCTCGCCTTACGACGCCGACTCACTGCGCCGGGCAGCGATTGAAACCGCCCGGCGGGCCGACGCAGTAATCTTCATCGGGGGACTCAACAAAAACTACCGTCAGGACTGCGAGGGTGACGACCGCCTCACCTACGACCTCCCCTTCGGCCAGAACGAACTCATCGAGGCAATCGCGGAAGCCAATCCGCGGACAACCGTGGTAATCGTCAGCGGCAACGCCGTGGCGATGCCCTGGGAAGGCAAAGTTCCAGCGATAGTGCAAAGCTGGTACCTTGGCAGCATGGGGGGCGCCGCGCTGGCCGACATAGTTTCAGGCGACGCTAACCCCAGCGGCAAACTCCCCTTCTCCATACCCGTGAAACTCAGCGACTGCGCGGCCCATTCCTTCGGCCAGCGCGGCTATCCTGGCATCGACGGCGAGGTCAGCTACGACGAAGGATTACTTGTCGGTTACCGCTGGCACGACACCCGGCGCGTCCCGGCGAGATACCCATTCGGCCACGGATTAAGCTACACCACTTTTAAATACTCCGACCTTGCCACCGATCGCGGGGAATATCTGCCGACCGATACAGTGACAGTAACCATGCGGTTGGAAAACAACGGGAAAGTGGCGGGGGCTGAGTGTGTGCAGTTCTACGCTTCCCAGAAATCACCTCGGCTTGAGCGTCCGGCCAAAGAGCTGAAAGCTTTTGCCAAGACGATGGTGCTTCCAGGTGCCGATACCACAGTCACGGTCCGAATTCCGGTTGCATCGCTCGCCTACTACGACGATTCGCTCCACCGCTGGGTTGTCGACCGCGACGAGTTCACCATTCTTGCCGGCTCGTCGAGCACCGACATCCGTGCGAAAGTATCATTCCGCACTACCGATACCGAATCATTAGCCAATGCGCGTTAACTTAACAAATCCATGAAGATGAATACACTTGCTAAATACATTCTCGGAGTAGCCGCGGCATGCGCCCCTATAGCCACCATCGGCGCCGAACAGCCCGGCGATGAAAAACTCACATTCCTGCTCACAGGCGCGTCGTTCGCCGTGCCTGAAAACGGATGGTTTGAAATAGGATGCGAAGATCTCGGAGCCGACGCTATCAACAAGGCAGTCAGCGGCGAGGCCATATACCACACTGCTCGCCGCATGAACCTCGGTACCTTCTACACACTTGAGGAGCTCGACAAGACCGACGTTTTCGTAATAGGTCACGTCCACAACCAGAACGTTGCCAACGAGCAGTGGCTCAAGGATAAATGGGAAGACTACACCAGCATAGCCTCGACCACCGACTACTCCGTGGCATACGACTATGTTATCAAGCGCTATATAGCCGATTGCGAGGCCCTGAAGGATAATCCCGAATCGAAGTATTACGGCACCGAACACGGAAAACCTGCCAGAATAATGCTCTGCACCCACTGGCACGATTCGCGCACGACTTACAATCCGGCGATACGCAAACTTGCCGAAAAATGGAACCTCCCGCTCGTGAAATTCGACGATAACATCGGATTCTCGCGCCTTGACGCCGAATCGCCCGCCGACCAGCCCAGCCTCGGCTTCGCCCATGACACGGAAACCATCGGCGGCGTGAAGTACGGCTGGCACCCTCTGCGCGGCAGCAACAGCTACATCCAACGGCGCATGGCGCAAATCTTCGTGGAGGAGGCGTGCGACTATCTCGGCCTTGACGTCCCTTTTGACTATGCCCTTGCCCCGGCTTCGCCCCTGGTGGTCAAGGGCGAAACAGCGAGAATGATGGCCACCTTCAAAGCCGGTCATTATCCATTCACACTCAACGGCGGGGAGGTTACCAACTGCCCCTATTTCTGGGAAGTGGCCGACGCTCAGTCCGATGTGACATTCCTCGCTGAGAGCGTAACCGACGCACGGGGCACACAAGCACTCAGCGGAGCGTCGAAAGCTACTATTCACATAGCCGACAAGGTCATAGGCCCCACATACGACAGTTTCGTGCACCAGGCCGAACAAAGCAAGGGACATGCCGACGCGCAGACCCTCGACCTGAAGAATGGCGACGGCTGGACGCGCCGTATCTACATCACATTCCCCCTCGACGAAGTACCCGACGACGCGGCCCGCATAGGAGTACGCCTATATTTCGAAAGCGTGGTGCCCGGGAAACTCAACAACGAGAACCGTCCGCTCGACGGCATTGAGACACTCGAACTCGGCGGCAACACCTCCACCTACACAGCCAACCTTACCTGGGACAACCACCACAGCCATGTTTTCGAACCGGTGGCCACCACGCTGCTCACTCAGAATATGCTCGAATCGTATGTAGGCTGGGATGTTACCGACTTCGTGAAAGCCAAAATCAACGAAGGAGCCATATATGTGACATTTCGGGTGTCAACCCCGTATCAATGGCGCGCGTTAAGCCGCTTTACCGCGTCAGAATCAACGACGAATCCGGGCAAAGGGCCGCAGATGCTGGTGGCCATGCCGCGCGGAACCACCTCGGTCAACGAGCCGGGGAACGACGACAACGGAGTCACCATCCGTGGAAACCGGCTCCATAATCCATCTTGCGAAAAAGTAGAAATCCGAACCATCGACGGCCTCTCGGCCCTGAGAACCGACGAGGCCACCGCTGATTTATCATCGCTTTCGCCGGGAATCTACATCGCCACCGGCAAAGGTAGCGCTCTAAAATTCGTCAAGAATTAAGTACTCCATAAGTCATCAGCTCCACATAATCAACCTCATATGCGTAAGCTACTGCTTTCAATAACCGCCGCGATAACCGTCTGCGCCGTTAACGCGGCTTCCCTGCTAATCGAGGCGGAAAGCTTCGACAATCCCGGGGGATGGACCGCCGACTCGCAATTCATCGACGAGATGGGATCGACTTATCTACTCGCCCACGGCCTCGGGAAACCGGTAGCTGACGCTGAAACGCGCATCCAACTCCCTGAGGAAGGCACATACCACGTTTTTGCCCGAACTTTCAACTGGACCTCGCCCTGGCATAACGGAGACGGAGCCGGGGCCTTCCAAATCGCAGTTGACGGCAAAAAATTGCCCAACAAGCTCGGCCATACCGGGTCAGCCTGGGAATGGCAGTATGCTGGAAACTTCAAAAGCCACACAGGACAGACAAACGTATCCCTACGAGACCTTACAGGGTTCGACGGACGGTGTGACGCCGTTTACCTCACGACCGACAAAAATGACGCGCCTCCGGCTGACGCGTCATCTCTCGCCCGATTCAGGGCGCGCCATTCCGATATGCCGGGTATCACGGACGGAGGGAAGTATGACCTGGTGGTAATCGGTGGAGGCATCGCCGGAATGCACGCCGCGGTAAGCGCGGCTCGCCTCGGGCTGAAGGTAGCCCTCCTGCAAAACAGGCCGGTGCTCGGAGGCAACAACAGTTCCGAGGTAAGGGTACACCTCGGTGGCGCTCTCGATCTTGGCAAGTATCCCGCTCTCGGCTCTATGCTCAAGGAGTACGCACCGACCATCGAAGGGAACGCCCAACCGGCGGCGAACTACGGCGACTCCGACAAACTCCGATGGGTTATGTCGGAGCCAAACATCTCGCTGTTCCTTAACACGCACGTCAACGAGGTATCGTTATCGCCTGACGGCAGCATAGAGAGTGTGACCGGCGTCGAGACTCTGACAGGCAAACGAGCGCGCTTCACAGCCCCTCTGTTTTGCGACGCGACAGGCGACGGCACGGTGGGATTTCTCGCCGGAGCCGACTTCCTGATCGGCCGCGAGAGCCGTTTGGAATTCGGAGAGCCTTCGGCGCCCGAACAAGCTGACGCGATGACAATGGGAGCCTCGGTTCAGTGGCGATCGCGTGAAGCGGATGGCGGCAAGGGGAGATTCCCGAAATTCAACTACGGACTCGTTTTCAGCGATTCCACATGCCATCGGACCCCGGTTGGTGAATGGACCTGGGAGACCGGGATGCACTCCGACCAGCTGAACGCATTCGAACGCGTGCGCGACTATGGCATGCTCGTGGCCTACTCCAACTGGAGTTACCTTGTTAACAATCTGAAGCTGTACACCGACCGCGAGCTCGACTGGGTGGCCCACGTCGGCGGAAAGCGCGAAACGCGCCGGTTACTTGGCGATTACATTCTGAAAGAGGACGACCTCGTAAAACGGGTGAACCATGAGGACGCTTCGTTCACAGCCACCTGGAGCATCGACCTGCACTTTCCCGACCCGGAAAACAGCCGTCAGTTCCCCGACGGGCCGTTCATCGCGTCGAACCGACACGTGTTCATCCATCCATACGGCGTGCCCTACCGCTGCCTGTACTCGCGCAACGTCAAAAACCTATTTATGGCTGGCCGCGACATAAGCTGCACCCACGTCGCCCTCGGCACAGTACGCGTAATGCGCACCACGGCCATGATGGGCGAGGTCGTAGGTATGGCGGCGAGCCTCTGCCGGACCCATAACGCCCTACCCCGCGACATTTACCGACAGCACCTGCCGGAACTGAAAGAATTGATGGCAAAGGGGACGGCCAAGGAAGCGCTCCCCGATAACCAGCGCTACAACGAAGGGCACCACCTCTCGGACTGATTGGCCCTTACCCGTCTTTTAACATTCTTTTTTCGGGAAACGGGAAAATGTGGGGTGGATTTTTGGGGTAGTTTGGGCTGAGTTTTGTAACTTTGTGCGTGATTCGAGAAATTGAGTTTGCCTTATTATGAAATTCATTGGAGCACATGTATCTGTTGAAGGTGGCGTGAGCAACGCGCCGGTCAACGCGGCGAAGCTCGGGATGGGCGCGTTCGCGCTCTTTACCCGCAACCCGTCGAGATGGAAGGCAGCCGCCATTTCGGCCGCCGAAGCCGCGCGTTTCCGCGAGAACTGCGAGAAGTTAGGATTCTCTTCAGAAGTCATTTTACCCCACGATAGTTTCCTCATCAACCTCGGTGCTCCCGACCCGGAGAAGCTGCGCCTGAGCCGCGACGCGTTTCTCGACGAGATGCGCCGCTGCGAGCAACTGGGCCTGACGATGCTGAACTTCCACCCTGGTTCGCACCTCAACCAGATAGAAGAGGCCGACTGCCTGGCCCGCATAGCCGAGTCGGTCAACATCACCCTGGACCAGACCAGCGGTGTAACGGCCGTGATAGAGTCGACCGCCGGGCAGGGCTCGAACCTCGGATTCCGCTTCGAGCATCTCGCCGAGATAATCGACAGGATCGAGGATAAGGAACGCGTGGGCGTATGCGTCGACACCTGCCACACTTTCGCCGCGGGTTACGACCTGAAATCAGAAGAGGGTTACGCCGCCGCTTGGGAGGAGTTCGACCGGGTGGTCGGCTTCCGCTATCTGCGCGGCATGCACCTCAACGACTCCAAGAAAGGGCTCGGGTCGAGGGTTGACCGCCACGCGCCTATCGGCACCGGCGAACTCGGCGGCGAATTTTTCGCCCGCCTTATGAAGGACCCGCGCTTCGACAACATCCCCCTGATTCTGGAGACACCCGATGAGGCCATATGGGGCGAGGAAATCGCCTGGCTGAAGGAACAGGCCGGACAGGCTTGACGCCGCAGCCTCCGCACACCACCGACACGCGGCCGCCGACCAACCCGGGCGCCGCCATCAATTCGCTTATTTTTTATCTGCTTACATATCATATTCTTATCCATGAAAACCAAACCTGATTTAAGTTTCTGGAAGCTGTGGAACCTGTCGTTCGGGTTCTTCGGCGTACAGATCGCTTACGCCCTGCAAAGCGCCAACGTGAGCCGCATTTTCGCGACCCTCGGCGCCGACCCGCACGACTTGAGCTATTTCTGGATTCTCCCGCCTCTGATGGGACTCGTAGTGCAGCCTCTCGTAGGCACAGCCTCCGATAAGACCTGGACCCGCATCGGGCGACGCCTCCCCTACCTCATCGTTGGAGCGGTGGTGGCTGTGCTGGTAATGTGCCTACTCCCCAACGCCGGGTCGTTCGGGCTGGCCGTATCATCGGCCATCCTCATCGGCCTGGTGGCGCTGATGCTGCTCGACACCTCTATAAATATGGCTATGCAGCCGTTCAAGATGCTTGTGGGGGATATGGTCAACGAGAAACAGAAAGGACTCGCCTACTCCATTCAGAGTTTCCTCTGCAACGCCGGATCGATCGTAGGATATGTGTTCCCCTTCCTGCTAACCTGGATAGGGTTCAAAAACACCGCGGCTGCCGGGGTTATCCCCCAGACGGTGGTATTCTCGTTCTATTTCGGAGCCGCCATACTGCTTGGCTGCGTGCTCTACACACTCGCCAAGGTAAAGGAATGGCCTCCGCAACTCTACAAGGAGTACAACGGCGGCCCCGAAGAGTCGACCGACGGCACGAAAGAGAAAACCAACCTCTTCAAGCTCCTCGTAAAGGCTCCGAAAACCTTCTGGACCGTCGGACTGGTACAGTTCTTCTGCTGGTTCGCGTTCCTGTTTATGTGGACCTACACCAACGGCACCATCGCCAAGAACGCGTTTGACTGCCCCGAGACCACCACAATCCAGGGCATCGCGCAGACCGACGCTGCCGGGAACACCGTCAACGATATTTCGGCCAAATACATCCTCGTCAACGGCAAGGACATCGTTGTTGACCACGGCAAAGCCACCGTGGCCGGCATCGAAACCGCCGACGGACGTTTCATCCCCGCCTCGTCGGTAGCCATACTCCGCGACGACGTTGAGTCGGTTGAAATCAAGAGCGGCGGCATCGACATCTCGGTGCCCGCAAAAGGGATTGCCATCGCCACACCCGTGGTTACCGGCGATATGATCCACACCGTGGGTGGCGTCAGCCCCTACGCATTCGGAACAATGATCCCCACCGACGGCAGCCCCCTACTCGTCAACGGTTCGGAAATAGTGAACACACCTGAGTTCAAGCTCATTGACTACCTTTCGCGTATGAGCGGCCCGACCACACTCACCACAGCCGACATATGCACCCACGACCCCAAGACGGGTGAACTCGTGATCGACGGTGCCTCGGAGGTTGTGCTTGAGAATCCCGCTAACGCGTCGTTCCGCACATCAGTGGTGCTCAACACCGAGTCGGCCCAGTATAACGACGCGGGCAACTGGGTGGGCATCCTCTTCGCCGTGCAGGCCATCGGCTCCGTGCTCTGGGCCGTGGTGCTCCCGATGTTCCGCTCGCGCAAATTCTCCTACGCCCTGAGCCTCCTGCTCGGCGCCGCCGGCTTCATAAGTGCCGGACTGCTCCACGACCAGTACCTGCTCTTCGTGTCGTTCTTCCTTATCGGATGCGCATGGGCCGCCATGCTCGCCTGGCCCTTCACGATACTCACCAACTCGCTCAAGGGGGGTAATATCGGCGCTTACCTCGGGCTTTTCAACTGCTCGATATGCATCCCGCAGATCGTGGGCGCTCTTCTCGGTGGCTGGATTCTCAGCTTCTTCGGCGGAGCCGACACCCTCGCGCCTCAGCATATGATGATGATTATCGCGGGCATATCGCTCTGCCTCGGCGCCATAGCCGTGGCGTTCATCAAGGAACACCAGTCTGAAACAACAAACGCCTGACCACTATGAAGAAACTGTATATCGCGGCCACCGCGGCGCTCATGCTGAGCGCCTGCGGCGGCACAAAGGAATACGATGCCTATGTGGCAACCCTCGAAGCCCAACCTGCCATAATCGACACCCTGTCGTCGACCGCCTCCTACGGCGCTTACATCGACTCGCTGAAAGCTATCACGACGGCCTTCGAGGCTTCGGGCGTGAAGCTCGACGAGACCCAGCAGGCCGAAATAACCACACTCGGGATGAAAATATCCGAGGCGATGGACAAGCGCTACCGGGAACTTACCGAGGCTAAAGCCGACACCGCGGCGACCTCGACCGAGCTTCCCGCGGCGCCCACCACGACCGAGTGAGGGGCTTTTTATCGCGTTTATTGACTAAAATTGACACGGGGTAGCCGATTTTTAAGGTTTTTTTGTAATTTTGCCGTCAGCAAACCCAGCAGTGCGTATGACACAACTTAACGAAAAAATCTATGGCCTGATCGGCTACCCGCTCGTACACTCTTTTTCGAAGAACTACTTCAACAAAAAGTTTGAAGCGGAGCACATTAACGCGCAATACATCAACTTCGAGATTCCCGATATAGGCGACCTTACCGAACTGATTGCCGAGACCCCGAACCTGCGGGGACTGAACGTGACCATCCCCTATAAGGAGCAGGTACTCCCCTATCTCAACGATATTGACCCCGCTGCCAAACGAATCGGAGCGGTAAACGTTATAAAGTTTGTGGAAGGGAAGAGTCCCAACGAGTTCAAGCTCATCGGCTACAACAGCGACTATATCGGGTTCGGCGACTCGCTCAGACCGTTGCTAAAGCCATATATGAAGCGTGCTCTGATGCTCGGCACCGGGGGCGCGTCGAAGGCCGTGGCCGTCGCTCTGGAGGACCTCGGGATAACGCCGCAGCTGGTTTCGCGCACTAAAAAGCCGGGCGTGCTGACCTATGGCGAGCTCACCCCGGAGATTATGGCCGAGCATAAGATAATCGTGAACACGACACCGTTAGGTATGTACCCCCATATGGATTCATGCCCCGACATACCTTATGACTTGCTCGACGACTCATTCCTCTGCTACGACCTGCTGTACAACCCCGACACGACTCTATTTATGAAGAAAGCCGCCGAACAGGGCGCCGAGGTAAAGAACGGGCTTGAGATGCTTCTTCTCCAGGCATTCGTGTCGTGGGAAATATGGAACTCGAAACGGCGCCGCTTCCTTTCCGACGATACCTTATAATCAGATTGTCAACAAAATAACATAGTAGATTAAAAAAACGCAATCGTGAAGTTGAACAACAATCAACCCGCTGTCAACGGTTACGCGAAATGGGTGTACATACTCGCCGTCGTGATAATCGCTTTCCCGTTTGGCGCCATCGGTGTCGGCGATTTCATATCGCCGGCCATCGCCCTCTTCGCCGGACTCGTATTCGCCTTCATATTCCCGATGCCGTTCCCGACATTCAACAAGAAGGCATCCAAGTACCTGCTGCAAGCCTCTGTGGTTGGTCTCGGCTTCGGTATGAACCTCACCCAGGCCCTGAAAAGCGGTGCCGACGGTATGATGTTCACCGTCGTGTCCGTAATCGGCGTTATGGTGTTCGGTATCCTGCTCGGCTACTGGATGCACCTGCAGCGCAAAACCTCCTACCTCATCGCCTCCGGCACCGCGATATGCGGCGGTAGCGCCATCGCCGCCGTGGGCCCGGTGCTCAAGGCCGACGACCACGAGATGGCCGTTTCGCTCGGTGTGATTTTCATTCTCAACGCCATCGCCCTCTTCATATTCCCGCCCCTTGGCCACGCTTTCGATATGTCGCAGGCCCAGTTCGGCACCTGGGCGGCCATCGCCATCCACGACACCTCGTCGGTAGTCGGCGCCGGTGACGCATACGGACCCGAGGCGTGCCAGATCGCCACACTTATCAAGTGTACCCGCGCGCTGTGGATCATCCCCCTGGCGTTCGTCACCATGTTCATCTTCCGCGACAAGAGTTCCAAGAGCATCTCAATACCCTGGTTCATCTTCCTGTTCGTGATAGCCATGGTGATCAACACCTACTGCGGACTCCCCGAGGCGCTCTGCTCCGGCATCGTGTATGTGGCCAAGAAAGCACTCGTGGTGACCCTCTTCTTCATCGGTGCCGGACTGTCGCTCGCGATGATCAAAAAAGTAGGCGTGAAGCCTCTGCTGCTCGCCGTGCTTCTGTGGATTATCATCGGTGTGTCGTCGTTCTTCGTGGTGATGCACACCATCGACTGACGTCGTTTCAGCCCTATCAGGCCACGCGATGAACAGCGGACTCCGCTCCACCCCGCTCCTATACCCCGCCGCGGTTTTCGCGGCGGGTATTGTTTTATCCGTCACCGCGGCTCCGGCCCAATGGTACGCGGTGGCCGGACTCCTCGCCGCGGGAATCGCACTGCTCGCCGTCGGCCGAAGCTACGCCGCGGCGCTCTTCCTTACCGCGGCCATCGGCTGCACGTCCATGGGGCTGTATCTAAGACCGGCGTCTGACCTATCGGGGCTGACGCCCCTGACCGAGGTTGAAGCCATCGTGGCTGAGGCCCGCGAAAGCGACAGCGGGAGCCGCCTGGTGATCGAGACCCTCGCCCCCGCGCGATTCAAGGCGATTGCCTATATCAAATCGGGCGAGGCGCTGTTCCACCCCGGCGACAGAATCCGCCTCAAGGGCCTTTGGCGCTCACCGTTCGCGCCACCGGAGGTACCATATGAATTTTCAATGGCGCCGTACTGCTTCAGAAACAACATAGGGGCGATTTGCGACGCTGACCGCTTCGAGATACTCGCCGAGGGCCGCGCCAAACAGGGGGCTGCCGAGCGCGCCCGCGAGAGGATTTCACGCGTCATAAGGGGGTCTGGGGTGAACAATGGCACCGCCGATATGCTCGACGGCATACTCCTTGGGGAAGCGTCATATATCGACGCGGATACCCGCGGGCGGTTTGCCGACGCCGGACTCGCCCATATGCTCGCCATAAGCGGCACGCATCTCGCCGTAATAGCTACCTTCCTCTCGCTGGTATTCTTTCCCCTCCGCCTCGGAGGTGCCCGCCGATGGGCAATGGTGGCCACGTTGGCCGCTACCTGGGGATATGTGGCGCTCACGGGTGCCCCGGCCTCCGTTGTAAGGGCGGCGGTAATGGCGAGCTTCGTGATCGCCGGGCGCACGCTTAAACTCCCCACCTCCGGGTTCAACTCCCTGTGCGGCGCCGCGATAGCCATAATGTTGTTCTCCCCGATGTCGCTTTACTCGCCCGGATTCCAAATGTCGTTTCTCGCCGTAGCGGGAATATTGGCCTTTGCCGACAAGGGAGCGCCCCGACGCTCGAAATACGCCGTGGTGAGAGTGGTCGGCTCCTGGGTCGCGGTGTGCGTTTCGGCTGTAGCGGCCACGGCCGGAGTAAGCTCCTGGCTGTTCCACAAGTTCCCGCTGGCGTTCCTAATAGCCAATATCCCGGCAGCGGTACTGCTCCCGGCGCTAATGGGATGCGGTATACTGCTGATACTGCTCGGGATGGCCGGACTCGGCACAGGATGGCTGGCGCACGCGGCCGATTGGATCTGCGGCGCGCTCGACACCATCGCCCGGTTCACTAACACCCTCGATTGGAACGCGCTCGACGGACTTTGGTTCCCGGCTTGGACACTTATGTTTTACTACGGCGCTCTCGCGCTGCTGTACGTCGCCCTGGAGCGACGTAAATCAATCTACGGGGTGTCGGCGACTATCGCGATGGCAACCTTTCTCGCGCTATGCTCATTGTGCGCGCCGCGACCGAGAGACGAAGAGTATTACAGGCTGTCGGACCCATTCTGCACAGCGTGGGTGATTTTCGACAATGACAACGCATGGCTACTCACCGACGCTCCCGAGCGGCACCATCAGTCGCTGCTCAACCGCGTCGGGTGGCGATTAAGGGAACCGCTCGCCATCAGAGGGATTGACTCGCTGAGGATAGCGCCCGACACATTGGCCACGCCGTTTTTCATCCGCGAAGGGAACAGGGCGTCAGTATCGTCGACCACCATACTCTTCATCGACCGCCCCGCCGACGTTAAAACGCTCAGAATCAAACCCACCTACGCCGTTGTCGGAGGCCATTACCGCCACGACATAGAACGCGTGGTCGAAGTGTTGCGGCCCGACACGATAATTCTATCGCCGAGCCTCGACTTCGCCATAGAGGAGAAATTCGCCGCCCGGCTCGACTCTATGGGCACCCCCTACACGAGGTCGGTGTACAGGTACTGGAAGTAAGGGGCTTCGTATGTGCCCTTACGGATAATTTCCCCGTCGAAAATTACAATGTCGAGGTCGATAGCCACCACACCCGCGGAATCAGCCCGCCCGTGCTCTCGCTCATACTCCTTAAGAGCCGCGTTAAGCGCCCAGTAGTCGGGGCAATCGCACCACCCGGCGCAGAGCCGGTTGGCGTATCTCGAATCGGTATGGCCGCTGGTGTCGGGGGAGTCCATCGAGCGGGAAAAACGACAATCCGCAAGAATTGACTCCAGCTGCGAGCACGCCTCGTTGATACGGCGTTCCCGGTCGGGAGCGTTACTCCCGACACACACAACCACCGAATGCCGCGCGCCGCACTCCATAACCCGCAAGTCAGTCGATGCCGCTCTGGTCGACCCCGCGCATCGACAGCCCGATACGGCGCCGGTCAAGGTCAACCGAGATCACTTTCACAAACACATGCTGGTGCAGCGACAGGACCTCCGAGGCTGACCGCACACGGCGGTCGGACACCTGGCTTATGTGCACCAACCCGCTTTCGTGCAGACCTATATCGACAAACGCGCCGAAGTCGGTGATGTTGTTGACAATGCCCGGCAGCACCATCCCCTCGCACAGGTCCTCGATCTCCCTCACATTGTCGTCAAAGCGGAACTCCGCGGCCTTCTGCCGGGGGTCTCGGCCGGGCTTACGCAGCTCGCCGATGATGTCGTTAAGAGTCGGGAGCCCTATGCCGTCACTTTCATACAGCGAGAGGTCTATGTCGTTGAGAATCTCAGGGTCGGCCACCAGCTCGCTCACTTTGCGGCCGTTGTCGGCCGCCATTCGCACAACGAGCGCGTACCGCTCGGGGTGTACCGCAGTGTTGTCGAGAATGTTGTCGCTCTCGGGCACGCGGATAAAGCCGGCGCACTGCTCGAAAGCCTTCGCCCCGAGGCGGGGTACTTTCAGCAACTCCTTGCGCGAGGCGAATTTACCGTTACCCTCTCGGTAAGCCACTATGTTTCCTGCCAGGGCGTCGCCGATGCCCGAAACGTAGGATAGAAGCCGGCGCGACGCTGTGTTGAGATTAACCCCCACCGAGTTAACGCAGCTCTCAACCGTCATATCGAGCGAGCGCTTGAGTTTTGCCTGGTCAACATCATGCTGGTACTGCCCCACCCCGATTGATTTTGGATCAATCTTCACCAGCTCGGCCAGGGGGTCCATCAGCCGGCGCCCGATCGAGACCGCTCCGCGCACCGTAACATCATAGTCGGGGAACTCGTCGCGGGCTATCTGCGAGGCGGAATAAACCGACGCGCCGTTCTCGCTCACCACGAAGATCTCAACCTTGCCGGGGAACTTAAGCGAGCGAACGAAGCGTTCGGTCTCGCGGCTCGCCGTACCATTGCCGATGGCTATAGCCTCGATTCGATGGGTTTCCACGAGTTTGAGGATGCGCTTTTCGGCATCGACCGTATAGTTGCGCGGCGGCGTGGGATACACAACATCGTGGCACAGCAGGGCGCCAGCCTCGTCGAGGCAAACGACCTTGCACCCCGTGCGGTAGCCGGGATCAATGCCCATAGTGCGCTTAGGCCCGAGGGGAGCGCCCAGCAGCAGCTGGTGAAGCGAGTCGGCGAAGATGCGTATGGCGCCCTCGTCGGCCTTAGCTTTCGCCTCAGCCGCTATTTCAGTCTCTATGGAAGGAAGAATCAAACGCTTATAGGCATCGCGCACCGCGTCCTCCACGATTGCGGCCGATTTGGGAGAAGCCTCGCGCCTTATGAAGAGCTTCAGCAGACGGTCGGTCATAGCGTCGTTGTCAATACCGATCGACACCTTAAGAAGGCCGTCGGCCTCCCCGCGGCGCATCGCGAGGTAACGATGCGACGAGCAGCGGTTCAACGGCTCGCTGACTTTGAAGTAGGTGCGGTAATTTGCGGCTTCCTCCTCCTTGCCCTTCACCACCTTGCAGGTAAGCACGGCGGAGCGGCGGAAAGTGGTTCTCACCCTGTCGCGGGCAGTCTCGTTCTCGCTGACCCACTCCGCGATGATGTCCGACGCGCCGGCTATCGCGGCCTCAGCGTCGGCCACATTTTCGCCAAGGAATTTGGTTGCCGAGGCCTCCGGGTTTACGGATTTCTGCGACATAATGATTTTGGCGAGGGGCTCCAGGCCGTTTTCCCGGGCCACCTGGGCGCGGGTGCGTCGCTTCGCCTTGTATGGCATATACATATCCTCCAGCACGGCGAATTCCTTGGCCGCCTCGATGCGCGAACGAAGCTCATCGGTCAGCTTGCCCTGGGCCTCTATGGTCTGGAGTATGTATTCCTTGCGCTTGAAAAGCTCCTGGAGGGCGTCGAAACGCTGCTGTATGGCGAATATCTCGACTTCGTCGAGGCCGCCGGTGGCCTCCTTGCGGTAGCGGCTTATGAAAGGGATCGTGGAACCCTCGGCGAGCAGGCCGAGAGCCGCCGCCACATGCTTTTCAGGGATATTGAGTTCTCCGGCTATTATAGCGGTCGCGGAAAGGGACATGGTATATCGGTAATTGAAGAGAGTGAATTCAGTTTGGAAAGGAAGGTCGCCGCGCTATGCATCAGCGGCGGAGGATGTGCAGCGTTATTTCCGGGGTAGCGCCGATGCGCATAGGCACGCCAACCTCACCAGCGCCGATGTTGACGTAGAGTTTGCGCTTACCCGAATGGTCGGCATACATTCCGCCCCAAGTTTCGTAGCGCATAGCGGCCGGCGAGATACCGAACAGCTCTACCTGCATGGCGTGCGTGTGTCCGGCCAGCGAGAGGGCGACATTGGCCCCGTTATCGTCGCGGATCGAATCGGTCCAGTGGGCGGGGTTATGGGTGAGTAGTATCTTGGTTACCGAATCGCCAAGCGCCGGGTAAGCCTTCGCGAGCGAGCCATAGACGGGGAAAGGCTTGTCGCCGATATTCTCCACCCCGATCAGAGCTATGGAATCGTTGCCACGACGCAGCCACACGGTCTCATTCAAGAGCAGCTTGATACCGGCGCGGCGGTAAGCATCGTAAAGCGCCTCCATATTGGCTTTCTTCGCCTCGGGGGAGTCCCATTCGCGGTAATCGCCATAGTCGTGGTTGCCGAGGATGGCGTAAACGCCGTCCGGGGCGCTCAGCCGGGAGAGCACGGGGACGAACGGCTCAATCTCGTCGGACTGACGGTTGACGATGTCGCCTGTGAACACAATCGCATCGGGTCGCGAAGCGTTAATATGGTCCACAATTTCCGACACGAAAGCTGTATCTGAACCGAAAGTGCCGACGTGCATATCGGAGAATTGCGCCAGACGATAGCCGTCAAACGACTCTGGAAGTCCGGCTATCTCAACATCGACCTCCTTGGTGTCGATATTGTAGCGGTTAATCAGCGCTCCCCACCAGAAGCAGAGGAACACGATGACGCCCAAAATGGTCCCGGCCCACGCCATACCCGGCACGCGCCCTTTATGCCACAGCCGCGGCAAGCCGCCGATGATGTCAAACAGGGCGGCTATGTATTTGGGAATGTAGATCGAGAAATAGCTGAACAGGAGCCACATCTTGAACACCAACTCGTCGGAACTACCCGAGCGGGCGGGTATGATGATGGCGGCGAGTAAAAGTACGCACAGGGCTACAGCCGTCCATTTCTGAACGCGGGCCAGCCATCGCGAAGCGCGCCGCTGCAACTGGCGGTAGATATACCAATCGACCAACCCGTTGAACACCAACAGGGTCAGCAGAAGTACAAGGGAGACACGCATAATTGTATTGACGCATTACCGGGTGCTTGCGTATCGACAAGCTCCCGGCGTATGTTAGTGCTTGTGAAAATCCTTGATTAGGTTATTCCCCTTCGGCAGCGAGCTTGTTGCGCAGGGGGTTGGCGTACATATCGAGAATCGCGTGACGCATAAACGCCCGCTCATCGTCGGTAACGTCGGGGAGGTCGACTTTCGCGATCTGTCCGTCGAGGTAAACGTTGAACTTCTCCACGTCCTCAGCCGTATAGCAATCCTTGAAACGGTCTGTTGAATTCACCGTGTCGTAAGCTATATAGTTGAGGGGGAATATCTTGTAGCCGCGGTGGATGTGCTCGTCGATAAGGGCGCACACCTTGCGCACCACTTCCACCTTGTCGGCGCAGTCAACAAGCTTCTCAAGCTCGGAATTGATGCAGGGACCGACTGCGAAATTCACGCTGCCTTTGTACTGGAGAATGCCTGTCTCCATACTGAACAGGTCGTCGCGCTGCGATTTCTTGAACTCGGGGTCGCGACGGCGTGCGAGAAACTCGCGGGCCTTCAGGTAGTCGTTGGGGTCGTACTCGTAGGATATGGAGGTCGGGGTTATGTTGAGCTCCATCAGACGCCCGGCGAGCGAAGGCGCGTCGCCGGCGAGCGCGAGCATCTTCAGCACGCTCTCCTGGGTAACGTCGTTGGAGTCCTTGGCGCGCCCTTCGCGCTGGGCGATCCAAACCGACTCCCCTTTCTTCTGAATGCAGTAATGGATATACCCTGAGAGCTGCTTTGCGGCCTCAAGCGCTTTGGTGAGGCGCAGGTTGCGCTTCACGATTATACCCTTATTGAGGCGCACAAGATCGGAAATCCAATCGTAGATGAGGAGGTTGTCGCCCAAGGCCACCTCCTGGGCGGGGAGCCCGTGGCGCAGCATGGCGAGCCCGAGGAACGAGGCGTCGAGCACGATGTCGCGGTGGTTGGTGATAAACAGGCGGCTCTTCGACAGGTCAAGGCTGTCAATGCCCGTGTCAGTGACACCCGAAGTGGTGGCTCTTTCGAGCATCAGAAGGATGTCGAGCATAATATGACGCTGGAAATCATCCTTATTGTTGATTTTCAGCAACTTTTCCGACAATTCCTTAAAGTCGGCGTCGGGCATCACATATTTAATGGCGCGCTCAAATCCAGGGTCGGCAAGCAAATGGGCCATTCGTTGCTGGAATTGGTCGTCGTCATGCGGAGCTATTTCCTTATATTCTTCCGGAGTATGAGTCATGGCATTGAAATGACAAAATAGGGCGCAAGGCCCTGTACATACTTATAAACCGCTTAAAATAAGATAGTAACCTAAATTAGTCCAAACAGTTTAGCAGAGGCAGTAACCCCCATATGAGCCGCAAAATTAAACAATAAAACAGAATTTTTAAAAATAAACGTCCAAAAGCCGCGTTTTTTAGCTTAATTTAAGGTTACAGGGAGCCTCTCGCGTGGGCCGGGGGGCTTCGCGAGCAACGGTCTGTGGCTACAGCGGCGGCACCGGGCGCTGACTTACTCAGCGGCGTATTTGAGCACCGTCGGACTCTCGACATCGACCCCGTACTCGCGGGCGCTGGCGAGAATGGCTCGGGCAAGTTTCGGCTTCAGCTCCTCGGGGCAGTAACGGAAATATGCCTCGGCGGCTCGCACATGGGCGGCGTCGGGCATAGGGTATTCGCGGCGTTCGGGTAGTCCGAAAACACTGTCGGGGAGCTCTTTTTTAGCTTCATAGGATAATCTGTCAGTCATAACCGTAATTTTATGTGAAAGAGACGGACACGGCGGCGACTCCACCGTGATCCGGCCTACCTATAATGAACAAGCCGCGACCACGCAAAGTTGCGGGCCGCGGCTTATCGGTTATGAGCAATTATTCAGTAGTTTCTATAAGTAGTTCTTTTTTAGCGCTGACTGGTTCAGAACGAGAGGAACAGCGATTCGACCCAGATGCAGGCCATACCGGCGATATAACCGGCGAAGGCCAGAAGTGTGACACGCTTGACGTACCACATAAACTGGATTTTCTCGATGCCCATGGCGACCACGCCCGCGGCCGAGCCGATAATCAGCAGCGAGCCACCGACTCCGGCGCAGAAAGTCAGCAGATGCCAGAACAGTCCGTCGGATACGAAGAACTGGGTGTAGGCCGGATCGGCCGATGCCTGGATCATCGCGTCGGTTGCCACGGGGTACATATTCATACAGGCCGCCACCAGGGGCACATTGTCGACAATCGAGGAGAGCACGCCGATGATGCCGTTGATTATATACGGCTGATGGAACTGGTCGTTGAGCCAGGCGGCGAGCTCGGCGAGGATGCCGGCCTGCTGCAGGGCGGCTACCGACATCAATATGCCAAGGAAGAAGAGGATGGTCGACATATCAATGCTTTTGACCACCTGCGATATGCGCCCCTCCATTTTGGAGTCGAGGTTGTAATGGCGCACAATCAGCTCAGTAGCGAGCCACAAAGCACCGAGCGAGAAGAGGATGCCCATATAGGGGGGCAGATGGGTTACCGACTTGAACACCGGCACGAACAGAAGCCCGGCCACACCGCATATCAGTATCCAAACCGACAGGTGGTAATGGTGGTCGGAAAGGACGTAACCCACGCGGCGGTCGTTCTCGTTGAGCTGCTCCACCGGGCCGCTCGACACATAGCGGCTCGCGATCCAGGTAGGCACGACCATAGCCACGAGCGACGGCAGAAGGAGGTTCACGATAAGGTCGACGGAGGAAACGTAGTTCTTCATCCACAGCATTATGGTGGTGATGTCGCCAATGGGCGACCAGGCGCCCCCGGCATTAGCGGCCAGCACTATCACGGAGGCGAACAGCCAGCGCTCTTTCTGGTCGGAGAGCATGCGCCGCAGCATCATCACCATAATAATGGTGGTGGTCATATTGTCGAGAATACTCGAAAGGAAAAATGCCACGAAGGCAAGCACCCATAGGAGTCCGCGCTTGTTCTTGGCGTGGATACGGCGCACGATAATATTGAAACCGCCGTAACGGTCGATGAGCTCCACGATGGTCATCGCGCCGATCAGGAACACCACTATCTCACAAGTGTCGCCGAGCGACTCCACAATGTCACTCGACAGATTGGGGTCATGCCCCATCAGCCCGTAAACGGCCCAGAGAATACCGCACATCAAAAGCGCGAACGTGGCTTTATTGATGTGCAACACGTGTTCCAAGGCTATACCGATGTAGCCGAGAACGAAAAGAATAATTAAAGCAGTGACCATCACCTTGTCAACTAAAAAAAATAAAAGCTCTCCAACAGAAAAAATCCGCTGACAACCTTGAAAAAAACTCTGATTCACAATGCCGTCGGACCCTCTGCCAAAGGTCAACGGACCATCCATGATTATGCGAACCAAAGGTATGAAATAATTGCGGAAAAATTTCCGTAATTATCCAAATATGCCAATCTTTCGACTTTTATGCCAACAAATAAAAAAGGCCGGAAATATCGCGGCGCATCAAAGCTTGCGATATTTCCGGCCTTAAGTTGGTCCTTATGTTATGGCTCGTCGCTATCTGTATATCAAGAACCAGATCCACTTCGGAGCCTCGCCGTCAGTCGACGCGCGCGATGGAGGCCCCGAGGCGGTTGAGGCGCTCGTCGATGCGCTCATATCCGCGGTCGATCTGCTCGATGTTCCCTATCACGCTGGTGCCCTTGGCCGACATCGCGGCAAGAAGCATCGCGATACCGGCTCGGATGTCTGGCGAGCTCATATGGTTGCCTCGGAGCGTGAACTTATGGTCGTGGCCGATCACGACGGCTCTGTGCGGGTCGCAGAGTATAATCTGCGCGCCCATCTCGATAAGGCCGTCGGTAAAGTAAAGGCGGCTCTCGAACATCTTCTGATGTATCAGCACGCTGCCGCGGCACTGGGTAGCCACAACGAGCATCACGCTCAGGAGGTCAGGGGTGAGGCCGGGCCAGGGAGCGTCGGCTATGTTCATAATAGAGCCGTCGAGCGCCGTGTCGATCACATAACTCTCCTGGGCCGGTACGAATATGTCGTCGCCGCGCTGCTCCAGGAGGATTCCAAGGCGGCGGAAGCTTTCGGGAATGATGCCGAGATTGTCGTAGCTTACGTTTTTGATAGTCAGCGAGCTGCGGGTAATAGCCGCCATACCTATGAAGCTGCCGACCTCGATCATATCGGGCAGAATGCCGTGGGTAGCGCCCCCGGGCTCGCAAGCGAAACCTTTAACTTTCAGCAGATTCGAGCCTATACCCGAAATCTCGCAACCCATGGCTGTCATAAGTTTGCAGAGCTGCTGGACGTAGGGCTCGCAAGCGGCGTTGTAAATGGTTGTCTCCCCCTCGGCATACGAAGCGGCCATGAGGATATTGGCGGTGCCGGTCACTGACGCCTCGTCGAGCAGCATATACGTGCCGCGCAAACGCCGCCCATCGGGAACCGTAAGCAGGTAGGCGTGCTTCTTGGGCTCGTAGGTGTACTCGGCCCCGAGGTTGATGAACCCCTGGATATGGGTGTCGACCTTGCGGCGACCAATTTTGTCGCCCCCGGGCTTGGGGAAATAGACGCTGCCGAAACGGCCGAGCAGCGGCCCGACTACGAGCACCGAGCCCCGGAGATGCGACGCACGGGTGATGAAGTCGTCCGACAGGATGTACGAAGGGTCAACGTCGTCGGCCTGGAACGTATAACGCCCTCTTTCATGGCGAGTCACCTTCACACCCATCTGGCGCAGGAGCTCGATCAGGTTCTTGACGTCGCGGATTTCCGGGATATTGGAAATCTCAACAGGCTGGGAGGTAAGCAGTGTGGCGCTGATTACCTGCAGTGCTTCGTTTTTGGCGCCGGCGGGAACGATGTCGCCGCTGAGGGTGCGCCCTCCCTCGATAACAAAAGAGCTCATCTACACAAATGATAGATAGGTGTATACTAAAATAATTGAAACGCCCGGGATGACGCGGCCTTATAACGCCGCCACCCGTTCAAAAATAGAACGTACAAATCTTAAATTTTGTTGCGGTAGGTCGCGGTTATTCGCCAAATACCCGGGTTGAACCGCTGGGACGGCGGCTTAAAGCCTGACAACCTCCGGCTCCAGGCGCACGCCGAAAGCCTCCTCCACACGGTCCTGCACCATCCGCTGCAACGCAAGCACATCGGCCGCGATGGCGCTACCGCTTCGGTTCACAATCACGAGGGGCTGGGTGGGCCATAGCGCGGCGCCTCCACTGGATAGCTCCTTGCAGCCCGATTTGTCAATCATCCAGGCTGCGGATAATTTGGCGGTGCCGTCGGCACCCTCGTGGTATTGGAGCGGCATATGGGCTACGGAATGCCTGTCGCAAAAGCGCTCCCAGGAATCCTCGATACCGGGGAGCTCCGCCGCTGGCACCACCGGGTTCTTGAAATAACTCCCGGCGCTACCCACCTCCGAGGGGTCGGGCAGTTTTGCCGAGCGCACTTTCCGTATGGCTTCCGCGATCATCGCCGGAGTAATCTCCTCCTGGGGGGTATCGCCGAGCGCCTCCCTCACCCCGGCGTAACCGAGCCTGGGGTTGGCCTCACGGCTTAGCCGGAGCACTACCTCGAAAATAGCGAGACGCGGCGAGTCGGGAGTCTTGAAATATGACTGGCGGTAGCCATACGCGCACTCCTCCGCTGGGTATTCCACCACACGGTGTCGGTCAATGTCGAAAGCCCTTACCAGCTCCACGCACTGCGAGAAGTCGGCGCCATAGGCTCCGACGTTCTGCACGGCGGCGCCACCGACGCGTCCGGGAATCGCGGCGAGATTCTCCAGCCCCCAGTATCTGCGGGCTGCGACGTAGTCAACGAGATTGTCGAGCACGACACCCGCCCCAACGCGTAGCCGGACAACGGAATCGGCCTGGCCATCAGATGGAGGAAGCTCCTCGATGGCATCGCCCGCGCAATGGAGCACCGTACCGCGATAGAAGCCATCGGCAAAGAGCACGTTGCTCCCGCCGCCGAGGCAGAAAACCTCGCCGGAAAGAAGTCCGTGGTGCTCGTCGGCAACCTGGCGAAGCTCATCGGGGCTGTCATATTCCACTAAACAGCCACATTCGGCATGGATGCCGAATGTGGTCAGTCGAGTAAGGTCAGCGTTATGTGTGATCCTCAACATCATCCACCGAAATTATCGTAGTGTATGCTTTCAGGCTCGACACCGATGGAGTAGAGCATCTTGTTGACGGCGTTGCTCATCGGGCCGGGACCGCACATATAGTACTCGATATCCTCGGGCGACTCGTGGTCCTTTAGGTAAGTATCGTACATTACCTGGTGCACGAATCCCGGAGTGTACTTCACCCCGGCCTTGTCGGCCGCGGGATCGGGGCGGTCGAGCGCCAGATGGAAGTGGAAGTTGGGGAACTCCTTCTCCAGTTCGAGGAAGTCGTTTAGATAGAACACCTCGTTGAGAGCGCGGGCGCCGTAGAAATAATGCATCTCGCGGTCGGTAGTCTTGAGGGTCTTGGTCATATGCATGATCTGAGCGCGGAGGGGAGCCATACCGGCACCGCCACCTACCCAAATCATCTCGTTCTTCGAGTCGAAAATCGGGTGGAAGTCGCCGTAAGGGCCGCTCATCATCACCTTGTCGCCTGGCTTGAGGGTGAATATGTAGCTCGAAGCGATACCCGGGTTCACGTCCATAAAGCCAACCTCGGGTTTCGGCTTGAAGGGGGGCGTGGCTATGCGCACGGTGAGCATGAAGCGGTCACCCTCGGCGGGATAGTTGGCCATCGAGTAAGCGCGCACTGTGGTCTCGGTATTGACACACTTGAGGCCGAAGAGGCCGAACTTCTCCCATGCGGGGAGGTATTCCGCGCCGATCGAAGCCTTGTCGATATCCTTGTCGTAGTCGATATTGAAGGGGGGAATCTTGATCTGGGCGTATGAGCCGGGGATGAAGTCCATATGCGCGCCCTCGGGGAGAGCCACGATGAACTCCTTGATGAAGGTCGCCACATTGTTGTTCGACACCACGGTGCACTCGTACTCCTTGATGTCGAGCACCGAGGCGGGCACCTTTATGTCGATGTCGTTTTTGACCTTCACCTGGCAGGCCAGGCGCCAGTTGTCCTTGATTTCCTTGCGGGTGAAATGCACGGCCTCGGTAGGAAGGATTTCGCCACCACCTTCGGGAACACGCACCTTGCACTGGCCGCAGCTACCTTTGCCGCCGCAGGCCGAGGGGAGGAACACATTCTTGGTGGCCAGAGCCGAAAGGAGGGGCACTCCGGCGGCAACCTCCACCTTACGGTCGGAGTTGATGGTAACGGTCACGTTGCCGGAACTTACAAGGTACTTCTTGGCGATAAGAAGCACCGCTACGAGAACCAGCGTGATGACCAGGAAGATCGCAACACCCGAGAGCACTGTGGGCCAATGGGTTGATGTTTCCAGCAGTATCATAGTCGAATGTCGGGGGGTTAGATTTTAATGCCAAGGAAGCTCATAAAGGCGATGCCCATAAGAGCGCAGAGAATGAAGGTGATGCCGATGCCGCGGAGCGGGGCGGGCACGTTGGAGTATGAGGCCACGCGCTCGCGTATGGCGGCGATGGCGGTGATGGCGAGCAGCCATCCTAGGCCCCATCCGGCACCGGCGCAGGTGGCGGTCCATACGCTGGTCCACTCGCGCTGCTGCATGAAGAGGGAGCCGCCGAGGATAGCGCAGTTCACAGCGATCAGGGGAAGGAAGATGCCGAGCGAAGCGTAGAGGCTCGGGGAGAACTTCTCGACCGTCATCTCGACAAGCTGCGTCATAGAGGCGATAACGGCAATGAACATTATCAGCGACAGGAAGCTCAGGTCGACCGCGGCGAAATCCTCGCCGAGCCAGGAGAGCGCTCCCGCCTTGAGCACATAGTTTTCAAGAAGATAGTTGATCGGGAGGGTCACGACGAGCATGAACGTCACAGCCACACCCAGGCCGAAGGCGGTCTTCACGTTCTTCGACACGGCCAGGAAGGAGCACATGCCGAGGAAGTAGGCGAACACCATATTGTCGACGAAAATCGACCGTATGAACAGGTTGAAATTTTCCATTTCTAAAATAGTCGTGCGGTTAGCTATTCACGGCCTCAGGCCTTTTCTTGAAGTTCCGGGTTGCGGGCGCGGTGAACCCATATAACGCAGGCCACCACGATCAGGGCCATCGGCGGGAGAATCATCAGGCCGTTGTTGGCGTAACCGGCCTCATACCACGAGTCGGGAACCACCTGGTAACCGAACAGGGTGCCGCTGCCGAGAAGTTCGCGGAAGAAGCCAACGACCACGAGAATCCAGGCGTAGCCCAGCCCGTTGCCGATGCCGTCGAGGAATGAGGGCCACGGCTTGTTGCCCATGGCGAACGCCTCCAGGCGCCCCATCAGTATGCAGTTGGTGATAATCAGACCGATGAACACCGACAACTGCTTGCTAACATCGTAGGCGTAGGCCAGCAGCAGTTGGTTTACTATGATTACCAGCGCGGCAACCACCACAAGCTGCACGATGATGCGGATGTTAGTCGGTATCGTGTTACGTATAAGCGAGATAATCACGTTGGAGAACGCGAGGACCGCGAGAACCGAGAGCCCCATCACCAACGCCGGTTCGAGCTTGGCGGTGACGGCCAGGCAGGAGCAGATGCCGAGCACCTGCACAATCACCGGGTTATCCTTCGACAGAGGGTTGAAAAACACCTCTTTATAGTTAATCTTGTCAGCCATAGCCGTTTATTTTTCGCTAAGAGATTCGAGAAATGCCTTGTAGGGGATCAGACAGCCGTCGAGCATCGAGGCCACGCCCATAGAGGTGATGGTGCCGCCCGAAATTCCGTCGACATAGTCCTGGTCGCCGTCGGGCTTCAGGCCCTTCTTGACCACGGTGACGGGGACGAACTCGTCGTTCTTCACAACAGTGAGCCCGCGGAACTGGTCGGAAAAGAGGGGTTTCGCTATTTCAGCGCCGAGGCCCGGGGTCTCACCCTGGTGGTCGAAGAACGCGCCATAGATCGTAGCGCCGTCGGCATCGAAAGAGACATAGCCCCAAATCGGCCCCCACAGGCCCATACCGGCCAGCGGGAGTATGTATTTGGTGCCGGCATCGGGGAGCGAGCACACATATACCGGGAGCAAACGCTCGGACGCGGGCTTCTTGGCCTCGGCAGCCACATTGACGTTGAAGGCCTCCACGCCGTCGACTTTCGCGCCTTCGGAGTTAACGACATATTGCTCGGTGATATATTTGCCGAAATCGGCAATCACCTGGTCGCGGGGCGAGGTGAGGCGCACTGCCTGGAGAATCTGCCCCATCTTGTCGGCGCGGGCATTATCCTCCTGCTTGTCCTTGAGCGACATCGCCGTGAGCGCGAGAGCGGCGCCCACTACCACGACGAGCACCGTGATATAGACAATCGTGTAAACGTTGCTTTGCTTGTTAATCATCTTATTATCGCTCTTAAAGTTAGGACTTGGCGCGTGCCAGACGGCGGCGCACGTTAGCCTCGACAACGCAGTAGTCGATCAGCGGGGCGAGGGCGTTCATAAGCAGCACCGCGAGCATGGCCCCTTCGGGGTAGCCATTATTATAGGTGCGTATCAGTATGGCGACCACGCCCACCAGGAAACCGTAGATATACTTGCCCACATTCGTGCGGCAGGAGGTAACCGGGTCGGGTGCCATAAACACCGCGGCGAAAGCGAAACCGCCGAGGCAGAGCTGGTCGGCAACCGAGAGGAACGAGGCCGGATAGGTTGGTGTGGCAAAGCTGTTGGCCACGAAAGCCATCAGGGCGCCACCGGCGAACACCGACAGCACGATGCGCCACGAAGCGATCCCCGCGAGGAGCAGCACAAGGCCGCCGATAAGTATGCAGAGCGTCGAAGTCTCGCCGAACGAGCCGGGAATCAGGCCGAGGAACATATCCCACAGCCCTATAGGATTGCCGGCGACATCGGTAAACGACCGGGCGAGGTCGGCCGACGATTGCGCGCCGCTGACGGCGATCTGCCCCAGGGGAGTAGCGCCGGTAAACCCGTCGGGAGCCTCGCCTCCGAGCCCGAATACCGAGCCGAGGGATACGAACACCCCGTCGCCGCTCATCTTGGCCGGGTAGGCGAAGAAAAGGAACGCGCGGGTAACGAGGGCCACATTGAAAATGTTATAGCCTGTGCCGCCGAACACCTCCTTGACGAATATCACGGAGAAGGCGGTTGCCACAGCGATCATCCACAGCGGAGTCTCTATCGGGCAAATCATCGGAATCAGTATGCCGGTCACGAGGAAACCCTCCTGGATCTCCTCGCCGCGCATCTGCGCGACAGTGAACTCTATGCCGAGACCCACGAGGTAGGTAACCACAATAGAGGGGAGGATGGCAAGGAAGCCGTAGAGCAGAAGGTCCCAAAAGGGAAACTCGGTGGCCCCGCTGGCGAGCCAGTGCTGGTAGCCGCAGTTGTACATGCCGAATACGAGGCACGGCAAGAGCGAGAGCACCACTATGATCATAGTGCGCTTGGAATCCATACTGTCATGGATATGCACGCCCGACTTGGAGGTTTCGCGGGGTGTGAACAGGAACGTGTCCATGCCGTCGTAAACCGAACGGAAAGCATGCAGCTTGCCGCCCGGCTCGAAAGCAGGCTTAGCCTTGTCCATCAGTTTTTTTAAAGCTTTCAAAACTTGAGCGTTATATGGTTATATGAAAGTTGTTTTAAAGATCGGTGGCCGCTCATGACAGCTCCTTGCGGAGATAGTCGAGGCCTTCGCGGACTATTTTCTGAAGCTCCAGCTTCGATGTGTCGGCAAACTCGGCCAGGGCGAAGTCCTCGGGAGCCACCTCGTAAATACCGAGCTGCTCCATGCGGTCGATATCCTTGGCGAGGATAGCCTTTATGAGGTATTCCGGGAGAATATCCATAGGCATCACCTTGTCGTACTCGCCGCTCATAATCATGGCGCGTCGGCCGCCGTTTAGGCGGGCGTCGGGGTTGAACGCCTTTTTAAAAAGGAAATGTCCGGGGAACGAGCGGCTGGTGCTCAGTTTCTTTGGCGAGAGGGAGGCCCACCCCATAAACTCGTCTACATCGTCACCCTCGGGAATCACGGTCACCTGGCGGTAAGGCCAGCGGAGATAACCGTCGAAGTGAACACGGGTGCCGGTGAGCACGTTGCCCGAAATTAGGCGGTGGTGGCGGCCATCGTCGGCCACATCACCCTTGAGGAGCGACGCTATTTCAGCGCCTACCACGGTTTTGATGAGTTTCGGTGCCTTTACCTCGGAGCCGGTGAGCGCCACTACGGTATCCATCGGCACAACCCCTGTGGCCGCGGCGGAGCCTATGCGGCGGAGCGTGGCCAGGTCGAGGCACATCACGGTCTCGCCTTTGTTTACGGGTTTGATGGCGGCGATCATGGTACCGCAGTTACCTGAGGGGTGCGGGCCGCTAATGTCAACCATCTCCGCGCCCGACAGCTCGGGGAGCTCCTCGCCGGAGCGGCGGCTGACGTATACCTTGCCGGAGGTGAGAAGCCGGAGCAGCTTCACACCCGCCTCCATAGCCTTTACCTCGTCGGCGGAAAAAGCCGTCGGGTTCACGGCGAGGGGTGCGGAGTCGAAACCGCTTACGAAAATATCGCGGAACGTGGCGTCGCCGAGGGGCACGATGTCGTAAGGCCGCTGGCGCGTGAGCGCCCACAGGCCCGACTGCTGGAGGAAGTCCCTCGCCGCGGAGGCATCGGACAACACTTTGGCGGTGTCAAGCGCGAGCGGGGCGCCTTCGGAGGCCTCGACCACCACTCGCTCAATTTTTCTACGCTCACCCCTGACGACGGCTTTCACGGTGCCGGAAACGGGCGACACGAGTTTGACCGAGGGGTAATTCTTGTCGCGCAGCAGTGGGGCGCCGGCCTTTACCGGGTCACCCTCGCGAACTTCGACCTTGGGGATGAAGCCGGGGAAGTCGTCGGGACACACGGCCGCGGTGGCCGTCGGGCGCGCTGCCGGTTCGCAGGAGCTGGGCACGGCACCTTCGATGTTGATGTCGAGCCCCTTCTTGATTTTTATTCCGATGCTCATAAGAGTTATGTGTGGCGGATGATTCCGTTAGACGGGAGCCGCATAGCCGCTCCAAAAGAGGAGATTACGATCTTTTAGTTAGTAGCTAAACTTGCCAAAGCGGATATGCCGGCCGCTTGTCACGCTTAATTAATTGCGCGAAGTTAGTGAAATTTTTCATTTCGCACATTAATTAACACAACTAATTTTCCCGCGGGTCACCATGGTAGTGAAAATTAGTTAATCTTAAACGTGAATCGGTCCGATATTTTCCAAATAAGAGAAAAATGCTTAATTTTGTAAAACATCAATCAATCCGCGACAAATACCACTTAAATAAAGTCACCCGACTAATCAATCAAATAACCATAGCTTATGAAGAAACTCTTAAAGAATTTCGCGACAGCGGCGCTGCTGTCGTCAGCGTTGGCGCCCGCGGCCAACGCCGAGCTGCTCTTCTCCGACAACTTCGACTACGCCGTCGGAAACCTCAAAGGACAGGGAGAATGGCTCCAATACGGCGCCAAGACCGCCGCCCCTGTGCAGGTTGTAGCGCAGAGCCTCACCTACCCCGGCTACCAGACCGCCGCGGTCGGCGGCGCGGCGCGCCTCGCGGGAGAACTCAACGCCCAGGACCAGTCAGTGTTCCACGACATTACCGGAACCGACACCCCGCAAGACCTCTATGTTGGTATGCTGGTGTGCGTCAACGCCGTTCCCGAGAATTGCAAAGCGGCTTCCATAGCTTTCGTCAGCAACAATTACAAAGGATACGTCGACACTTCCAACCCCACCGCCAAGGGGAATCTGTTCATACTCAACGGGTCTGACGCCTCGCACTTCAAACTCGGGCTAAGCAAATCCACGACCGCCGTCAAGATTTCGACCGAAACCGAGTTCGAACTCGGCAAAACCTATTGCCTGATAATGAAATACGCCTACGGAGATGGCTCCAACGACGACGTTATCTCCGTGTGGATGAATGCCGCCAGTGAATCGGACACCCCCGCGCTGACGACTTCCGACGGCACCGACTACTCAGGCACTTACGGAGCCGCCAGAGGCATCCTGCTCCAGCAAGGTGGCTCCTCGGTGAAAGCCGCTCCGACAATGATGGTTGACGCAGTGCGCGGCGCGACCGACTGGGCCTCGCTCTTCACCGACGATGAAGGGGAAGGCGACAAGGGTGACCCCGCTGTAAGCATATCGGCCACCGAGTTTAACGACGACCCCCTCGCGGCGTTCGTGACCGGCACCGCCACAAAGCAGTTCACCATCCGCGCCACAGGCATCACTGACGACATCATCCTGAGCGTCAGCGGAGCCGACGGCCTCACCGTGGAGCCCGCGACCATAGCCAAGAGCGACGCGCTCTCCGCTGCCGGCGCTGTGGCAACGGTAACCTACAACCCCGCCACTGACGGCACTTTCGAAGGAACGCTCACCCTCGCGAGCGGCGAGAGCACCGCGTCGACGACTTTCACCGCCATCGCCTACCCCGTAAAGCAACTCACCAACTCACTGCAGATCGCGCAGCAGAACCCGGAAGCGTTCGAGTCGCTCGTGCTCAACAGCACCGTAACGATTTCCTACATAGACGAAAAGACCGGAACCATATATGGTTATGACATCGCCGGAGGTGTCGCTTTCAAAAACGATTTCGTCGATTTCGAAGGGGTGAAGGTAGGCGACAAAGTGAAGAAAATCTTCGGATATATGACCTCGGAGCTCGATGTGCCCTACTTCCTCCCGCTCTACCCCACCCTCGGCACCATCGTCTCCAGCGGCAACAACGTCAACGCGATCGACGTTAACCTCGGCGACATTGTCACCAGCCCCGAGCTCTACATCCACCGCCTTGTGAAAGTGAGCGATGTGACCTTCAAGGCTGAAGAGGGCGCCACGTTCGGCACCTCTACCGTCGACATCACCTCCGGCCCCACCAGCGCCGCCGGCAAAGTCCTCCCCTTCGCGGGGAGCGACCTCGTTGGCACCGCGATCCCCGCGTCGGCCAACTCCGTCACCGGCATCTCCCGCTCGATGAGCATCGCCTCGATCTCACCCAGAAACCTGGCCGACATCGAACTCGCCCCCGTTGGCGAGCCTGAGCTCGAAATCGCTTCCGAGCAGCTCTTCACCGGCGAGGCCGCGGAAATCGGCAAAGCTACCGCCGTGCTCCGCTTCACCGTCGCCGCCAAGAACCTCACCAACCCGGTAAGCGTGTACCTCACCGGGACCAACCGCGACATGTTCAGCGTCGATACCGAGGAAATCGCGGCAGGGAGCGGCACGACCACCGTCACCGTAAGCTACAACCCGACGGCCATAGGCAAGCACACGGCGCGCCTGAACTTCGACACCACCCCCTCGGAGCTCGCCAAGGGTTTCAACTTCACCTTCCTGGCCTTCGACCCGCAGAATATGCCCGAAGCGACCGCCGACACCGCGGCCCTTACCCCGTTTGAAGTGGCAACCGCGGGCGAAACCCAGGTGCAGACCGTCAACATCACCTCGGCCAACCTCCCCGACTACGGCACAATCAAAGTGCTCGGCGACGCCAACGGCGCGTTCATCATCAACAGCACCATGCTGATGAAGAGCGGCCAGACCGCCCTGCGCATCACCTTCGCCCCCAAGAGCGAGGGCACTTTCACCGAGCGCATCGAGATTTCAGGCGTTAAACTTCCCGCGCAGACCTTCACAGTGACCGGCACCTGCGGCGGCTCGCTCCCCGAGCAGCCCGCCGAGGGCGACGAGCTCAAGTTCGACACCTCCGCGCCCCTGCGCCTCCTCAACGAGAACTTCGACGGCGCCGTCCGCAACAAGCCCCTGCAGCTCCAGGGGTGGGTCAACAACGCCGCCATCGGCAAGCGCGCCTGGTGGGGCTTTGACTTCGCCGACGGCAACAAGGCAGCGAAAGTTACCGCATACGACTCCAACGCCGCCATCGGCGCCGAGGACCCCTGCCAGATGCTTCTGCTGACCCCGGCGCTCGACTTCGCCAACTCCGAGTCGAAGCTGCTCACTTTCCGCGTTATGGGCCAGTATATGGCCGACGGCATGACCGACCTGCTCCGCGTGGTATACTGCGACGTGGCCGACGGCGAGCCATATTACCAAGAAATTCAGGGGCTCAACATCCCCGCGTCGGCCGACTATAACGACGAGTGGATCGACTACGTTGTCGACTTCGAAGGCCAGGACCTTGCCGACACCTTCTTCATAGGGTTCCTGTTCGACTCTAACCGCGGCCGCGACAACTCGGCGGTCTACTACATCGACGACGTGACCTACGGCCGCACCGACGTGCCCCAGATCAAATCGGACCTCCGCACCATCGAAGCCGAGGTTGAGCCCTTCGCGCCCCACAAGACTACCATCAACGTGACCGGCCATAACCTCACCGGCGACATCACCCTGGCAATGGGTGGCTCCAACCCCTCGAACTTTACCCTCAGCAAGGAGAAACTCCCCGCACAGGGTGGCAGCTTCGACCTCACCTTCCTTACCGACCTCGAAGGTGTGCACGAGGCATATGTCGAGCTGAAATCGCCCGGAGCGCCCACCCACTTCATCCTGCTGGCCTATAACGCCAAGGCATCGTCGGGCGTTACCGCGATAGCCTCCGACGCCGACGGCCGCTTCACGGTTTACAACGCGGCCGGTGTCAGAGTGCTCGTTACAGCCGACCCCGCCGACATCTCCGCCCTCCCCGCCGGACTCTATATTGTAAACGGCAAAAAACACATTGTAAAGTAACACCCCCTACCATCTCCGCGCGCCTCGGCGCCCGGAGAGCTCATACCACCAAGCCCCGGCCGCCCGCGCTGCCGGGGCTTGCCATTTAACAAACATCTTTACACTAATCGGGCGCTCATCGGGCGCATTTCGCGACCCTCGCAGAGGCGTTGAAGTTAAAATTAATGGCCGAAAATTTTGTCAGTTGGAAATATAGTCATAATTTTGCAGATAGCTTTAGAAGACTATACCTTAACATGCCTGAAAACTTATACGTTTCAATCCGATAAACCTAAGCCCCCGCCTACAGCCAAAGTTCGGGGTAACAAACTTTAACCATCCCGAAGCCGCATAACCAACTTTCGGGAGGTAATAAACACGGAAACTATTCGTTTTTCACAATGTAAGGCATAAATTCTGCCGCGAAGCCGCGCACCCGCCACCCGCCCACGGGCTGACGGAGCAGGGAAGAGCCCGACAGCGCGCTTGAGAGTGAACAAAATCAATTAAATCAATTATTAACAATAACTTACAATCTAAAAAGTAACATTTCAAGTTATGGAAGCTCAAAAGCCCAATCCCGCAAAGCAGCCCGCAGCTGTAAAACCCGGTAGCAACGTACGCGGCATCAAGAACGCCTTCCTGGTGATTCTCGCCTGCTTCGTAGTGGCAGTATGCCTGTTCCTCTTCGTGTTCGGCCACCCCTCCCACTTCGACGCTGAAGGCTACAACGGCGTATCCATGTGGTTCGCTCCCGAAGAATTCGAGAAAGCACACCCCCTCGACCTCATCGGCACCATCTTCAAAGGCGGCGTCATCGTGCCTATCCTTCAGACCCTCTTCCTCACCGTTATCGTTCTCTCTGTTGAACGCGCCATCGCTCTGAAGAGCGCCAAGGGCACCGGTTCCATCGCCAAGTTCGTTTCCGAAGTTAAGAAGTGCCTCGCCAAGAACGACATCCAGGCCGCCCAGGCTCTCTGCAAGAAGCAGAAAGGATCTGTAGCCGCCGTTGTTTCCGCAGCCCTCAACCGCTACGAGGAAATGGACAAGAACACCGTCCTGACCAAGGAGCAGAAGATCGCCACCCTCCAGAAGGAAGTTGAAGAGGCTACCGCCATCGAGATGCCCTCGCTGCAGCAGAACCTCCCCATCGTGGCTACCCTCACCACCCTCGGTACTCTCGTCGGCCTTCTCGGTACCGTTATCGGTATGATCAAATCGTTCCAGGCCCTCTCCGCTTCCGGCGCTCCTGACTCGTCCGAGCTCTCGACCGGTATCTCCGAGGCCCTTGTGAACACCGCCTTCGGTATCGCCACCGGTGCTTTCGCTGTAATCTCCTACAACTTCTACACCAACAAGATCGACAACCTCACCTACGCTATCGACGAAATCGGCTTCTCGATCGTTCAGTCGTTCGCAGCTACCCACTGATCCCGCGGTTTACAGATAAATAATAACACAAAAGTTTATAAAACGTAAATCATGGGAAAAGTAAAACCAAAAAGAAAGAGTACCCTCATCGACATGACCGCGATGAGTGACGTTACCGTTCTTTTGCTTACTTTCTTCATGCTGACCTCGACCTTCCTCCAGAAAGAGCCCGTGACGGTGATCACCCCCTCGTCTGTTTCTGAGATCAAGGTTCCCACAGCCAACGTGGCCCAGGTGCTCGTGGCGCCCCAGGGAAAGGTGTTCCTTTCGCTGCTCGGCGACGCCGATCCTGACCGCGCCGAGGAGTGGGGTTCAGAAGCGCTTCGCAAGGAGGCCCTCAAGACTGCGGCCGCCAACTACGAAGCCTATACCGGGAAGAAGACCGGCCTCACGCCCCTCGACCTGGAAAAGTTTGCAAAGAACGCTTCATTCGGCGTCCCCCTGTCGAAGATGCACGAATTCCTGATGCTCGACCAGACCAAGCAGGATGAGTGGCTCGGCGACATCGAACGCAAGGACACCGGAATCCCCTTTGATGAGATCCGCTATACCGACCAGAACGGGAACCAGCTCACCACGAACGAGTTCCAGATTTGGATGCGCGCGATCTACAATTCGTCGAACTCCAACATTCATGACGCCATCCAGAAGGGCGAAGGCATCGCTGTCAAGTCTGACCGCGGCACTAAGTTCGAGACCATCCACAAGGTGCTCGACAACCTTCAGACCATCAAGATGAACAAGTTCTCCGTCATGACTGCCCTTAAAACTGAAGCAGACTAAATATGGCACAGATAGAACAATCCGATGGGGGCAAGAAAAAGAAAGGCGCCCAGAAAAAAATGGCTATCCACGTCGACTTCACCCCGATGGTCGACATGAACATGCTTCTGATCACGTTCTTCATGCTGTGTACCACCATGATTAAGTCTCAGACCCTGTCGATCGCGCTTCCCACCAATGAGAAGCTCGAACAGACAGAGCTTCAGAAGGCGAAGGAATCCGAAGCAATCACCATGATCCTCGACACCGTCTACGACGACAACGGCGGAGTGAAGGGCAACACCGTTTACTACTATTTCGGCAAACCCGTCACTGAGTTCAACGGCGACCAGCTCGTGAGCTCCAACATCGAGGTTACCCACTTCGAAGGCAACGAGGGCATCACCCCCCGCGGCATCCGCAAGATCCTCAACGAGCGCAACAAAGACGTGCTCAAGCAGGTTGAGGAGCAGAAACAGCTCTGGCGCGACAAGAAAATCACCGAGGAGCAGTTCCAGGAAGCAGCCAAGAAGATCCGTAACAACGATCAGCTGACCCGTCCCGTGGTCATCATCAAGCCCATGCCGGAAGCATCGTGGGAGAGCGTCATCTCCGCCCTCGACGAGATGCAGATCAACCAGATTTCGCGCTACCAGCTCGGCAACATGACCGACGTTGACAAGGCCATGGTGTTCAACACCGACGAGTTCAAGAAATCCCACAAGGAGTAATCGATGACAGTCTATATTAACTAACCGCAAAAAGAAGAATCAACATGGCAAAAGATGTAGATCTTTCATCGAAAGAATGGACCGACTTAATCTTCGAAGGGAAGAATAAGGACTTCGGCGCATACCAGCTCCGCAAACAGAGTGACGGCCGCCACAACCGCGCCATGATCATCGTTATCATCGGCCTGGTTCTGTGTCTGATCGGCGGTTACTTCTGGGGTATGTACAACGACTACCGCCGCGAACAGAAGGAGCTCGAACTCCAGGCTCAGCTCGAACAGCAGCTCGCCGCTATGGAAGAGCAGGTTGAAGAGCAGCCCGAGGAAGAAATCCAGCAGGCGGTTGAAGAACCCGTGCAGGAAGAGGCTCTCCCCGAGGAGATCCTCAACACCATCAAGGATACCGAAATCGCTATCGCCGAGGACAATGAAGTGACCGAGGACATCACCTCCAAGGACGAAGTTCAGGAATCGACAGCCGCTGCCGGCGCCTCGACCTTCGACCAGGGTACCGACGACCTCAACGTCGTTCGCGAACACAAGGAGGAAATCATCGTCGAGGAGAAGAAAGAACCCGTCAAGGAGGAAGTCTTCACCGCCGTCGAGCAGATGCCCCAGTTCCCCGGTGGCGACGCCGAGCTCCTGAAGTACATCGCGACTCACATCAAATATCCTACTATGGCCGCTGAAAACAACATCCAGGGCCGCGTGGTAGTGAAGTTCGTTGTGAAGAAGGATGGCCAGGTAGGCGACGTGGTAGTGCTCCGCGGCCGCGACCCGGACCTCGACAAGGAGGCCCAGCGCGTGGTCAAGACCCTGCCCAAGTTTATCCCCGGCAAGATGAATGGCCAGGCTGTAGCCGTATGGTACACCCTCCCCATCAACTTCAAGCTCCAGCAGTAATACCAGCACAACCCCAACCGACAATAGCGCGGCTCCGGCATCCCCGGGGCCGCGCCTGTCATTTACCCCCGTCACCAACTGGCGGCTCGCGCCGGACGAGATAGCGCGATTTGCGTGATTTTGAGCTCCCTATTGCCATAATTAAATTATTTTCATAAATTTGCGGTATCAGGCCGCCCCAGCATAGCCCCGGCCTGGGGTTAAGCGAGGCAGGTCCTCACGAAACACACCAATCAAAAATTGATTAACACACCAATCTACTTATGAAGAAACTTCTACTTCTTATGGCGGTGACGCTCACCCTCGGCCTCACCACCCGCGCCGCTGACGGCGACGAGTTCACCGTCGACAACCTCAAGTACAAAGTCCTCTCCGAAGAAGCCCAAACCGCCTCCATCATCGGCACCACAGCCTCTAAACCCACAGGAGAACTCACCATCCCCCAACTCGTCAACAACCAATCCTCCCACTACACCATCACCGAAATAGGCAAACTCGCATTCAGTCGCTGCAGCCGCTTGACATCCGTCACGATCCCCAATTCGGTAACCAGAATCGGCAACTCAGCATTCGAGTATTGCAGCGGTCTCACATCCATGACCATTCCCAGTTCCATAACAGAAATCACCGATAGCACATTCGCCAATTGCAGAGGTTTGACAGCCATAACAATCCCCAACTCGGTAACCAAAATCGGCAATTCCGCATTCCGCAGTTGCAGAGGCTTGACAGACATATCCATCCCCAACTCGGTAACTGAAATCGGCACGTTGGCGTTTTATTATTGCGAGGGGTTAACATCCGTAACCATCCCTAACTCAGTTACTGAAATCAGCGACAGCGCATTTTATCGTTGCAGCGGCCTGACATCCGTAACAATCCCCACCTCGGTAACCAAGATTGGCAGCGCCGCATTCAGTTATTGCAGCGGCCTCACATCCGTAATAATCCCCAATTCGGTAACCGTAATAGGCAACTCCGCATTCGAAGAATGCGGTGGTCTCTCTGCCATAACATTACCCAACTCGATTACTGAGATCAGCGACAAAACATTCAATAATTGCAGCGTTCTAACATCCGTAACAATCCCTGGCTCTGTAACCGCGATAGGAGAGTACGCGTTCTATAACTGCAGAGGACTTACAACCATCACAATACCTGGTTCGGTGATTACAATCGGTAAAAACGCGTTTGATCACTGCAGCGGCCTCACATCCGCAACCATCCCCGACTCAGTGACTGAAATAGGCCGCTACGCATTCGGTTATTGCAGCGGTCTGGAATCCGTTACCATCCCCAACTCGGTGACTGTACTCGGCGATAGAGCATTCATTTATTGCAGAAGCCTTACAGCCTTAACCATATCCAGCTCGGTGACTGAAATCAGTGAGTGGGCATTCGCCGGTTGCAGAAGCCTGACAGCCGTCACAATCCCTAACTTGGTGACTAAAATCGGCGAGAACGCGTTCAATGGCTGCGAAACACTTTCATCCGTAACAATCCCCAGCTCGGTTACAGAAATCGGGGAGAGGGCATTAATGAGTTGCAACGCGTTATCAATTGTCAATTGCTACGCGATTAATCCCCCAACTATTACTGATCGTACGTTTGAAGATGTCGAAACGAGCAGTGTTGAACTGCACGTCGCAAAAGACGCGGAAACGGCGTATAAGGAAACCAAATACTGGAAGGACTTTTCCATCATCGCGGATCTTGACAGCGTGTCGGGAATCGAGGGGATCGAGGCTGACGGCAGCAAGAGTGATGAGGCTAACGGCAGCGACGCCACCGCCGAATACTTCGACCTCAACGGCGTGCGCGTCAATGGCGAAGCCCTCGCCCCGGGCCTCTACCTCAAGCGCCAAGGTGCCAGCACTGCCAAAGTGCTGGTGAAGTAACCCGCCCCCGACTTCCCCCGCTCCCGACTTCTAATTCGGAGATAAATCGGTAGCCGCGACTCCCCTACCGGGAGGCCGCGGCTGCTTGTTAATCGGAGACTAACAGGGCGGAAAGAGGCCACTCCGTCGCTGCCCCGTTGGTCGAGCCGCACGGCCATACGGGGATTGTCGGGGATTTTTAGTAAATTCGCGTATATAATCATGAATTAGACGAGCACTTTCAATAAAGCATCAACTGGTATGGCGATACAGACCGCAAACAATTCCAACCCCGCCACAGTCGGGGCGGGCGCCGGAAACATCCGGGAAGTGACCATTATTGTGGCCGCCGGAAGCGGCACGCGGTTCGGTTCCGACGTTCCGAAGCAGTTCCTCCCGCTGGAAGGGTTGCCGGTGGTATGCCACAGCGTGCGCGCGTTCAGCGACACTTTTCCCGACGGCGCGGTGATCGTGGTTCTGCCTGCCGCCGACTTCGACCATTGGCGCGGCGTGGTCGCCGAGGCTTGCGAGCGGGCCGGCATCCGCCTCCCGCTGTTCGCCAAGGGGGGCGCGACCCGCTGGGAGTCGGTAAAAAACGGGCTTTCGGCCATCCCCGAAGGGGTAGCCGCGGGCGCCGCAGTGCTCGTCCATGACGGCGCGAGGCCCTTAATTCCCGTAGATGTGATAAACCGCGTGCGGTCGGCCACCCGGAATACCGACGCGGCCATCCCCGCGATCGAGGTCACCGACTCGCTGCGCCGCTTGGAGGATGGCACGGGACCGATGTCCGAACCCGTGAACAGGGCCGAATACCGCGCCGTGCAGACCCCGCAGGGCGCAAGCCTCTGGCGTATGCGCGAAGCCTACTCCCTCCCCTACTCCGACGCGTTCACCGACGACGCCTCGGTTCTGGCCGAGGCGGGGTTCGTCAACCAGGTCCTCGTCAAGGGATCGCCCGAGAACATCAAGATTACCAACCCGTTTGACCTCGAAGTGGCCCGGCTGCTGCTGTCGCGCCGCGGATAAGCTGTTAGCTTAAGCATATACCTACGGGACTGTTTGCGATGAAGAACCTGCACGAAATAGAGCTGATGTATGTCAAGGGGGTCGGACCGGCCAGGGCAAAGCTGCTCGCTGAGGAGCTTGACCTGAAATCGGTCCACGACCTGCTGCGCTACTTCCCGTCGCACTACCTTGACCGCAGCAACGTTTACAAAATCCGCGACTTCGCCGGTGATATGCCGTCGGTTCAGCTTCGGGGCAGGTTCATCAGCTTCAACGTTATTGGCGAAGGTGCCAAGACGCGGCTCGTTGGCCTGTTTACCGACGGCACCTCGACCATGGAGGTCGTGTGGTTCAAACGTATAAAACAGCTCCGCGAACTCTACAAAACGGGCAACGAGTATATCGTGTTCGGAAAGCCGCAGGAATTCAACGGGCGCTGGAGCATGGCCCACCCCGAGGTGGACCCGGTCAACTCCTCGCAGGCCCAGGCCGAGTTCCGCGGCATATACCCCCTCACCGAGAAACTCCGCAACCGCGGTGTCACTTCCCGCCTCCTGTATCAATGGATCCAGAACGCCCTGGCCGTATACGCCCCGTCGATTCCTGAGACACTCCCCGCGGAGATTCTCGCCCAATACCGCTTCATGGGGGCCCGCGATGCGATCCTGACCGTTCACAAGCCGACTGAGGCCGAGACCCTGCGCCGCGCCCGCGAGAGGCTGAAGTTCGAGGAACTGTTCTACCTTCAACTAAACATCCAGCGCTACTCCACCCGCAGGGGTGGGGCCGTCAGGGGCATACCATTCCTCCGGATCGGGCAGTTTTTCAACAGCTTTTACTCCGAGATGCTCCCCTTCCCCCTGACCGGCGCGCAGAAACGTGTACTGAAAGAGATCCGGGCCGACCTCGGCTCGGGCCGGCAGATGAACCGCCTGCTGCAGGGCGACGTGGGCTCGGGAAAGACCATCGTGGCCCTTATGACGATGCTCATAGCGCTCGACAACGGCACCCAGGCATGCATCATGGCCCCCACGGAAATACTGGCCACCCAGCACTACGAGAGCATGCGCTCCATGGCCGCCCCGTTAGGGATTAACGTGCGGCTCCTCACCGGCTCCACAAAGAAGAAGGAGCGCGACGTGATAGCCGCCGAACTGGCCGACGGCTCGCTTCACATACTCGTAGGCACCCACGCCGTGATCGAGGAGAACGTGGCGTTCCGCAACCTGGGTCTGGCGGTGATCGACGAGCAGCACCGCTTCGGCGTGGTGCAGCGCGCCCGCCTGTGGGGCAAGAACTCCTCCACCCCGCCCCATGTGCTCGTAATGACAGCCACCCCTATCCCCCGCACACTCGCCATGACCGTCTACGGCGACCTCGACGTGTCGGTAATCGACGAGCTACCCCCAGGGCGCAAACCTATCACTACCCTGCTGCGTTTCGACGACCAGCGCCAGGCCGTATACCGCTCAATAGGCAAGCAACTGGCCATGGGGCACCAGGTGTACATCGTCTACCCCCTCATCACCGAGAACGAGAAACTTGACCTGCGGAGCCTCGAAGAGGGGTATGAGCTGATATGCGACACATTTCCCTCGTACCGCGTGACTTACGTCCACGGCAAGATGAAGCCCGCCGAAAAAGACTATCAGATGAAGCTCTTCGCCGAGAACGAGGCGCAGATCCTCGTGTCGACCACCGTGATCGAAGTGGGTGTCAACGTGCCCAACGCGTCGACCATGGTAATTGAGAACGCCGAGCGCTTCGGCCTATCGCAGCTCCACCAGTTGCGCGGACGCGTTGGGCGCGGCGCCGCGCAGAGCTACTGCGTGCTCATGAGCAAACGGAAAATCGGGGCCGACACGCGCAAACGCCTCGAACTTATGACCCGCACGACCGACGGCTTCGAGATTGCCGAGGCCGACCTCAAGACCCGCGGCCCAGGCGACCTGGAGGGGACCATGCAGAGCGGAATCCCCTTCGACCTGCGCATAGCCAACCTGGCCACCGACGGGCAGCTCGTGCAGCTCGCCCGCGACTGCGCCGAGCGGCTCCTCGACGCCGACCCCGCTCTGGCCGCGCACCCCGCGCTCGCGTCGGAGCTCGCACGCCTCTACCCCCGCCCGGTCGACCTGAGCCGCATCAGCTGACACACCGGCGACCCGCGCCCGTGGGCGCCTGCGAAACCGCGCACTCGGCGGGGTGAGTGTGCAATATGCTGAATTTTAACGAGAAAGACGCAAAATTGGTCCAACTTTTTTCGAGTCGACATAAAACACTAAAATTAAGGGATTTGCGAGCCGGGCAGAGGCGCGAAGAACGCTAATTAAATGATAATTAGCATTATTTAAGGTGCGGAAAGTTTCCGCGGGACGTTATTTTTTTGTAACTTTGGCAACGGAAGAGGGGATAAGGGTTCCCTCATCCACCCACTCAGCATCTGTTTGAAATTTTTTCCGAAAGATTTTGAAACAGTTTCTTATAACCTGAATTCGGACAACAGTATGGAAACAACATTGGTCCTCATCAAGCCATCGGGCGTAAGGCGCGGGCTTATCGGCGAGATTCTCACCCGATTCGAACGCAAAGGGCTCGCGATAGTCGGCATGAAGTTCCGGCAACTCGACGAAACAATCCTCCGGGAGCATTACGCCCACCTGACGGACCGCCCGTTCTTCCCCTCGCTCGTCCGCTCGATGACAGCCACCCCGGTTGTATGCCTCGCCATCCGCGGGGTCGACGCCGTAAGCGTCGTAAGGCAGATGACAGGCGCCACCAATTCGCGCCAGGCGCTCCCCGGCACGATCCGCGGCGACTTCGGCATGAGCGGCCAGGAGAACATCGTACACGCGTCCGACTCCCCCGAGAACGCGGCCATAGAGGTGGCCCGCTTCTTCAAGCCCGACGAAGTATTCGACTTCTTCCCGGGCGACATCAAAGAGGTCTACTGCGACGACGAGCTCCAGCGGTTACCCCCTCCGAGAGACCCCCTGGAACCGGATTCCGGTTTGTGAAAAACAGAAACCGCTTGAACAGTTCCGACCCATCCGCGCCTAAGGCGCATTAACAACCAAACCCTTAACCCGCCCCCTGAGCAAAACCCAAAGAACGTTAGAAACCCGAAAATATTCCTCTCCGCTCCAACCTTCTCCCATGCTTCAGAAAACAATCCTTAAACTAACCCTCACAGCAGCAGCCATCCTGACAGCCGCGACAGCCCTGGCCCAGAGCTACCAGCTCCCCTCGGCCCACAAAGCGGAACACACCGACCTCATCGCGCGCCAGGAAAACATCGGAAACCAGATCTCAGTAAAGGATACCCAGCAATTTCTCGACCAACTCTTCAAAGAGGAGGAAGAGCCGGAAATGGACATCTACACCGAGGGGTGGGAATCGAAACGCGTCAACCCCTTCAAGGAGTCCGACGTGCCTGCCACGAAGGTAATCGACGTTACGAACTTCAGTATGCCGACCCCCGGCTACATCACCTCGCCCTACGGCTACCGCAAGCGCTTCAAACGCCAGCACAAGGGCGTGGACCTCAAACTCCAGATCGGCGACACCGTGCGCGCCGCCTTCGACGGCCGCGTACGCCTCACCAACTTCGAGCGCCGCGGCTACGGCTACTACACCATAATCCGCCACCCCAACGGCCTTGAGACCGTTTACGGCCACCTCTCGAAGTTCCTCGTAAAGCCCGACCAGTATGTGAAGGCCGGAGAACCCATCGCCCTCGGAGGCAACACCGGCCGCTCTTTCGGCGCGCACCTCCACTTCGAGACCCGTTTCATGGGTTACCCCATCAACCCCTGCGCCATCTTTGACTTCGCCAACCAAACGGTTCATACCGACCAGTATACTTTCGACAAGCGCACCTACACCCAGGCACGCAACTTCGACCCGGGAGCCAACCAGCAGTACGCCAAGGAGTTCCTCGCCTCGCAGAGCTCTCGCAAGGCAGCCACACAAACCGACAACGGCGGCAGCGGCGCCAAAACGAGCTCCAAGAGCTACACAATACGCCGCGGCGACACACTCAGCCGCATCGCTTCGCGCAACGGCGTTTCCGTTCGCCAGCTCTGCCAGCTCAACGGCCTGACCACCAAGTCGAAACTCACTCCCGGCAAAAAGCTCAAGATACGCTAACCTCGACTCTCGATCCATCGCGAAAGACCGATACAAAGCTTCAACGCCACCCCACGCTATTCAATGCGCGCAGGGTGGCGTTGGCGTTTTAATAAGGATGGTTTACGGCAGGAGTATGCCGCGGATTTCGGCGTGCAGCGAGGGCGCGCAAGCTAATATGGAGTGGTTGCGGTTCGAGCGGATTGGTTCCACTACCGCCCCTGCTTCGGTGGCTATCAGCGTGCCCGCCGAGATGTCCCACCGATTAAGGCTCAACTCCCAGTACGCGTCAAAGAACCCGGCCGCGGTGTAGCAGAGGTCAATGGCCGCTGAGCCGAGCCTCCTGACACCGCGCACGCGCAGCGCCATACGCCCTATCTCGGCGAAGTTGTTGTCGGGGTTCTCATTTCGGTCGTACGGCATACCCGTGGCCACCACAGCCTTCGAAAGTTCCGTCTTACCGGAGCAACGCAGAGGCGCTCCATTGAGCCACGCGCCGCAACCCCGCACGCCATAGAAGCATTCGCCGAGATACGGAGCGAACACAACGCCGAGCACCGTCTCCCGATTCCTCTCCAAAGCGATCGACACACAGAACCCCGGAAGCCCGGCGGCGAAGTTGGTAGTGCCGTCAAGCGGGTCAACCACCCAGCGCCACTCGCGCTCCTCATTCTGCCGGCCTGACTCCTCCGAGATGATTCCGTGGGTGGGGAAATGCCGATTTATATACGACAGGATGACCGCCTCCGACTCCTTGTCGGCGATAGTCACCACGTCGCTGTCGTTCTGCTTAGTGGTTTGCTCAAGGTCGCTTTTACGGAAATAGCGCATATGTGCCGCGCCGGCGCTCTCAGCCATTTCGAAAGCGGCCTCCATAAAGGGCCGGTATTCCGGCAGTATATCGGATAGGAACTGTGTCAGCTTCATAATCACACAAATAAGTAGTAACAACGTCAGTTTAAATAGCAATAACGTCAGTTTGAAAGAGCCGCCGAAGCGAACCTTACAATAACATAACGCAGAAAATGGGCGTTATTACTCACCGACCGACAAAAAAACCGCCATAGACCGCGGACGGCCTATGGCGGGAGATTAGTTTACGGGAGGTGGATTACTTCACGACTTCCTTGGAGATGTAGCGGGTGCGGCCCTGCTCGATCATGAGGAGATAGACACCGGGAGCCACGTTGGAGGTGACGTTGGAAGGCTCGCCAACGCCGCGGGCCACGATCACGCCGGTTTCGGCGTCAACGAGGGTGAGGCGCTTGGGGAGGTTCGACTCATCGTCGGAACCAATCGTCACGGACTCGATGCCGTCGACACCGCCGCCGTTGAAGCGCTCGGCCACCTTGTTGGCGCTCATAGCGCCCTTATAGATGGCGAACTCGTCGAAGGCACCCTTATAGAAGTTGTTGAAGCTTACGTTGCAGTTGCCGATTACGAGGAGCTCGTTGTTGTCGGAGATGTCGCCGGTGGCGTCCGCGGCGTCAGCCATCAGATTGCCATCGACATAAATCTTGAGGCGGCTGGTGGCGCTTTCGCGAACGCACACGAGGTGGTGCCACTGGCCGTCGAAGAAGCTCTTGGCCTCGAAGTTCGACTCCGACTTGGTCTCATTGTCGTCGACGGAGAATTTCAGCAGACCGTTCTTAAGCTCGATGCCGACCCACTTGCCGGTAGCGCCGGTGGCGGCGTCAGCGGCCATGGAACCCTTGTGGAAGAGATAGGCGGCGTCATCGGTCGACTTGAACCAGGTCTCGATGGTGAAGTCGCCATCGCCAAGCTGGATCGCGGGATAAGCCTCCTGGGTGAGATAGTCGGTGGTGCCGTTGAAAGTCAGCGAGTTGCCAACCTTGCCCTCGGCAATCGAGGGAGCGCCCTTGGCTGTGGCGGTGCCGTTTACCTCGTTGACAACCGTGCCGTTGTTAATCTCCTCGAAGGGGAAGTAAGCAATCTTGTCGAGAACCACGGGCTCGGTAACGGTGATCACGCCTTCGAGCGTGGCCTGCGAGTCTTCGCCGTCGGCTATTAGCTTGAAGGAGAACTTGCCGGCGGCGGTCGGAGTGCCGGAAACGGTGAAGGTACCGGCAGCGGCGTCGAAGTTAAGATCCACGCCTTCGGGGAGGCCGGTGGCGCTCATCTTGTCGGCGTTGGTGATAGTGCCCTCGATGGCGGTGATGGCGTAGCCAACCTCGACGCTCTGGTCAAGACGGCCGGCGGTTACTACCAGGCGGGCGTCATTGGAGAAGCGGTCAGGGAGATAGTAACCGAGATGGGGAGGCTGGTTGTAAGCCACATTCTGCCAGGCGATGGCCATGCGGTAGTTGTGATCCTGCATCAGGCAGGGCACGCGGTACTTGGTAGGCTCGGTGGTGGTGAAAATCAGGAGGTCCGACGAGTTGCTGCCGTCCCAGAGCACGAGCTCCTCGCGCCAGTCGCCAAGGATGTCGGCCTGGAGGCAGGGGGTAGCTTTTGTGGTGTTGCAGCTCTGCGCCTTGTAAACCGAGAAGTCCCACGAAGCGGCGTCGGAGGTCAGTTTCGCGTTGCGCTTGGTAACGGTTGGCGTGGAATTGCCCGTTCCGGAATCATACTTGCCGTCGAAAAGTTCGTCGAGCAGGTCGCCGTCCCAGTAGATGCGGAAGTTGGTCGAGGAGCGCTTTTCGGCAACGATATTACCCTTGCAGTCGAATGAAGCCTGGGTCGACTGGCCGTTGACATAGTAATTGCTCGGCCAGCACTCATAGCCGCGCCACTGGTCGCTGACGTCGGCGGCGAGGCCGCGGCCGATGTCGTGTCCCGACTGCTTTGTCTTCCATATGATTTCGCCGGTCTTGGCGTCGCGGAAATCGGCATCGAAGGGGTATGATGACCCAGTTTCCTCATGCACCATGAACACTTCCAGGCCTTCGCGGTCGGGGTCGAAGTCGCCCAGATGGAGGGCGTCGCCGTGGCCGCCGCCGGTACGGTAAAGGAGCGAGCCGTCGTGGTCGATGGCAGCCGAGCCGTAAACGATTTCGTCGAAACCGTCGCCGTCGCAGTCACCAACGGTCAGCGAGTGGGCGCCTTCGCCGTAAGCGCCTTTGCCCTGAGTCTCGCTCTTGTGGAGCCAGCGCTGAACGAGCTTGCCGTCCTTGAAGTCCCAGGCGCAGAGGTAGGAAGCGGTGTAGTAGCCGCGGCACATCACCAAAGAGGGGTTCACCCCGTCGAGATATGCCACACACGCCAGATAACGCTCACAGCGGTTGCCATAACTATCGCCCCACTGTCCAGACGTGCGCACACCGCGTCCCGGCTCATAGGCCACGGTCGAGAGCTCTTCGCCTGTAAGGCCGGAGAACATTGTGAGGTATTCGGAACCAGTCAAAATTATGCCGTCGGAATTACGGTAGTCGGCATCGGCCTTGTCGTTCCCCATAAGAACATTCTTGCCCTTGCCGTCGACAGTTCCCGGGGCGGTTTTGCAAGCCATTTCAGCTTTGCCGTCGCCGTCGAAGTCATACACCATAAACTGGGTGTAGTGGGCGCCGGCGCGGATATTCTTGCCGAGGTCGATGCGCCAGAGCTTGGTGCCGTCGAGCTTGTAGCAGTCGATGTACACGTTGCCGGTGTAGCCTTTCTGAGAGTTGTCCTTGGAGTTGCTCGGGTCCCACTTTACGAAGATTTCGTACTGGCCGTCGCCGTCGACGTCGCCAACGGAGCAGTCATTGGGCGTATAGGTGTACGAGGAGCCGTTCACCGTCCCCCCCTCGGGGCGGTCGAGCTTGATGCGGAGAGCCTTTCCGGGCACCTTCACGGGCTGGGTTGCCTCAACCTCCTTGCCGTCGACGTGAGCCTTAACGACGTAGGTCGAGTTGGCATTGCCTTTCGAGTCGAGGATGTTCGTGCCCCCGGTAATCGGGTCGGCGTTTACCTTCACACCGTCGCGGTATACGTCGAAGGTCATTTTGGGAGCGTCGGACTCCAGGCTGCGCCAGGAGACGAACACCCCGGGGGAGGCGTACATGGCGACCACCCCGCGGTCGAGATTCTCGACCGCGAGCGCCGAAGTGGCGGCAGAGGCCATGGCGCAAGCGAGAATGAACTTGTTAATAGACATTCACAGTCAAGATTTAGGGTTAGGTATCATAGGTTAATAATGCGCGAATTTAGCGAAAAACCGCTAAAACGGCGGGTAAAATTTGACGCAAGAGGTCTATTTTGGGTTCTGAAAGAGTATTTTTTATTACCTTTGCTATAGGGAAACACCCCAGCCCCGCACCACCGACAAAGGATATGGAAACAATCAAGACACCTTTCGCCCGACCGCTATATGTGATGGCCAAACCGGCCAGCTCCCGCTGCAACCTCGCTTGCGAATACTGCTACTACCTTGAAAAAAACAAGCTCTACCGCGACAAGGACCCCGAGCGCCGCTTCACGATGGACGACGATATGCTGGAGCTTTTTATAAAGGAGTACATCGCCGCCCAGACGATGCCCGAAGTGCTCTTCACCTGGCACGGGGGGGAGACGCTCATGCGCCCGCTGTCGTTCTACAAGAAAGCCATGGAGCTGCAGCGGAAATACGCCGCCGGGCATCTGATCGACAACTGCATCCAGACCAACGGCACGCTGCTGACCGACGACTGGTGCCGCTTCTTCAAGGAGAACAACTGGCTGGTGGGGGTGTCAATCGACGGCCCCAGGGAGTTTCACGACGAATACCGCCGCGACAAGGCCGGAGGCCCGTCGTTCCGAAAAGTAATGAAGGGCATCGAGCTCCTCAACAAGCACGGGGTGGAATGGAACGCGCTGGCCGTGGTCAACGACTATAACGCCGACTACCCGCTCGACTTCTACCACTTCTTCAAGGAGATCGGATGCCGCTACATTCAGTTCACCCCGATAGTGGAGCGCATCGCCCCCAAGAAGGACGGGCGCTACCTGGCGTGCCCCGCCGACGACGAGGAGATCCCCCTGGCCGACTTCTCGGTGACACCCGAGCAGTGGGGCAACTTCCTCTGCGCCATTTTCGACGAATGGGTGCGCGAGGACGTCGGGCGGTACTTCATACAGATATTCGACGCCACCCTCGCCAACTGGGTCGGGGAGCAGCCCGGCCTCTGCACCATGGCCCCCACCTGCGGCCACGCCGGGGTCATGGAATACAACGGCGACGTTTACAGCTGCGACCACTTCGTATTCCCCGAGTACCTTTTGGGGAATATACGCGAGAAGAACTTCGTCGAGATGATGTACAGCGAGCGGCAGCTCCGCTTCGGCACCGACAAGCGCGACAAGCTTCCCGGCCAGTGCCGCGAATGCCGCTGGCTCTTCGCCTGCAACGGCGAGTGCCCCAAGAACCGCTTCGCGCGCACCGCCAGCGGCGAGCCCGGCCTCAACTACCTCTGCGCCGGCTACAAGAAATTCTTCGCCCACGCCGCCCCCTACATGGAATATATGAAACAGGAGCTCGCCGCCCAGCGTCCCCCCGCCAACGTCATGCGCTGGATCCAGGAGTAACCGACCCGCCACACCAAGCCATATGGATATAGAACAAGTTCGCGGCCATTGCCTGTCAAAGCCATACGCCACCGAAGATATGCCCTTCGGCCCTGAATACGTCGTGTTTCGCGTCGGCGACAAAATTTTCTGCTGCCTTGCCCTCGTGCTCGGCAACGTGGTCCAGTTGAAATGGAATCCCGACGAATTCGACGCCGTGATCGACGGCTACCCCTACGTCCGCCAAGCCTGGCACTGGCACAAACGCCATATGATCCAGTTCGACCTCGCCGAAGCCCCCATCCCCGACGACGTGGCCAAGGAATTGATTGACCGGGCATACGCCTACGTCCGCGACCGCCTCCCCAGGAAGGTCCGAGCTCAGCTCCGTTAGCGCCACATCCCCCGTACCCGCTGCCCCACCGCCCCCACCCCTCTTCTTCCCACTTCATCTCCACTCATCGACACCCTGCGCACAGCAGCCTAAAAAGCCATCACAAACCGCCCCTGGAAGACCTCGGAAGATTGTAATACTAATACAACCCCCGTCGCCATTGCCAAAGTCTCGAATTTATTTGCTAACTTTGCAATCTATAAACGCGCAAGCTATGACGATAGACTCAATCGTCCGAAAGTCGCTTCGCACAGACAAAGAAATAACGCAAGGACTTCTTATTTTCAGCAGATTATAAAATCAGCTTATGGCCATTAAAAAAAGGCTTCGCTATCTGTTTACAAGGACGTTTCCTGATGGTTTGGCGAGTCTTTTAAAATGACAACATGATCTGAAACCGAATATTAAAGGACTTGCTCTTTCGAAACTCATAACGTAACTTCAAAATGGCAAAAGATAGATTGACCTTTACGCTGATGGATATGGGCTACAAGAAAGCCGGTCCGGTTCAAATATTCGACGAGCGTACCTGCTACGATAACGGCGAGGTAATTCCGTTCCCAGTTCAATTGGCTATTGTTACACACGCACTTATGCTTAAAGATAGAAAGCATGGCGAAATTTATCAATCCAAGGCCGACAGCCTTATTGATGCGTGGACTAACTCAACTTTACCGAGCAAGGTCAATATCGACTGCTCAATCGCTTGTGAGCCGCTGAGTCCTTTTCAACGGTTGTTATTCGAAGATTTGAACGAAGTGCCTTTCCCCGGCCCTAAGAATCCCAAATTTACTTTCATTGACCTCTTTGCCGGTATCGGAGGCTTCCGTATGGCATTTCAAAATCTCGGAGGTCAATGTGTGTTCTCTTCCGAATGGGATGCGCAGGCACAAAAAACTTACTTCGCAAACTATGGAGAAGTTCCGTTTGGTGATATTACCTCTGAACAGACTAAGCAATATATCCCTGACAACTTCGACATTTTATGCGCCGGTTTCCCCTGCCAAGCATTTTCGCTTGCCGGCAAGCGACTTGGCTTCGAGGAAACCCGTGGTACCCTGTTCTTCGATGTGGCAGAAATCCTTCGTCGCAAGCAGCCAAAGGCTTTCTTCCTTGAAAACGTAAAAGGCCTTGCCATTCACGATAAAGGCAAGACATTGAAAACCATCTTGAACACCCTTGATGAAATCGGCTATGTCGTTCCTGACCCCCAGATAGTAAATGCTATGTATTTCGGGGTTCCGCAGCACCGCGAACGCATTTATATAGTTGGTTTCCGTAAGGACCTCGGCATCAAAAAAGAGGACTTCCAATATCCCGAACAAAAAGAAGTGACTCGTCACTTCATCGACGTTCGCGAGAAAGACCCCGTGCCGTCTAAATATTATTTATCAACAACATACGTTGACACTCTCGTACGTCACAAGGCTCGCCATGAAAGCAAGGGTAACGGCTTCGGCTATGCGATTGTCGGAGACAACGAAGTCGCCAACGCGATCGTTGTCGGTGGTATGGGGCGA
>CAJUKE010000002.1 GCA_910587075.1 uncultured Muribaculaceae bacterium
CTTGTCGTCGGGGATCTGGATGCCGAATTCCTTTTCGAATTCCATGATGAGCTCTACGGTGTCGAGGCTGTCTGCGCCAAGGTCGGTGGTGAATGCTGCGGTTTCGGTAACCTGGTTTTCGTCAACGCCGAGTTTGTCAACGATGATAGCTTTCACGCGGGATGCGATTTCTGACATGATAACTGATGTTTAAAATTTTGAATAGTCGGTATTTGGGAAGCGCGGGAGCGACTCATCAGTCGGTAGTTTCCCGCATTTCGGCTGCAAAATTACAAAAAACCTTTCAATTGTCAACACTTTTCCTCGAAAAATTCCTTAACAGGGCTTCACGCAAGTTCAGAGCCGTTAACATCGGCGTTAAAAATCATTAACGGGGCATCGGTTCCAGCCGTTCCTCCCCGCCGCGGTTCCCGGGGGGCGGCCCGCGGCGGGGCATCCACCCCGCGACGTGAGCGCCAACCTGGATGGGTGGCCGGGGGCGTTTTCCCGAATGATTCCGAAAGATTTTCCGCTTGGCCCGAAGTTTTAGGCCCCCGTTGTTGCGAATTTGAGTTAAAGACGTTAAATTTGTAGCCTGTAACCAAATTCAATTATCGCAATGAAGCTTTCTGAAAAGAAGTATTATCCGTGGGTGGTCGTAGGGCTGCTCTGGATTGTCGCGCTCCTTAATTATATGGACCGACAGATGCTATCCACAATGCAGGCCAACATCGCCCTCGACATCCCGGCCCTGCGCAACGCCGAGGCTTTCGGCGCCCTGATGGCGGTATTTCTCTGGGTCTACGGCCTCGCCAGCCCGTTTTCCGGGGCGGTGGCCGACCGCGTGAGCCGCAAATGGCTCATTGTAGGGTCGCTCGGCGTGTGGTCCGGTGTTACCTATGCGATGGGGTATTGCTCCGATTTCCATCAACTTATGTGGCTCCGCGGCGTTATGGGCATCAGCGAGGCGCTCTACATCCCCTCGGCCCTGTCGCTCATCGCCGACTATTTCACCGGCAAGGGGCGCTCCCTGGCCATCGGCCTGCATATGACGGGTCTCTACTGCGGCCAGGCCCTCGGCGGCTTCGGCTCGCTGGTGGCCACCACCTGGTCGTGGCAGGCCACGTTCCACTGGTTCGGCATCATCGGGGTGGCCTACGCGGTGCTCCTCATATACCTGCTGCATGAAAAGAAAGGCCACGGCGCTTCCGCCGCCCCCGCCTCGAAGAGCGCCGCTCCCAAGAAAAAGGAGTCGGTGGTCCGCTCCTTCGCCGTGGTTTTCAGCAACGTGGCTTTCTGGGTGATACTCTTCTTCTTCGCCTCCAGCTCGATACCCGGCTGGGCCACGAAGAACTGGCTCCCGACACTCTTCCAGGATAATCTCGGCCTTAGCATGGAGTGGGCTGGCCCGATGGCCACCCTCACCATAGCCGTGTCGAGCTTTATCGGCGTGATGATCGGCGGCCCAATCAGCGACCGCTGGGTAAAGCGCAACGTGCGCGGCCGTATCTACACCAGCTCCATCGGTCTGGCAATGATGATTCCGGCCCTGGTATTCATCGGCCTGGCCCACAACGCCTGGTTCTCGGTGATGGCCGGCCTATTCTTCGGCGTGGGCTACGGTATGTTTGACGCCAACAATATGCCGATTCTCTGCCAGTTCGTATCCTCGCGCCAGCGCGCCATGGCATACGGCTTCATGAACTCCCTCGGAGTGATAATGGGCGCGATCACCACCCAGCTCCTCGGCGGTCTGGCCGAGTCGGTGGGGCTCGGCATCTGCTTCGCTATGATGGGTGGCATCCTGCTCATAGCCCTTGCTTTGCAGCTGATCGTGCTCCGTCCGACCTCCGACGATATGCCCGACGAGCTCACCCCCGAGCGCCTCAACGAGGAGATAGCAACCGAAATTTCAGAATAACAGCGTCCGGGGAGCCCTCGCTCCCGGCAATAATAACCAAGCAAACAAACTCTTAAAATGGAAAAGATAAAAGGACTGATCGACGCGCCGTTCACACCGTTCTACCCCAACGGCGACGTTAACTACGAACCGATTCCCGCCTACGCCGCGATGCTCAAGAAAAACGGCCTCAAAGGGGTGTTCATCAACGGCTCATCCGGCGAGGGGTATATGCTCACCGACGACGAGCGCAAGCGCCTGGCCGAAGCCTGGGTGAAAGCCGCCCCGGAGGACTTCAAGGTAATCGTCCACGTCGGCAGCTGCTGCGTGCGCGCAAGCCGTGAACTCGCCCGCCACGCCGCCGAAATCGGCGCCTGGGGCATCGGCGCGATGGCTCCCCCCTTCCCGAAAATCGGCCGCGTAGAGGAGCTCGTGAAGTACATCGAGGAGATCGCCGGAGGCGCTCCCGAGCTCCCGTTCTACTACTACCACATACCCGCGTTCAACGGCGCCTTCCTCCCGATGGTCGACCTGCTGAAAGCTGTCGACGGCCGCGTGCCCAACTTCGCCGGCATCAAGTACACCTTCGAGAGCCTCTACGAGTACAACCAGTGCCGACTCTACGCCGACGGCAAGTTCGATATGCTCCACGGCCAGGACGAGACCATCCTCCCCTGCCTCGCCATGGGGGGTGCCCGCGGCGGCATCGGCGGCACCACCAACTACAACGGACGCGAGCTCACCGCCATCATCGACGCATGGGACCGCGGCGACCTGGAGGCCGCCCGCGACCATCAGAACTTCTCCCAGGAGGTTATCAACGTCATCTGCCGTTATCGCGGCAACATCGTCGGCGGCAAGCGCATCATGAAGCTTATTGGCCTCGACCTCGGCCCCAACCGCACACCCTTCCGCAACGTCACTCCCGAAGAGGAGGAGGCTATGAAGAAGGAGCTGGAGGCCATCGGTTTCTTCGAGCGCTGCAACAAGTTCTGACCCATCATTCGTAATCCAATGGAAAATAACGAAATAAAGTCATACCTCGCCGAGTGGGGCAAGCGCTACCGCGAACAGCTCACCGGCGACATCCTCCCTTTCTGGCTCCGCCACGGCCTTGACCGGGTAAACGGCGGCGTCTACACCTGCGTTGACCGCGAGGGGCGTCTGATGGACGGCACCAAGTCGGTGTGGTTCCAGGGGCGCTGCGGCTTCATCTACTCCTTCGCCTACAACAACATCGAGCGCCGACCCGAGTATCTCGAAATGGCCAAAAGCTGCCTTGACTTCATCGAGGCCCACTGCTTCGACACCGACGGCCGTATGTACTTCGAGGTGACAGCCGACGGCCGCCCCCTGCGCAAGCGCCGCTACGTTTTCTCGGAGTGCTTCGCGATTATCGCCATGAGCGAGTACTCGCTCGCCACCGGCGACAGAAGCTATGCCGAGAAGGCCCTGAAGCTCTTCAAGGACACACTCCGCTTCCTCAACACCCCCGGCATTCTCGAACCTAAGTACCTCCCGACGCAGCCCGGCCGCGGCCATTCGGTCACGATGATTCTCATCAACACCGCCGCGTGCGTGCGCCGTGCCATCGCCGACCCGGCGCTCGACGCGCAGATCGACAGCTCGATCCACGACCTGTTCACCTACTTCATCCATCCCGAGTTCGAGGCCCTGCTCGAAACCGTCGGGCCGAACGGCGAGCTCATCGACACCCTGGCCGGCCGCGTCATCAACCCCGGCCACTGTATCGAAACCGCCTGGTTCCTCCTCGAAGAGGCCAAGCACCGCGGCTGGGATGCCGAAATCCGCGACACGGCGCTGAAGATTCTCGACTGGTCGTGGCGTTGGGGCTGGGACGAGGAGTTCGGCGGAATTATCAACTTCCGCGACTGCCGTAATTTCCCACCGCAGGACTATTCGCAGGATATGAAGTTCTGGTGGCCGCAGACCGAGGCTGTCATCGCGTCGCTCTACGCCTACGAGGCTACCGGCGACCCACGCTACATCGAGATGCACCGCAAGGCCAACGACTGGGCCTACGAGCATTTCCCCGACCCGGTTTACGGCGAATGGTTCGGTTACCTCCACCGCGACGGCACCGTGGCCCAGGATGCCAAGGGGAACCTATTCAAAGGCCCCTTCCACATACCCCGCATGATGATCAAGAGCTCGATGCTCATCGACAATATACTCAATAAATAATGAGACGTTTTTCCATATTGATGGCCACGGCGCTTATATGCGCCGCGGCCATCTGCGCTAATGCGGCCACCAAGGTGGCGTGCGTGGGCAACAGTATAACTTTCGGCATGAAGATTGCCGACCGGGAGACCAACAGCTACCCCTCGCAGCTGCAACGCATGCTCGGCGACGGCTACGAGGTCGGAAACTTCGGCCACTCGGGAGCCACCCTCCTAAACCGCGGCCACAACCCCTATATGAAGCTGCCCGAATTCCGCCAGGCGCTCGACTTCCGCCCCGATATCGTCGTTGTGCATCTCGGGGTGAATGACACCGACCCCCGCAACTGGCCCGATTTCGGCGACGGCTTCGTGCGCGACTATCTCGCGCTAATCGACTCCTTCAAGGTGGTCAATCCCTCGGTGAGGGTCATCCTTGCCAACATCTCCCCCGTCAACGCCACCCACAAGCGGTTCCGCTCGGGCACCCGCGACTGGCGCCTTGAGGTGCGCGACGCCGTTGAGCGCGTGGCCCGCGCCTCCGGTTCCGAACTCATCGACTTCGAGACCCCGCTGCTCGACCGCCGCGACCTGCTCCCCGATGGGCTCCATCCCGACGCCGCAGGAGCGGGGCTGCTGGCCGAAACGGTGCGTGGCGCTGTCACCGGCGACTACGGCGGCCTCTCGATGGCTCCCGTTTATCAGTCGGGCATGGTGCTTCAGCGCGACCGCCCGCTCCGCGTCGTCGGTACGGCCAACGCCGGTGAGCCGGTTACCCTCACCCTCGGAGGGGAAACCTACAACGCCGTGGCCGACAACCGCGGGCGCTGGGAGGTGCTGACGCTCCCGCTGGTCACCGGCCCAGTCTACGAGATGGTGGTGGCCTCTGGCGGCAAGACTCTCCGATTCACCGACATCCTCGCCGGCGAGGTGTGGCTCGCCAGCGGCCAGAGCAATATGGCCTACAAGCTCAAGGACGAAATCGGCGCTGACGAGGTGATTGCCGCTTGCGCCGACCCCTCGCTCCGTTTCTTCAATATGCCCCACATCGCGCATACGGGCAATGTGGAGTGGCCCGACTCGGTGCGCCGCGCGGTCAACGAACTCGGCTACTTCCTCCCCGCCAAATGGGAGGGTGTCAACCCCGCCAACGCTGGGAACCTCTCCGCCGTGGCCTACCATTTCGCCAAGGAGCTGCGCGACAGCCTCGGGGTACCCGTGGGCGTGATTTCCAACGCTGTCGGGGGAGCTCCCGCCGAAGCCTGGATTTCGGTCGAGGCCCTCGAAGGGGAGATTCCAGAGATTCTCAACGACTGGCGCGGCAACGACTATGTGCAGAAGTGGTGCCAGCAGCGCGCCAAAAAGAACGCGGCCGAGGGGCGCCACCCCTACGAACCCTCGTACCTCTTCGCCGCAGGCATACGTCCGCTCGACAGCTACCCCGTGGCCGGTGTCATCTGGTACCAGGGTGAGAGCAACGCCCACAACACCTATGTGCACGAGACCCTTTTCCCGTTGCTGGTGAAGAACTGGCGTGAGTATTTCGCCGACGGCGACCTCCCCTTCTACTTCGTGCAGCTCAGCAGCATCGACCGCCCCTCCTGGCCCGGATTCCGCGACAGCCAGCGGCGTATGGCCCGCGAGATTCCCGGGGTGGCCATGGCAGTCAGCTCTGACCTCGGCGACTCGCTCGACGTGCACCCCAAGAACAAGCGCCCCGTGGGTGAGCGCTTAGGGCTCCTCGCCCTCCGCGACACTTACGGCCACAAGGTAACCGCCTCGGGCCCCGACCCGGTGAAGGCTGAGAGCCGCGGCTCCTCGATATTGGTCACTTTCGCCGACGGCAACGGTATGCGCCCCGCCGAGGGCGACCGCATCATCGGTTTCGAAGTTGCCGAGATCGACGGCCTGTACTATCCCGCCGAGGCCACCGTCGAGGGTGACGGCGTGATCGCCGTGCGCTCCGACAAGGTGGCGCGCCCCCTTTTTGTGCGCTACGCCTGGCAACCCTTCACCCGTGCCAACCTCGTTAACCGCGAGGGGCTCCCCGCGTCAACCTTCCGTATGGAGGTGTCGAACGCGGGCAAAGCTGAGGATGGATTTGAGTACGGCGTTTCGGCCCCTTTCGCAGGTAGGCTCGCCGGGCGTATCATAGTGGCCGGGGGGTGCAACTTCCCCGAAAAGCCACTCGCCCCCGCGAGCCTTAAACGTTTTTATAAAGGAATCTACGCCACCGACAGCGCCGCTGCCGGGCTTGAGATGGTAGGGGAGCTTCCTGCCGCGGTTGCCTACGGGGCTTCGGCCCGGGTGGCCGACGGCCTGGTGCTCGCCGGAGGGGTGGCCGACGGTGTCCCCTCGGCCTCCGCTTACCTCCTTCGGGCCCACGGCCCGGCGGTCGATGTTGTACCCCTCCCGTCGCTCCCCGCCGCGGTCGACAATATGGCCGGTGCCGCCATCGGCAACGTCGTATACATTGCCGGAGGCAACATCGACGGCGTGCCGGGCAACGCTCTCTTCGCGCTTGACCTTGACAATCGCGCCGCCGGATGGAAGCGCCTCCGCGACTTCCCCGGCAATCCGCGCACCCAGCCCGTGATGGCCGCTTCCGATGGTAAACTCTACCTGTGGGGAGGTTTCGCCCCGGCTCATAAGGTCGGGAAAAAGCTCCGCCGGGCCACTCTCGAAACCGACGGCCTCCTCTTCGACCCTGCGAAAGGGAAGTGGTCACGGCTCCCGGCCCCGAAGGATGAGGCCGGAAACCCCGTCTCCCTTGGGGGAGGCGCTGCGTGCGCCCTGCCTGACGGGCGTATCGCGGCCGTCGGCGGAGTCGACAAGGATATTTTCCTGAGCGCGCTCAACGGCACCCCCTCCGACTATCTTTCGCACCCCGCGGACTGGTACCGCTTCAACAGGCGCGTGTTCCTTTTTGACCCGGCCAAATCGGAGTGGCGCGTAGCCCTCCAAAACGCTGACGCGGCACGCGCCGGGGCGGCCATCGTCCCCGACGACGGCAACGGCTTCTTCCTGATAGGGGGGGAGGTAAAACCCCGGGTTAGAACCCCGAAGATCACACATTACGATATATAACGATGAATAACAAGGAAATAGACCTCAGTATCAGCAACTACGGCACTACGCGGGGACTTGACTACAAGATAGCCATACTCCCCTGGGGTGCCACGGAGCCCCATAACCTCCACCTCCCGTACCTCACCGATGCCATCCTCAGCCACGATATAGCGGTTGACGCCGCCCGCGTGGCCTGGGAGAAATACGGCGTGAGGGCCATGGTGATGCCCCCTATGCCCCTCGGTGCGCAGAATCCGGGGCAGCGCGATCTTAAGTTCTGCGTGCACTACCGCTCTGAGACTCAGAAGGCGGTGCTCACCGACATCGCGGCCTCGCTTCTGCACCAGGGCATCGACAAGCTGCTCATCGTCAATGGCCACGGCGGCAACACTTTCAAGGGTATGATTCGCGACCTCTGCATCGATATGCCCGATATGCTCATAGCAACCAGCGAATGGTTCAAGGTATGCCCCGCAAAGGAGTATTTCGACGACCCGGGCGACCATGCCGACGAGCTGGAGACCTCAGTGATGATGCACTACCACCCCGAACTGGTAAATCTCGCCGAGGCCGGGGCCGGGAAGGCCGGGGGCTTCGCTCCCGACAGTCTGCGCCGCGGCGCCGCCTGGATACCCCGCGACTGGAGCCGCGTGTCGGTCGACACAGGTATCGGTTCCCCGGCGGCGGCTACCGCCGAGAAAGGCGCGCGGTTCGCTGCCGCGGTGGCCGAGGCTTACGCCCTGCTCCTCCGCGACCTTACCGATGGGGGCGATCTCTACCTCCCTATCCCAACCTGACGGGGTAGGGGTACCGTATGTTATAAAGGAAAAGAGGCGAGGCGGGCATCGAGGTGCCGGCAGCGCATCTGTCGCGACGCTCGATGACTTCCCTGAAGCCGTCGAGCGTCAGCTTTCCGCGCCCTACCTCCACGAGGGTGCCGACAACCGCCCTTACCATATTGCGAAGGAAGCGGTCGGCGCTTATCTGGAAGCACCAGTGGCCGGGAGCCTCCAGCGGGAACCAGCGTGCCTCGGTGACGCGGCAAATGTTGGTCTTTACATCGGTGTGCAGCTTCGAGAATGAGGTGAAGTCGCTTGTTTCGAGCAGTATCTTCCCCGCCTCGTTCATAGCCTCGAAGTCGAGCCGCGGCGAGGCCTGCCACGACAGCCCCCCGGCGAACGGGTCCTTGACCGTGTGCGCGAAGTAGCGGTAGGTGCGCTCCGTGGCGTCGAAGCGGGCGTGGGCCTCAGGGTGCATGGGGGTTATGGCGTAGATGGCTATGTCGCGGCCGAGGATACTGTTGAGCGCCTTTACGGCGGCGGTGTCGTCGGTAAGCGGCTCGGGCAGGTCGCAGTGGGCTATCATCATCGAGGCATTGACCCCGGCGTCGGTACGCCCCGCGCCGGTTACGGGCACCTCGGTGCGGAAAAACTTCCCCATGGCCTCCTCTATGGCCTGCTGGACGCTGATGTCCTGCGGCTGGCGTTGCCAGCCGTGGAAATTAGCGCCCAGATAGGCCAGATGTATGAAATGCCTTGTCGACATACGGGGTGATGATGGCGTGGGATTTAGAGCTTGTCTTTAAACAAGTGGTTCAGTCTTTTTCGAGGTAGGTGTAGCCGTATAGGCCCGAGCGGTAGTTGGAGAGGAATTCGCGCCCCTCCTCGGGGGTGATGCGCCCCTCCTTCATTGCCCGGGTAACCCAGGTCTCGACATTGCGCACGAGCTTCTTGGGGTTGAACTGCACATAGTCCAGCACCTCGGCCACGGTTTCGCCGTCGATTACCTGGTCGATTTCGTAGTGGTCCTTGTAGCAGTTGATGTGCACGGCGTTGGTGTCGCCGAAGAGGTTGTGCATATCGCCCAAAATCTCCTGATACGCGCCTACGAGGAACACCCCGATGTAGTACGGGTCGCCGGCTTTGAGCGGGTGTACCGGGAGCGACGTCGCTACGCCCTGGGGCGATATGAAGTAGGCTATCTTGCCATCGCTGTCGCAGGTCATATCCTGGAGGGTGGCAAGGCGGGTGGGTTTCTCGTCGAGGCGCGAGATGGGCACCACGGGGAACAGTTGGTCGATCGCCCACGAGTCGGGGAGCGACTGGAACAGCGAGAAGTTGCAGAAGTATTTGTCGGGCAGCATCTTGGCCACCTTGCGGAGCTCCTCCGGCGGGTGCTTCATCTGGTTGCCCATCCGGCCTACCTCGCGGGCTATCTCCCAGAAGAGTTTCTCGACCAGGGCGCGGTTGCGCAGGTCGATGATGCCGAGCGAGAACATATCGAGCGCCTCCTCGCGGCACTGCATGGCGTCATGCCACCCCTCGAAGAGGTTCTGCATGTTGAGGTTGTCCCATATGTTGTAAAGCTCCTTCACAAGCTCGTGCTCGTCACCTTTGAGCCCTTCCGACTCTTTCCAGGTGGGGAGCGAGGTGGTTTCGAGCACCTCGAAAATGAGCATCGAGTGGTGGGCGGTCAGCGAGCGCCCGGTCTCGGTGACGATGTTGGGCTGCGGGAGGTTGTTTTTCTCGCAGGCATCGACCACGGAGTACACGGCGTCGTTGGCGTACTCCTGTATGGAGTAGTTCATAGAGCTTTCCGAGGCAGCCGAGCGGGTGCCGTCGTAGTCGACGCCGAGGCCGCCGCCGATGTCGACGAAGTCGATCGAGAAGCCCATCTTGGAGAGCTGCACGAAGAACTGCACCGCCTCGCGGAGGGCGTTCTTGATGCGCCGTATCTTGGTGATCTGGCTTCCGATATGGAAGTGTACCAGCTTGAGCCACGAGGTGATACCCTGCTTTTCAAGGAAGTCGATGGCCTGGAGCAGTTCCGAGGAGTTGAGGCCGAACTTCGACTGGTCGCCACCCGACTCCTCCCATTTGCCGGAGCCTGAATTGGCGAGCTTGATGCGTATGCCGATCTGCGGGGTGATTTGCAGGCGTTTGGCCACGCGGAGTATGATTTTCAGCTCGTTGAGCTTCTCGACCACGAGGATTATGCGGCGCCCCATCTTGTGGGCCAGCAGGGCCAGCTCGACGTAGTTCTCGTCCTTGTAGCCGTTGCAGATAATCAGTGCGTTGTCGTCGATGCTGGTGGCGAGCACGGCGTGGAGTTCGGGCTTGGAGCCGGCCTCCAGGCCGATGTTGAACTTCTTGCCGTGGGTCACGATTTCCTCCACCACGGGCCGCATCTGGTTGACCTTGATGGGGTAGATGATGAAGTTCTGCGCCTTGTAGTTGTATTCCTCGGCCGCTTTCTTGAAGCAGTTGGATATTTTTTCGACGCGGTTGTCAAGTATGTCGGGGAAGCGGAGGAGCACCGGGGCGGTGATGTCGCGCACTTGAAGCTCGTCCATCACTTCGCGGAGGTCTACCGGGGCCAGCCCCTCGCGGGGGGTGACCACCATATGCCCTTTCTCGTTGACCGAGAAATATTTGCGTCCCCATCCGGGGATGTTGTAGAGCTCGGAGCTGTCTTCAACTCTCCATTTTCTCATGTTTCTCTGCTGGAAAAGTAGTTTGTTGTGTTTGATGTATGTCTATGGGTATTGGCGGCTTTGGGCGCCCCCTGTGGGGTCAGTGGGCGGCCCCGGTCTCCACCACCGCGCCGGTCGCGGGGTCGAGGATGACGTACTGGGGGGCTTTCTTGTCGCCGATGGTCGAGGGGGAGAGGCCGTATACCACGCCGAACTGGGCTATCCGTTCGTTATCGTCGGCGAAGGTCTCGCCGTCGTAGCTCACGCTCACGCGGGCTTCGCCGGGTATGCGGTAGGCGAATCCGTTCTTGGGGAAGGGGATGGCCTCACCCTTGTCGTTGAGGGGAAATTCCCCTTTGGCCGTTATGGTGATGTCGAGCGTGACGGGCGCGCCCGAGAGGTCGTCGGCCCCTACCAGGCCGTCGAGCGGCGACAGGCGGGCCAGAACGTAGTTCTTAAGCTCCTTGTCGGGCACCACGGTGTAGGTGGCCACATCGGTGCGGGTCGAGGTTGTGCCCACGAACATCGCCATCAGTGCCTGTTCCTGCGCTTCGAGGTTGTCGAGCATCAGCTGGAGCGACTTGCCGTCGGGGGGCATCGTCTCGGCCTGGCCCGAAACGAGCTCGCTGCGGGTCTGGCGTATGGCGAAGATTGCCTGCGAGGCGAGTTCGGCGCGCTTGGCTGTCGACTGGCTCTGCATCATCTCCTGGCTCACAACCTGGCGCGCCGCCGGGGTTTCAAGCGGGGTGGGGGCGGCGTCCTTCGACACCGGGAGGTCGACAGCCGGAGTCTTGAATGTCTGCTCGGTATTCACAGCCAGGGGTATCCCCTCGGGGCTGAGGAGCATGAAGGTGGGGGCGCCGCTCTTGAACTGCACCGCGTAGCGCTCCTCCTCGTTGGCCAGCCCGCGGGTGCCCACGGTCGCGCCTATCAGCCGCGCCGAGTGGCTTTCGGAGGTTATCGGGTTGTCGATATTGAGGTAGCGCTTGGCGTATTTGTAGAACTCGCCCGGTTTGCGGGTGGTCACTTCGGCCTCCAGGGTTATCGACAGTGCCGTGGTCGGGAGGCTGTATACCAGGGCGTACTCGTTGGCCTTCGTGGCGGCGAGTCGCTGGGTGTTCTGCGCGGGGGCTGCCGCCGAGCATAAAGCCAGGGCGCACAGTCCGAGGGTGATCTGCTTCATGGTTGTGGGTTATTTGGTCATGGTCTCTTTGATGGCGCGGCCAATGTTGTCGGCTATGTCGCCGGCGGTCACGCCGTATTCGCCGTGGGTCTCCTCGGCCAGCTCGCCGGCGCGTCCGTGGATGTAAACGGCTATGATCGAGGCTATCTCGGGGGGATAACCCTGCGCGAGCATCGCCAGGAGCACGCCCGTCAGCACGTCGCCGCTTCCCGCGGTGGCCATCGCGGGGGTGCCCGACGAGTTGAAGTACACCTTGCCGTCGGGGCGCACTATGGCGGTGTTATGCCCTTTGAGGATTATGAAGATGTTGTAGTATTTCGCCATCTCAATGGCCTTGCGGAGCCGCGCCTCGCCGGAGGGCTGGGGGCCGAAAAGACGGTCGAACTCCCCGGCGTGGGGGGTCATGATCGACAGCACCGGCACGGTGTTGAGCATCCCCTGCCTGAGCGATATGCAGTTGAGGGCGTCGGCGTCGAGCACCAAGGGGCGGCTCGTCGACGCGAGAAACTCTTCGAGAGCCTTGACGGTCATATCGTTGGTGCCGATGCCGGGACCGATACCAACGGCGGTGAAGTCGTGGTCAGGGTGTATCTCGACCATCACCAGGTCGCCGCGGTTATGGCGGTACAGGGCTTCGGGCACCGCGGTCTGGAGCACGAGGTTGCCGCATTTGGGCGAGGTGACGGTCAGTTTGCCTACTCCGCCCCGCAACGCTCCCTTGGCGGCGAGCACCGCCGCGCCCATCATGCCGTACGAACCGGCGAAGAGGGCCGCCGAACCGAAGTCGGCCTTCGAGGCGAATTCTTTGCGACGGCGGAGGCGGCGCTGCACGTCGCGCTTCTCAACGAGGCAGAACTCCGCGGGGGTCTGCGCCGCGGCCTTCTCGCTGAGCCCGATGTCGAGCACCTTCCACTCGCCGATCAGCTCGGCGTTGTCGGGGATGAAGAAGCAGATGCGCGGAAACTGGATCGCCAGCGTGAGGTTGGCGTGAATCGTGTTGCGGTTCACAATCTGCGGGTTCCAGTCGCCGAACATGCCGGAGGGGAGGTCGATGGAGACCACCGTCGCGTGCTCGTCGTTGATAAACTGCACCAGGGTCTTGAAGCCCCCCTGCAGCTCTTCGCGGAGCCCCGAGCCGAAAAGGCCGTCCACCACCAAGTGGTTTCTCGACAGTTCGGGAGGGGTGAAGCGGCTGGTAACCTCGCTGAAAGCGATGTCGGGGCAAGCCCGGAGCATATGGTCGCGCGCGGCGACGCAGTCGGCCGACAGCTTGTCACCTCCGATGTTGAAGAGGAACACCTCGGGGTGGAAGCCGCGGTCGTAGAGCAGCCGGGCGGCGGCCAGCGCGTCGGCCCCGTTGTTGCCCGGGCCGGCGAACACCGTTGTGGGCTTCGTGGGGCGCCAGCGGGCCGAAATCTCGGCCGCGACCCCTTCGGCCACGCGTTCTATAAGTTCAGCGGGAGCGACCCCCTCCACCTCGATGGTGTAGCGGTCGATCGCGCGTACCTGTTCGTTGTTAAATAGCTTCATATGCTGGTAAAAACCCCGCTGGGTCCTATATGACAATCTTATTCCGACAAAGTTACGAAATTCCCGCATATTTATCCCATTTTGCGGGCCTCGAATCGCGCCTCTGATCGCGCCCTGACCCCTCGGATGCCGCTCAATCGTGTACGAAGCCCGGCTGGATGGGCGCGCGGGCCCGAAAATTTGCCGTTTTGGCGGGCTCTGCAAAAGCTACCGGCGGCCCGCCCCGATCGTGGGGGGAGCCGCCGGATTATGGTGGTTTTTTCGTTTGGATTCCGGCTTACTTGGCGGCGGGGGTGTCCTTCACGCCGAGCTTGGCCTTTACCAGGGGGGTGACGTCGGTAACGTCGGTGCTGGTGTAGGCGGCGGCACCTTCGGGGAAAATCATCAGATAGCCGTTTTCAGCGCCCACGGCCTTGATGGCGTTCATCATCTTTTCCTGGATGGGCTGCATCAGCTGGGCCTGCTGGCGCTGGATGTCCTGCTGGGCGGTCTGCGCGAACTGCTGGGCTTTCTTGTCGAGTTCCTGAATGTCCTGCATGCGGCGCTCCTTGATCGACTGGAGGGTCTGGGGGTCCTTCTCAAGTTCCTGGTACTCGGTGAATTTCTTCTGGAGTTCCTCGTTGATTTTGGCGTACTCGCTCTCGTAGGTCTTGGAGGCTTCGGCCAGCTTGGCCTGGGCTTCGGCGAACTCGGTCATGTTGGGGAGGATTGCCTCTACGTCGACTACACCGAATTTCTGTGCCTGGGCGCAGAAGGGGAGGGCCACTACCAGGGCCATAAGGATTTTCTTGATCATTTCTTTTGGTCTATTATTGTTTTGTTATTGATTTCATTTCAGCGGGTTGGAGAGGAGGGGGTCAGTTGGCGTAGCCGAGCTTGGCAAGCACCTCGTTGCTGACGTCGATGCGGGGCGAGGCGTAAACGATGTTGGCCGACGACGCGCGGTCGAATATCGCCTGGTAGCCGCGCTCCTCCGATACCTTCTTCACGGCGTTGTAAACGTCGTCCTGGATAGGTTTCATCAGGGTCTGGCGCTTCTTGTAGAGCTCACCCTCGGGGCCGAAGTATTTGTAGCGGAGCTGGGTGGCCTCCTCTTCCTTGGCCACGATTTCCTGCTCGCGCTTCTTTACCTGCTCCTCGGTGAGGAACACTTTGTCGGAGAGGTACTGCTTGTACATGCCGTCGGCCTCCTTGCTGACGGCCTCTACCTCCTTCTGCCAGCGTTGCGAGAGCTGGTTGAGCTGCTCGTTGGCCATTTCGTAGGCGGGCACGTTCTTTAGGATGTACTCCATGTCGACCAGGGCGAATTTCTGGGCCTGGGAGGCGGCGGCGCATCCTACGAGGAGCAGCAGGGAGAGAAGTATCTTTTTCATATCCGTTTTTCTGTTTTTGTGGCCGGGGCGCCGGGGCGCCAAAGCCGGGGTTGTTTTTTCGGTCATTTACCATTTAAGACAAATGGCGGGCCGAAAGGTTTAAACTCTGCCGTTTATACCCTCCGCGGAGGCTCCGAGGGGCGCGGGTTAGAACTCCTGGCCGAGAATGAAGTGGAAGTGCGAGCCACCCTTCTGGCCGAACACCTCGTCGAAGCCGTAGGCCCAGTCGATACCCATCATGCCGACCATCGGAAGGAAGATGCGCACGCCGGCGCCGGCCGAGCGCTTGAACGAGAAGGGTGAGAAGTCCTTCACGCGGGTCCAGGCGTTACCACCTTCGGCGAACACCAGGCCGTAAATCGTGGTCGACGGCTGGAGCAGGAAGGGGAAGTGGAGCTCCAGGCCGAAGCGGGTGTAGGCGTAGCCCTCGCGGCCCCACGGGGTCAGCGAACCGTTTTCGTAGCCGCGGAGCGCGATGGTCTCGGTAGCGTAGGTGTAGGAGCCGCTCATGCCGTCTCCGCCGACGTAGAAGGTCTCGAACGGCGAGCGGAGCCACTTGTTGTAGCTGCCAAGGAGGCCGATGTCGGCGCGGGTCATCAGCACCAGGGTCCACTTCCCGTCGGGGTCGGTAAGCGGGGTGTAGGTGCGCGACTTGAAGCGGAGCTTCCAGTACTCGATCCAGCGGTACAGCTCCTTCTTCGACTGGGTGGTGTTGGCCTTGTAGAGCTTCTCCCAGTCCTTCTTGCCCGAGAAGAGCGACGCGGGCGGGGTGAGCTGCAGGTTGAGCGAGAAGGTCGAGCCGCGGCGGGTATAGAGGGGGTTGTCGATCGAGTTGCGCTGAAGCGTCAGGCCCAGCACGAGGGCGTTCGACGTACCGTTGTTCATATAGTAGAGGTACTCCCAGTTCTTGAGGTAGTACCAGTTGTAGGTCAGCTCGGTGGTGAAGGTGAAGTAGTCGTCGGGCCAGTTGAGGCGCTTGCCGAAGCCGATGGTCACGCCCGCCATCTGGAGCACCTTGTTGGGGTCGTAGGCGTTCTCGATCGACTGCTGGTAGTAGTCGTTGTAGTTCGAGCCGTAACCATAGCCGTAACCGTAGCCCCCGTAGCCGCTGTAAAGGTAGGGGTTCGACCAGTTACTGTTGTAGTACGACGAGTTGACGCCCGTCTGGCGAGAGTAGTAGGCCGACACCGACAGCGAGTTGGGGCGCTTGCCCCCGAACCACGGGTCGAGGAACGAGATGGAGTACATCTGGTAGTAGCGGGCGTTGGTCTGCGCCGATATGGTGAACGTCTGCCCCTCGCCCTGCGGTATGATGCCGCGGTAGGTGCTCGGGTGGAACAGGTTCTTGATCGAGAAGTTGGTGAACTTCAGCGCCAGCTTGCCGATGATGCCGGTCTGGCCCCAGCCGAGCGAGAACTCGATCTGGTCGTTCGACTTCGATTCGAGGTTGAAGGCGATGTCAACCGTGCCGTTCTCCTCGTTGGGCTGTATGTCGGGCTGCATGTTCTCGGGGTTGAAGTGGCCCGTCTGGGCAATTTCGCGGAGCGAGCGCATCACGTCGTTCTTGCTGAAGAGCTCGCCCGGCTTCACGCGCAGGTCGCGGCGCACCACCTTCTCGTAGAGGCGGTCGTTGCCGGTGATGGCCACTTTGTTGATTCGCGCCTGCGGTCCCTCGAACATGCGGAGCTCCAGGTCGATGGAGTCCCCCTTGATGTTCTTCTCGATGGGCACGAGCTGGAAGAAGAGGTAGCCGCGGTCCATATACGCGCCGCTTACGGCGTCCTCGTCCTCCTGGAGGCGTTTTTTGAGCTTCTTCTGGTTGTAGACGTCGCCGGGCTCCATACCGAGCACATAGTTGAGCTGGTCGGTGTTGTAGAGCGTGTTGCCCACCCAGTTGATGTCCTTGATGTAGTATTTCTTACCTTCGTCGATGTCGATGAACACGTCGACCTTGTTCTCGTCGTAGGGCACCACGGAGTCGGCAACGATCTTGGCGTCGCGGTAGCCCAACTCGTTGTACTTCTCGATGATGCGGTCGAGGTCGCCTTCGTAGTCCTCTTGCACGAACTTCTTCTGCGAGAAGAGTTTCAGCAGGTTGCTCCCCTCGTTGGTTTTCTTGATTACGCGCTTGAGCTTGAAGTCGGAGAGCACCTCGTTGCCCGAGAGGTATATCTTGTGTACCTTCACCTTCGAGTGCTTGTCTACGGCGATGGTCACTATCATCTCGTTCTTGTTGCTCAGGTCCTCGTCGAGTTTGATTTTTACGGTCGCGTTGCCGAAACCCTTGTCGGCGAAGTATTTCTTGGTGATGTCGGTGGCGCGGTTCACGATGTTCTGCGTGATCTGGTTACCCTTCATCAGCTGCAGGCGCTTCTGGAGGTCCTCGCGCTCACCCTTCTTCATCCCGACGTATTTCACCTCCGAGATGCGGGGCTGGGTGCGCAGGTTCAGGCGCAGCCATACCTTGTCGCCGGCGATTTTCTCTACAATCACCTGGGCCTGGGCGAAAAGCCCCTGGCGCATCAGGCGCTTCACGGCCGTCGTAACGTCGTTGCCGGGAATCTCGATGCGGTCGCCGAGCTTCAGGCCGGAGTAACCGAGCACGATGTAGTCCTCGTAATTGTCGGCGCCACTGACGCTCAGTCCGGCGATTTCATAGGTCGAGGGGAGGGCGGTGTAGACCACTGGCGGGTTGTATATCGTGTCTACGCGTTCCTGGGCGCCCATTTTGGGCGCTCCGATCGCGAGCAGCGTGGCGAGGAGGGTGAGAATCGTGAATCGGCGAGTCGTGATGTATCGCATAATGTATCTCTTCGGGCGAATGGTTGATCGTGGCGGGGAGCGGCGTGTCAGCCCTGGCTCCCGGCGGTTATTTGTTCGCTTGTCAGGCCGAAGCGGCGCTCGCGGCTCTGATAGCGTATGATGGCGTTGAGGAAGTCCTCCTTCGAGTAGTCGGGCCAGTATTTGTCGGTGACGTCGATTTCGGCGTAGGCTATCTCCCAGAGGAGGAAGTTGCTGACGCGCATATCCCCCCCGGTGCGTATGAGCAGGTCGGGGTCCTGCGCGGGGAGTGTCGCCGTCGACAGGCGCGCGGCCAGTGCCTCCTCGTCGATAGCCGAGGGGTCGATTTTCCCCGCCGCGGCGTCGGCGGCCAGGGAGCGGGCGGCGGTGGCCAGGTCCCAGCGCCCCGAATAGCTCAGTGCGAGGTTGAGCACCAGCCCGGTGCAGCGGGCCGTCGCGTCGAAGCATCCCTGCAGGCGCCGCTTGGGGTCGGCGGGCATGCGGTCGAAGTCGCCTATCATGCGCAGCCTCACGTTGTTCTTGATCAGGTCGGCGGTCTCCCGCTCGATGGCGATCCCTATGAGGTGCATCAGGGCGTCGACCTCGGCCTGGGGGCGGTTCCAGTTCTCGGTCGAGAACGCATAGAGGGTGAGGCACTTCACGCCCGCCTCGGATGCGATTTCCGTGATGCGGCGCACCGTGTTTACCCCCTCGACGTGCCCTTCCGAGCGGTCGAGGCCCCGGGCCTGCGCCCAGCGTCCGTTGCCGTCCATGATGATGGCCACATGGGCGGGCACCGCGGCGCGGTTTATTTTGTCGAGAAGCTCTTTCACTGCTTGTTTCTTTCTAAATCAGTCGACATAATGGCAGGTTGAGCACCTTTTGCCGAATTCATAGGTGAGAGATATGGAGATGTCGGAATACCAGTCGGTGTTCCTGACAAACGAGGTCTGTATCTGGTGAAGGTCGGCCAGAGGGCCGTCCATATGGTCGTTGAAAACCTTGGTGATCGAGAACTCAAGCCCCAGGTTGAGCCGCTCGCGTAGCTTGTACTTCACCCCGAAGGCCATCGGGATGTTGAATCCAACGGCGGTCTGACCCTCGCAGCTCGCCAGCGACACCCCGACTCCGACGGCCAGGTAGGGGCTTATGCGCTTGAGTTGCTTGTAGGTCTCGCCGATGCCGTAGGGGAGGAAGTTGAATTCCACGCGCCCCCCGAGGTCGTAGACCGTCGATTTGAAGCTGTACTGGGCCCCTCCGGGGAGCACGTCGTCCATCCCCTTGGTGTCGCCGCTCAGCCCCATGGCGTTGAACACGGCGCGCACCGCCCAACGCACGTCGGGCAGGTAGCGGAACGATACGCCCCCGGCGAATCCGGGGTGCGAGAATATGTTGCTCGAAGCGTCACCCGCGTAACCCGACATACCGAGCTGGCCGCCGATGTCGAACCGGTAGCTCTCTTCCTGGGCCGACACCCTCAGCGGGACTATCGCCAGAATCGCGGGTAGGAGTAACAACAGGAGTCTCTTCACTGCAGGGGCTTGAACAGTAGGTGGTTTACGGCGCCCCGGCGGTACTGGGGCAGCAGGTTGCCGCGGTCGTCGCGACCCCCGAAGAGGTACAGCAAGGGCACTTCCCACTGCTCGATCGGCTTGACCGCCTTCGGGAGCGCGCCCGAGGGGGTGAACGTCGAGTCGAACTCTATAAGGTCGGCCCCGTAGAGGGCGGGTATGTAGGTCGGGAGCTGGAGCAGGTCGGCGGCTTTCTGCCAGTTGAGGCCCAGGTCGCGGGATATGTACACGTCGCGGCTCACGGCGGTCGACGTGCGACCCCCGATGGCCAGAAGCACGCGGGTGGTCTTCACGCGCCAGGTCACGGTGTCGGTCTCGCACACCGAGGTCGAGGCCATGGCGTAACCCTCAGCGGCGGGGAGCCCCGTGCCGATTGAGGCCCAGGCGGTGCCGTCAAAGGCCCAGGTGGCCCCGGTGAGGGAGCCCCCGGCGGTGCGACCCCCGGCGATCATTATTTGGGGAGCCGCGGCCCATTTCGTTGTGAACGAGGCCCCGGCGGAGTTGCCCGATGCGGGGAAAGTCGAGGGGAGCTGCTGGCTCAGGCCCGAGGGGTGGCTCACTGCCGTCAGTGCGCCGTTTACCTCCTTGGTGCCGAGGAGTTTGTCGCCGTAGGTGGCGGTAATCCCCTTCCAGTTCTCGCCGGTCGAAGTCCAGGTGGTGCCGTCGGCGCTCGTCAGCAGGTCGCCGTCGGTGGCCAGTATGTACAGTGCCTGGTCGGTGGCCGAGAGGCTCTCGCAGGCTACGCTCTTGGGGAACGATACGCCCCGCTTCTGCCAACTGTCGGCATACGGGTCGGCGCCGATGGCGAGCGAGTAAGAGCCGCCGTCAGCGGTAAGGCAGTAGGCTTTATCCTTGAATGCCACTGTTTTCTGCGAGGTCGGAGCCTGGAGGGTGGTGGGCAGTGGCTTCACGTCGAACTTCGACCAGTAAAGCGAGTCGGTGGCCACCTGGTGTACGTTCACCCTCACCTCGTAGACACGCTCCTGTTTCTCACTGGCGCTCTTAAGGCGCAGCGACACAGCTCCGTGCGAGAAGTCAATCTTCTGGTTGGGGGAAGTGAGGTAGTTGATCACGGTGTCCTCCTTCTCGGGGCGCGTCACCGTGAACTCGGCAACGGACACCTGGTCGGTCGACATCGTCACGGCCAGCGCGCTCACGTCGGTGCCGCAGGGGAGGGAGTCGGCGTTGAATATCCTTGCCCCATTGAGGTCGATCGTGAAGTAAACCGAGTCAAGGTTGTTGAGCACCGTATTGTTTCTGTTGAGGGAGAACGCCGTTACGGCGACCCCGTCGTAATTGACCGGCGCGTATTCGTAGTCGGAAGAGCCGCCGTTGCAGCCGGCAAGTATGGCTGTAGCGATTGCCGCTCCGAATATAAGTCCTTTTTTCATGCAAGCATATCTGGTTGCCGCGCCCGCTGGCGCCACCTTTAGGGCGCGCTCATAAGAGGCGGGAACGGGCGTATTCTGTTCAAATTGCAAAGTTAGCAACTTCCCTTAACGCCCGCAACTTTCCCGCTGAATTTAAATAATTTTTTCTTTTACCCCACCCTCCCCGCTTGGAGTGTGTAGCGCCCCAATTTCCCCATCCCTCCCATTATTCCCAAAACTCCCAAAATCCCATAATCCCTAACACTCCCCTTCACCTTTCACCCTTCACTCCTTTCACTGGCAAAACCGCGACGGGCGCCGCTTCAGCAGAATGCGGCGCCCGTCGGTTATCGGGTTGTGGGTTGGGTTCGCGGGATGCTATTCCTGGTTTACCCGGTTCTTGGCTTTTGTCTTGGCCTTGGTCGACGAGGTTTTCCCAAGGTCCTTTTCTTCTTTGAGGTCTATTTCGTTGCGTTCCGAGTCGAGCACCTTGTACTGCAGGTAGGCCAGCGACTGGTCGGGCATTATTTTGAACTTGCCGCCGAGTTCCATTTTCCAGCGGCGGTAGGTCGATATGAGCCCCTTTTTGATGTAGGCGTCGACGAAGGGGTGGACATACATTATGAAGTCCTTGACCTTCAGGTCGTCAATCAGGTAGGCGAGCTTCTCTTTGAGCACGTCGGTGAAAAGGAGCGACGGCTGCACTTCCCCCTTGCCGAGGCACGAGGGGCAGCTTTCAGTCGTCACGATGTCGAGGGCCGGGCGCACGCGTTGGCGGGTAATCTGCATCAAGCCGAACTTGCTGAGCGGCAGGATGTTGTGGCGGGCGCGGTCGTTCGCCATGATCTCGCGCATATGGTCGAAGAGGGCCTGGCGGTGCTCCGGCTTGTTCATGTCGATGAAGTCGACCACGATGATGCCCCCCATGTCGCGCAGGCGAAGCTGGCGGGCTATTTCGTCGGCGGCGCGCAGGTTCACCTCCAGGGCGTTGCTCTCCTGGTCGTTGGTGGCCTTGGTGCGGTTGCCGGAGTTCACGTCGATAACGTGCAGCGCCTCGGTGTGCTCGATGATGATGTACGCGCCCGAGCGGAACGATACCGTCTTTCCGAACGACGATTTGATCTGGCGCGTGATGCTGAAGTGGTCGAATATCGGCTCGTCCTTCTTGTAGAGCTCCACGATGTCTTTCTTGTCGGGGGCGATGAGCGTCACATAGTTGAGGATCTGCTGGTATACCTCGGGGTCGTTGACGTGGATCCCCTCGAACGAGGTCGAGAACACGTCGCGGAGCACGCCCACTATGCGGCTGTCCTCCTCGAATATCAGCGACGGCACCGGGGCCGTGCGAGCCTTCGCTACGGCGTCCTCCCAGCATTTGAGCAGGGTCTTGAGCTCGTGGTTGAGCTCGGCTACCGACTTCCCTTCGGCCGATGTGCGTATGATCACGCCGAAATTCTTCGGGCGTATGCTCTCTACCAGGTGGCGCAGGCGCAGTTTCTCGCCGGTCGAGCGTATCTTCTGCGATATGGAGATTTTGTCGCTGAAGGGGATGAGCACCAGGTAGCGACCGGTGAACGCTATCTCGGTGGTCAGGCGCGGCCCTTTCGACGAGATTGGCTCCTTCACGATTTGCACCATGAGTTCCCGGTCCTTGGCGAGCTGGTCGGCTATCGAGCCGTGCTTGTCGATGTCGGGGAGGAGCTTCATCTTCTGAACCTGCGGAAGGGGCTGGTTCTTTTCGGCGCCCTCGCCGAGCGCCTCGGTGATAAATTTTGAGTAAGAAGAAAAATGGGGGCCAAGATCCAGGTAATGCAGGAACGCGTCTTTCTCGTAGCCGACGTTGACGAACGCCGCGTTGAGGCCGGGCATGAGCTTCTTGACCTTCGCAACGTAGATGTCACCGACGGCGTAGGCCAGGTTCCGGCTCTCCTTCTGAAGGGAAACCAGGCGCCCGTCCTCAAGGAGGGCTATCGAGACCTCCTGGGGTTGTACGTCGACGATTAGTTCGCTTTTCATTATCTGGTAGTAGTGGGTTGGGGGTTGTGTGGCAGTCAGTCGGCTCGGCCTGTAAATCGCGGAGCCGGCCGCGGGTTGGCTGCCGTCAGAAAAAACGCGGGAACAAACTTTTTCCTTGCCGGGGGTGCCGGGCGCTGGCCAAAAGTTTGTTCCGTGTTTTGTCGCGTCTGCCCGTCGGGGGAAGAGTTTCGCGCTATCGGGCGCTTACTTCTTCTTGTGACGGTTCTTTCTCAGGCGTTTTTTACGCTTGTGCGTGGCCATCTTGTGGCCTTTTCTTTTCTTTCCGCTGGGCATGGTCGAGAAATATTATATATGTGTTAATATTGGTTCTGTTCGCGGTGTCACTCGGCTATTATTTTTCAGCCTTAACGTCCTCCATGAAGCACTTCGCGGGCTTGAAAGCGGGGATGTTGTGCTCGGGGATGATGATGGTGGTGTTCTTGGAGATGTTGCGGGCGGTCTTCTGCGAGCGGGTCTTGATGATGAAGCTGCCGAAGCCGCGGAGGAACACGGGTTCGCCGTTGGCCAGTGAGTCCTTAACGACTTCCATGAACTTCTCGATGGTTTCCAGAACAGCGGCGCGTTCGATGCCGGTGGTCTTCGAAATCTCGTTGACGATTTCTGCTTTTGTCATAGTGAACGTCAGAGTTTAATTATATGAATATTTTCTTGGTTTTGTGTTAACTCGTTGCTATAGAGCGGCTTGAGCCTGTCTGACCCGAGCCGCCGCATTTTGCAAGTGCAAATATCGCGCTTTTTTTTGAAACAAACGCGATATTGGCGCTTTTTTTTGCTGAAAAAGATGGCAATAAGTTTTTGACCCTCTAACTTTTAAGATTCGCCTCCCGGCTTCGGGCATTGTTTTGGGGCGTCGTTTCATATGTCGCCGGGGCGCCACCAGCTGTAGCTGATGTCGGTGTCGACGGTGTCGAGGCCCTCGGCGCGTTTCAGCTTCCGGACCACGGCTATCGTAACCGGGAGGATCGCCGCCTCGTAGGCCGTCTTCAGCAGGGTCTGCGTCGCGATCAGGCTCGCGATTGTGCCCCACGGCAGCACGCCCCCGAACGCGATCGGGAAGAACACCAGCGAGTCGGTTCCCTCGCCCAGCAGGGTCGACACCATGGCCCTGAGCGAGAAGCTGCGGGTGCTCCCCGAGCCGCCGCTCCTGGCTTTCATGCGGCTCATCACGCGGGCGTTCACCAGCGAGCCGCACAGAAACGCCGCGAAGCTCGCCGCCATGATGCGCGGAACCGCGCCGTAGATGGTCTCCATCGCGCCCTGCGCACCCCACTGCTCGTCGCCCGGAAGCCAGATGGCCACCTGGAGGAACAGCGCGACCATAAGGCTCATCGCGAATCCGAGCCATATCACGAGCCGGGCCGCGCGGAAGCCGTACACCTCCACCACGCAGTCATTTATTATATAGGACACGGGAAAAACCGTGAGCCCGGCGGTTACCGTGAGGCTCCCCAGGCTGATGGTCTTGATCTCTACGAGATTGGCCACTATCAGGCAGGTGACGAACGTCACCGCGAGCACCAATAGCGGCACGGTGACTTTTTTACGGCCCTCACCGCGGGCCGGATTATTGACTTTTTCCATAAATCTTGTTTTTTACGAGGTTGCAAGCACTCGGTGAATGAAAGGCCCCGCCCTTATCTTGAGCGGTTGTAGAATACGTCATAGGGGCCGTATTCGTCCTGGTACGTTATGCAGATCTGGTTGTAGCCCGACTGCGTCAGCAGGCACTGCAGCGTGTAGGGCGGGTAGTTGAACGGGTAGAAGGATATGTCGATCCAGCCTCCGTCCCAGCTGTAGCTGTAGTCGATCTCGGTATATTCGCCGTTGCTCCACCAGTAACCTGTGCCGTCGCTGTAGAACTCGTAGTATTCCGAGGGGTTGTCGGCGTTGTACCAGGTGCCTGCCAGGCGGCTGTAGCCTCCGTAGGGGTCGTCATCCTCGATGGCGCATGACGCGAGGGCGAACGCCGCCACGAGCGGCAGCAGTAGGGCGAGCGGGTTGCGGCTGATGATTTTCTTCATATGGGTTGAAACGGAAAAGAGTGACGCGAAATTACCTTATTAACAATTCACGCGGGCCAATCGGTCACCTTTTTAACTTTCGTTAAGCTATTTTGTGGCGCCGCGCTTCTCTCTCGTAGGCGCTCGCGGGGCAATAATCGGAGCGGGGCGGCGTTATTTAAAGGTAGTGTTTTACTGAAAATGAAGTTCCGGACTATATTCATACTGTTTCTCGCCGCGATTTCGGCGGCGATACCCGCGGGGGCGAAATCGCGGCTCAACGACAAGCTGCTCAACCGCCCGTACGCCGATATGCGCCGATGGCACCTCGGCTTCGGCGTGGGTGTGAACACTTTCGGCTTCAACTTCACCCACAACGGGTTCGTTACCGAGGGTGGGCAGACCTGGTACATGGAGCAGCCTACCTATTCCCCGGGCTTCTGCGTCAACGGCCTCTTCTCCCTGAGGCTCAATGAGTACTTCTCGCTCCGAGCCACCCCCGGCCTCTGGTTCGGCAACCGCGACATCACTTTCCGCGACCTCTCCGGCACCGCCGAGGTCGCCGAGTACCGCCAGGACATCAAGTCGGCCTACATCGTGTGCCCCATCGAGGTGAAATACGCCGCCAAGCGCTTCCGAAACCTCCGCCCCTACGTCGTCGGCGGTTTCGTGCCGGCCTACGACGTGCTAAAGAAGCAGGGCGACTTCCTCCGCATGAAGGGCCCCGATATGATGCTCTCCGTGGGCTTCGGCTGCGACTTCTACCTCCCTTTCTTCAAGCTCAACCCCGAAATCAAATTCTGCTTCGGCCTCTCGGACGCGCTAACCCACAAGCGCCCCGACCTCGTCGACGACCCCATACGCACCGACGTCTCCTCGTCGGTTAAGAAAGCCACAACCAAAATGGTGGTACTGACCTTCTTTTTCGAATGAACCAGCCCGCAAAAGCCATATCGCGCTCCCAGCGGCGCTCCGCGGCGGCCAGGGTGGCCGTCGCCCTGCTGTTGTTGCTGGCCATCTTCCCGGCAAGGAAGGCGGCCGCCCAGGCCGACGCGCAATTCTCGCAGTACTTCGAGGTGCCGGCCTACTACAACGCCGGCGCCATCGGCGTTGGCGATATGCTCCGCGCCCGCGGCGGCTCGCGTATGCAGTGGGTGGGCATCAAGCACGCCCCCACCACCTTCATCATCGGGGCCGATATGCCCCTGAAGCTCTTCAACAAACGCTTCGGCGTGGGGCTGCAGATGCAGCAGGAGAGCTTCGGCCTGTATAAGAATATGCAGATCGGCGCCCAGCTCGCCTACAAGCTCCGGCTCTTCAAGGGGGAGCTTTCGATGGGTGTGCAGCTCGGTTTCATCGACCAGTCGTTCAAGGGCTCGGAGGTGTTCATCCCCGACAACGACGACTTCCACGAATCCTCCGACGACGCCATCCCCCAGAACGACATCCGCGGAAACGCCTTCGACCTCGGCCTCGGAGTGTTCTACAACCACCCCTGGTTCTGGGCCGGAATCTCAGCCACTCACCTCAATTCCCCCACCATCACTATGAACGCCGAGTCGGGCGAGGGGGGCAATGAGAAAAACTATGAGTTCCGCATGGGACGCGCCTTATATTTTATGGCGGGCAGCAATATTCCGATAAAAAACACGTTAATAGAAGTGATGCCGAGCGCGCTTGTAAAGAGCGACTTCACCTTCACGACCTTCGAGGCCACGGTGCGCTGCCGCTACAACAAGTTCCTCACCGCCGGCATCGGTTACCGATGGAACGACGCGGTCTACGCCCTGCTCGGGGTGGAATTCAAAGGGTTCTTCCTGGGCTACAGCTACGACTACTCGACCTCCTACATAGCAAAGGCTTCTTCCGGCAGCCACGAGATCCTCGCCGGATACTCCGTGAAGCTCGACTTCTCGGGCAAGAACCGCAACCGCCACAAAAGCGTGCGCATTATGTAATTCTGAATCAAAGAGAAATCCGATATGAAGAAACTCCCGTTATACCTCCTTCCGGCCGCGATGCTCACCCTCTCGCTCGCCGCGGGCTGCGCCTCGGGGCGCCGTTCTGCCGCCGGAGGCGAAGTGACTGGCGTCGGCGGCTCAGCATGGGCCGAGCCAACCCCCTACGGCATGGTGCTCGTGGGGCGCGGCTCTATGGAAATGGGTCCTCAGAAAGCCGACTCCCTCTGGAATCTCGATGCCGACACCAAAGGTATGTCGGTCGACGCTTTCTGGATGGACGAGACCGAGGTCACTAACTCCAAATACAAGCAGTTCGTATTCTGGGTGCGCGACTCTATTATCCGCGAGCGCCTGGCCGACCCCGCCTATGGCGGTAACGAGGAGTTCAAAATCGAGGAGGACAAGCAGGGCAACCCCGTAACGCCCCACCTCAACTGGAGCAAGCCCATCCCCTGGCGCAACCCCGGTGAGGATGAGGCACGCGCCATCGAGAGCCTCTACCGCGTGAACCCCATCACCGGCGCCAAGGAGCTTGACCCCGAGCAGCTCAACTACCGCTACGAGGTGTTCAACCACACCGAGGCCGCCAAGCGAGCCAACCGCCTCGACCCGCGTCGCCGCCAGTACAACACCGACCTGGCCGCGCCAACCACCAACCCGACCATCTCGAAGGACACCGCCTTCATCGACGACAACGGCGAAATCCGCACCGAGACCATTACCCGCTCACTCACCGGGCCCTACGACTTCCTCAATAACTACATCGTAAACGTTTACCCCGACACCACCGTCTGGGTCAACGACTTCGAGAACGCCTACAACGAACCCTATGTGCGTATGTACTTCAGCAACGGAGGCTACTCGGAATACCCCGTGGTGGGCGTGAGCTGGGAGCAGGCCAACGCATTCTGCAACTGGCGCACCGACTTCCTCCGCAAGTCGCTCGGGCGCGAGGGGGTCTACGTCGAGCCTTACCGCCTCCCGACCGAGGCCGAATGGGAGTACGCCGCCCGTGCCGGACAGAACGAGAATATGTACCCCTGGGAGGGTGACCTCACCATGAGCGAGGACCGCGGTTGCTTCTACGCCAACTTCAAGCCAAACGACGGCAACTACGTCAAGGACGGACACATAATCACCTCCCGCGTAGGTACTTACTCGCCTAATGATTTCGGCCTGTACGATATGGCCGGCAACGTCAGCGAGTGGACTTCAACTGCCTTCATCGAGGGTGTTACCGACGTCACCTCCGACCTCAACCCCGAATACCGCTACTCCGCCGCCAAGGAGGAACCCTACAAGCTCCGCCGCAAAATCGTAAGGGGCGGCTCCTGGAAGGATGTGGCCCACAACATCCGAAGCGACCTCCGTATGTGGGAGTACCAGAACGAGCAGCGCTCCTACATCGGTTTCCGGTGCGTGCGCTCCCAGATCGGCTTCGCCCGCGGCCAGCAGCTCGACAACAAACGCCGCTGAACCCGCCGCTCCGGCCATTATCCACCTCAAGCCACATCTTCTTCTTGATAAGCCTCTTCTTGCCTTATGGGAAAAATCAAAGAATATAAAACCAGCCTCGGTGCGTTCATCCAGAGCGACAAAGGGCAGCGTTTCTTCAACTTCGCATACTCCATCGGTGCCGCCATCGTGATCTGGGGCGCCCTATTCAAAATCCTCCACCTCCCCGGCGGTAACTTCCTGCTGTCGCTCGGCATGGGCACCGAGGTGTTTATGTTCACACTGACGGCCTTCGACCGTCCCCCGAAACAGTACAAGTGGGAGCAGGTGTTCCCCGTCTTTGAAACCGGCAAGGAGGAGGACCGCCCCGACTTCGAGCACGGCGGCGGTGTGGTGGTCAACGGCGGCGGTGCCCCCGCCGCTGCCGCGCATGCCGGAGCCCCCGCGCAGGCACCTCTGGTGTCGCCCGACCTCTCCGGGGCTTCCCCCGCCGAGATGATGGCCGGAATCACCTCAGCCTCGCAGCTCTACGTTGACCAGCTCACCGAGATGACCCGCGAGCTCCGCCACCTCCAGGAGTCCACCCGCGCCCTCAACACCGTCAGCGACGTGCTCCTCGAATCATACCGCGCCATCACCGAGAACTCCGAGAACATCACCCGCTCCTCCAACGGCTACGTCGAGCAGATGCAGGACCTTAACCGCAACATCAACGGCCTCAACACCATCTACGAGATCCAGCTCAAGAGCGTCTCCTCGCAGCTCGACGCCATCGACCGCGTAAACCGCGGCATCAAGGACATCAGCCAGATGTACGAGCAGTCGTCCGACGCCTCCTCGCGCTACTGCGCCGAGACCGAGAAGATGGCCCGCTATATGCAGCAGCTCAACTCGGTGTACGAGAAGATGATCACCGCGATGACCATCAATATGTACAACCCGATGGCCGCCGCCGCAGCCGCCGCTGCCCCGCAGGCCCAGCCCGCGCAGGCGCCCGTGCCCCCGGTGCCCCCGGCCGAGGCTCCCGAGGCTTGAACGCCCCGTTGATTGAAATCCGATTGAAAGCAACTCTCAAAACCTCATAAGAATTGGGATCCAGTAACAACCAGCTGTCGCCGCGTCAGAAGATGATAAACCTTATGTATATCGTCCTGACCGCCATGCTCGCCCTCAACGTGTCGAGCGACGTGCTCAACGGCTTCACCCAGGTCGAGGAGGGGCTCACGCGCACCAACGACAACGTCGAGCAGCGCAACGCCGCGATTCTCGCCTCCCTCGGCGCGTTCGCCGAGAAGAACCCCGACAAGGGGCAGCGCTGGTACGACAAGGCGGCGGAAGTGCGCGGCGTCACCGAGGCGCTATGCCACGAAATCGACTCCATTAAGGGGCTCATCGTTCGCGAGGCCGACGGCAGCGATGGCAAGGTCGACGACATTCAGAACCGCGACAACCTCGAAGCCGCCGCCGTGGTGATGCTTCACGGCGCCAACCCCCTCGGTAAGCGCCTCCGCACCAACGTCGACGGCTACCGCGAATATGTCTCCTCGCTGATGACCGACTCCGTCAAGCGCGACAATGTGCTCAAGGCCCTCGCCACCGAGTCGGTACAGCGCAAGGGTAACATCGGCAAATTGTCGTGGGAGGAGTCCAAGTTCGACAACCAGCCCGTGGTCGCCGCCATCACCCTCCTCACCAAGCTCCAGAACGATATTAAATATGCCGAAGGCGAGGCCCTCCAGACCCTCCTGGCAAATGTCGACGCCGGCGATGTCCGCGTCAACGAGCTCAACGCCTTCGTCATACCCAACAGCCGCGTCGTGATCCGCGGCGGAAAATATTCGGCCAACATCGTGCTCGCCGCGGTCGACACCACGGCCCGCCCCTCGGTGTTCGTCAACGGCGCCAAGCTCGCCAACGACCGCGGCCTCTACGAGTTCAACCCCGGCTCCACCGGCACCTTCGACTACAAGGGATACCTTGAAGTCCCCGCCGGCGACGGCTCTATGAACCGCCTTCCGTTCGAATCATCCTACACGGTGATTGAGCCTACGGCCACTGTCTCCGCGACGATGATGAACGTGCTCTACGCCGGTATCGACAACCCGATCTCCATATCGGTGCCCGGCGTGGCCAACAGCGCAGTCTCGGCTTCGATGACCAACGGCACCCTAACCCGCAAGGGTGACTCATGGGTAGCCCGCCCCGCCAAGGTTGGCGAGGAGGCAACCGTCACGGTCAACGCGCAGATGGACGGCCGTCCGATGACCGTCGCCGCCACCAAGTTCCGCGTGCGCAAGCTCCCCGACCCGACGCCATACATCGCCTTCAAGGACGCCAACGGCGCCGAGAACCGCTACAAGGGTGGGGGACGCGGCATCGCCAAGGCCCTACTGATGGCCGCTCCCGGCATCGAGGCCGCTATCGACGACGAGCTCCTTAACATCCAGTTCAAGGTGCTCAGCTTCGAAACCGTTTTCTTTGACTCCATGGGCAACGCCATTCCCGAGGTTTCCAACGGCTCGCAGTTCTCCCAGCGCCAGAAGGACTCCTTCCGCCGCCTCAGCCGCGGCAAGCGCTTCTACATCTCCCGCGTCAAAGCCACCGGCCCCGACGGCATCACCCGCGACCTCGCCCCCATCGAGGTTATCATTAACTAATTTTGAACAGTTACTTACCTGTCAGTTATGAATCTGATTGCTAAATACGCCACTATATGCGCGGTGTTCGCCGCCGGTTTCCTCTCAGCTTCGGCGCAGGATGCCGACCAGGGGGGCTCCTCGTCGAGCAGCGCCATCGTGCGCCGCTCCGCCGGGGCTTCGCGCCGCGGGGCCGCGCAGGACCAGCAGCCCGGTGTCACCGACCGTATGCGCTCCCACTACTCCTCGGAGTCCAACGTCTCCGACGCCGACCGTATGTGGATGCGCGTCATCTACCGCGACCTGGAGGTGAAGAACCCCAAGAACGCGGCTCTATACTTCCCCGAGGAGGTGATCGACGGACAGGAGAATCTGTTCCGCATCTTGATGCGTCTGTTGGCCAACAACCAGGTTGCGGCCTACGAGTATCTCGACGGCAAGGAAATCTTCACCGACCAGTACCGCCTGAAGGTGGGCGATATGCTCGACCGCTTCCATGTGATGTACACCCCCGCCAAAGGTTCCACAGAGAAGAATCCCAAATACACCATCGACGAGAGCGACGTCCCTGCCAACGAGGTGCTCTCCTACTACATCCTTGAGAAATGGGAATTTGACTCCCGCACCAACAAGACCCGCCGCGTGGTCGAGGCCATATGCCCCGTGCTCCACCGCTCCGACGATTTCGGAGGCGACGCCGTGCGCTACCCGATGTTCTGGATCAAGATGAACGACATCCGTCCCTACCTCGCCCAGCAGTACATCTTCATCGACGACGACAACAACCTCCCCAAGTACACCTACGACGATTTCTTCCGCCTCTCGATGTACGACGGCGACATCTACAAGACCCGCAATCTCACCAACCGCTCGATGATGCAGATGTTCCCCGACCCCGACGACCGCAAGCGGGCTCAGGACAGCATTCAGAACCGACTCGACTCCTTCGACAAGAAGCTCTGGGTACCCTCGCGCGAGGAGGTGATCGCCGCACGCAAGGCCCGCGAGGCTGCGGAGGCGGCTAAAGCCGAGGCCGAGGCTTCGGGTGCCGACATTCAGAGCCGCGACGAGCCCGCCGAAGCCGCCGAGGCCCAGCCCGCCGAGAAGTCCGTCAGGAAGTCGGCCCGCGCCTCCCGAGGCAAGAAGTCATCCGGCACCACCAAGGCCGTCAAGAAAAAGTCGCGCAAGGAGGCCAAGCCGAAGGCTCCAAAGTCGAGCTCCTCGTCGGCTGTCCGCTCGGTGCGCCGACGCAAATAACGATTTCATCACCCACATAGCCGCGGAGCGCCCGAACGGGGCGCTCGGCGGCTCTTGATTAACTATCAGCTAACCGATAAGCCCGTATGAACGATTTCATATCGATCCTCAGGCGATTTGTGCCCCCCTACAAGAAGTATCTGATACTGAACATCCTGTTCAATATCCTCGCTTCGTTTCTCACCCTGTTCTCCTTCGCGATCATCATCCCCATCCTGGAGATGCTATTCAAGATTCGCGAGGGGGTCTATGTTTATATGTCGCTCGGCGACGGCCACTCGCTTAAGGATGTGGTTATCAACAATTTCTACTACTACACCCAGCAGGTGATCGACTCCTACGGCCCCGGTGCCGCGCTCGCTATGCTTGCTGCCCTGCTGGTGTTTATGACCGGCCTCAAGACCGGCTCGACCTACCTCGCGAGCTACTTCATCATACCTATGCGAAGCGGCATCGTGCGCGACATCCGCAACTTCGTGTTCGACAAGATGGTGACCCTCCCCATCTCCTTCTTCACCTCCGAGCGCAAGGGGGACGTCATGGCCCGCATGAGCGGCGACGTCGGCGAAATCGAGAACTCGATCATGACCTCGCTCGATATGGTGTTCAAGAACCCGATCATGATTATCGTCTGCCTGGTGATGATGATCGCCGTATCCTGGCAGCTCACGGTGTTCGTGCTCATACTCCTCCCCCTGGCGGGCCTCGTCATGGGCAAGGTGGGCAAGAGCCTCAAAAAGAAGAGCCTGGAGCAGCAGAACCAGTGGGGCGTGCTTATGAGCAACATCGAGGAGTGTCTCGGCGGCCTCCGCATTATCAAGGCTTTCAACGCCGAGCACAAGGTGTCTGACCGCTTCCACCGCGAGAATATGCGCTACTACAAGCTCTCGACCCGCATCATGCGCCGTCAGAACCTGGCGCACCCTATGAGCGAGTTCCTCGGCACCACGGCCATCGCAATCGTCCTCTGGTTCGGCGGCTCGCTGATTCTCAACGGGGCCTCCTCCCTCGAAGCGCCGGAGTTCATTTACTATATGATTATCTTCTACAGCATCATCAACCCCGCCAAAGACCTCTCAAAGGGTATGTACGCCATTCAGAAGGGTCTCGCGTCGATGGTGCGCGTCGATAAGATTCTCAACGCCCCCAACCCCATCAAGGACCCCGCCGAGCCCAAGACCCTCGGCGAGCTCAAGGGCAACATCCGCTACAACGACGTTTCCTTCAGCTACGGCACCAACGAGGTACTCCACGACATCAACCTCGACATCCCCGCCGGCGCGACCGTGGCCCTCGTGGGGCAGTCCGGCTCGGGCAAGTCAACCATGGCTGACCTGCTTCCCCGCTTCTACGACGTAGCCAAGGGCTCCATCACCATAGACGGCGTGGATGTCCGCGATATGAAGGTCCACGACCTCCGCTCCCTTATGGGCAACGTCAACCAGGAGGCCATCCTCTTCAACGACACTTTCTACAACAACATCACCTTCGGCGTGAAGGACGCTACGATGGAGGAGGTGGTCGCCGCCGCCAAGATCGCCAACGCGCACGAGTTCATCAGCGCCTCCGAGAACGGCTACGACACCGGCATTGGCGACCGCGGATGCCGCCTCTCGGGTGGCCAGCGCCAGCGTGTATCCATTGCCCGCGCCATCCTGAAGAACCCCCCGGTGCTCATCCTCGACGAGGCTACCTCGGCCCTCGACTCCGAGAGCGAGAAGGTGGTCCAGGAGGCCTTGGAGCGCCTTATGGAGGGGCGCACGACCCTCGTCATTGCCCACCGCCTGTCGACCATCAAGAACGCCGACATCATCTGCGTGCTCCACGAGGGGCGCATCGTCGAGGCCGGTACCCACGACGAGCTCCTGGCCAAGAACGGCTACTACCGCCGCCTGGTCGATATGCAGAAGTTCTGATACCCGTCACCCCCTCGTTGAGAGACCGTCAGCGGGGTAGGGGAGGGTGCCAGCGGCTTTTTTTGAAGCCTTTTTTGCTAATTATTGGATATTTTTGCTAACTTTGCAGGGCTGTTTCGAATAAGAAGCGAAACAGCCCTGCCGCTTATTTATGTGAAGCGGCTTCTCCATATTCTAATCAATCATCCAACAGGTATGACAAATTTCTACTCTTTTGCCCTTGCGGGGTCGCTCCTGCTGGGCTCCGCGGCCGCCACAGCCGCTCCCGCCTCCAAGGCTCCCAAGCATTTCGCCAAGCAGGGTAGGACCGCCGTCCTGGCTGCCCATGCCTCCGACAATCTCCTGGTGAAGGCCACTCCCAAGAAATCGGCAGCTAAAGCCCGCCGCGCCGCCCGCCGCGCCGTTTCCTACGCCGAGAACAACACCTGGCGCCCCTCCACCGAGGTGGTTTCCATCAGTTTCGAACCGGGCGAATGGTTCGACATCGAGAAACTCACCCTTACCTGGAACGCCGACGGCAAGGTTGCCACAACCATCTCCGAAGGCATCGAAGATGAGTATGTGAGCCGCGAGGAGATGGCCTACGACGAGTTCGGCTACTGGACCACCCGCACCTCCTTCTCGGGCGAGAGCCTCGACGACCTCCAGCCTGAGAGCCGCGACGTGCGCCAGTACGACCCCCGCGTGCATTCCCTCGCCACATACCTCGCCACTGAGAGCTACGACGCAGCTACACAGCAGTGGGTTATGAGCGGTATAGCCAACAAGGTGGTGATCACCCGCGACGCCGCCGGTAACATCACCTCCGCCGAAACCCAGGCTCCCTACGAGGGTGACTTCCTTGGCGTTCACAAATATGTGATTACCTATGGCGCCGACGGCAAGGCTTCGCGTATCGCCCTGATGCAGATGCAGTACGACGAGAACTACAAGCCCACCGGCTATGCCGAGGACATCGTCATCGGCAACATAGAGTGGTACACCACCGACGGCCAGATTTACGACCAGGACTGCATCTTCGAGGGCGCCAACAAGGTGAAATCCTTCGAGCAGCTCAACGCCGACGGCTCGGCCCTCTCCGGCACCAAGGTTGAATATGTCGGTGACTCCGATGATTTCACCCTCACCACAACCTACTCCGACGGCGTGTTCACCCAGACCTGGACCGACCTCGAAAACGGCGGCTACCTCAGCCACAGCAAGTTCGTCATGAACGCCGAGGAGGGTGAGGACCCCTACACCGAGGAGTACATCGAATGCCTCAAGCTCAACGCGCTCGGCGAGTCGCTCGGCGAAATCGCCTACGACATCTACGACGGCGAGCTGGAATTCGGCTACTGGACCAAGGCTGACCAGACCCTCAACGAGCACGATATGCCCGAAACATACGCTCTCCGCGAATTCTATCCCCTTGAAGAGGAGGGCGACGACTACTTCGACTACCTCTCCCGCGCCGCTGTCGACGACATCGAAGCTCCCCTCGAAGCCCTCGAAGGCGAATGGTACGACTACATCAAGATCGCTTACTCCGACTACGTCGTCGCCGGCACCAACGCCATCGACAAAGTGGCCTCCGACATCGCCGACGGCAAAGCCGAGTACTACACCATCGACGGTCGCCGCCTGACCTCCGCCCCCGCCGCCGGCCTCTACCTCCGCCGCACCGCCGCCGGTACCACCAAGATTATCCGCAAGTAACCCAGATTCAGCCGTTTCGGCGAACCATACATAAAGCCAACGACCCGGCCTCACGGTCGGGTCGTTGGCTTGAATTTGTTTTGTGTATGAAATCAGGCTGTTGCGGCTCTGAGCCGAGCCTAGATCCATAAATTCATTCTTCCTTATCCGCTGATGCTCCCCTCCGGGAGCGGGGGACAAGTGCAAAAACCAATTCTATCAATCATTAACCAATCTATATCAATCTTGCTTATGAAGTCTTGTTTCTGTAAATAAGACAACCGAAAGGGGCAAAAGGTTGAACCGCGATTGGTAAAAGAAACTTAAAATGGTGTGAAAGTTAGTGAACCGGGCCGTTTCGCGTCCCCGTATTGGCAATGTATTCGTAATTTTGGCGTATGAAAATATTCTGGAAACATATAACGCCCCGCCTCGTAGCGCCCCTCGCCGTCATCCTCTCCCTCTTTGCGGCCCCTGCCGCCGACTACATCACCTGCGTCGAGGAAGCCGAGCGCGCCATAGCCCAAGGCAACTACGAACTGGCCGGCGAATGGCTCAAAGAGGCCATGACCACCGAGCCTTCCAACGCCAACAACATACTCCTACTCTCAAACCTCGGCATGGTGCAGTTCTACGCCGGAAACGACTCCCTCGCCCTCGGCACCCTCTCCCAGGCCCGAGCTATGGCCCCCGGCTCGGTCACCATCCTTTCGAACCGCGCCCGCGTCCTCGACCATATGGGGCGCCGCGACGACGCCATAGCCGACCTCACCCTCGCTATAGCGACCGACTCCCTCTACGCTCCCGCCTACTACGAGCGCGGCGCCCTGCGCCTCGATGCCGGCGACCTCCCCGCCGCCGAGGCCGATATGCTCGCCCACCGCGCACTGCGCCCCAAAGCCCGCCAGTCGCTCCTCGCCCTCGCTCTGATCTACTCCGCCACCGGCCGTCACCGCGAAGCCCTGAACGCCTACAACGAGCTCCTCGAAGGGCATCCCGACCCCGACCTCCTCGCCGCCCGCGCCAATTGCCGTATGGACCTCGGTGACCTCCCCGAAGCTGCCGAGGACATCCAGGAAGGCCTCGCGCTCGCCCCCGACGACCCCGGCCTCTACCTCAGCCGCGCCCGCCTCAACCGCCTCCGCTACCGCCCCGCCGACGCCGACGCCGACGAACGCCGCGCCGCCTCCCTCCTCGCCCCCGCCCCCTGATCCCCGCCCCCTGATCCCCCTCCCTCCTCCGCCCCTTTTCCCCTCGCCTCTTCACCCTTTCCCTCTCTTCCCCGCCTTGTCGTTCCGTGCCGAGGGCGAAGCCCTCGGGCTTCCCCCCTCTGGTGCGCGAGGCGGAAGCCGAGCGAAGTGTAGCGTTCCCCCGCAGGCTTTTGTCTCGGTGCGGGCGGCTTGCCGCCCCTTTTCCCCTCCCCCCGCGCCGGTTATTAAAAAAGCTCCAAACCATCTCGGCATCCCGCTTGTTATATCCTTGATATATAGTTACAGTAGCGGCAATATTAGGCCGGCTGCCCAAAACAACTAAGCGGTTATGAAAAAGAATTGGTTTATCACTTTCGCGGTGCTCTTCGTCTCGTTCACCCTTTCAGCATGGAACGTCCCCGACGAAACACTCCGTTACAGCGTCCGTTTCAAATGGGGCCTTATTGACGCCAACGCCGGAGTCGCCACCCTGTCGACCGTCAACAACCCTGCCGACGGCACTTTCACAGCAACACTCTCCGGCAAGTCGGTCGACCTCCTGGGCCACTACTATGCCGCCACCGACACCATGGTTGGCACCATAATGTCAGCCGATTTCCGACCAGTATACAACCAGCGCATTACCGGCGAGTCGGGCGAATTCGACATAGAAACTATAACCTACGACCATTCCGGCCAGTCGTCGGAGGGCGAAATCGTAAAGCGCCTGCCCGATGGGAAGGTGGTACGCTCCCGGGTAAGCCATTACGCCGGAGGCCTCACGCTGGACCTCCTCGCCGTGTTCTACTACATACGCCAGATACCGTATGAGCAGATGACCCCCGGGGAGACCGTAACGGTCAACATATTTGCCGGAACATCGCCCGAAATCCTTTCGGTGACCTACAACGGCCGCGTCACTCGACCCGTGAGAGGCCGCGAGGTGCCCGCGTTCGACATTAGCCTCACTTTCTCCGCCCGCTCCGGCTCCCAGTCGCCCGACGATATGGAAATCTGGATTTCCGACGACGCCACCCGTGTTCCCGTGCAGATCAACGGCTCGTTGAAAATCGGGCACATCGAGTGCTCACTTCTCGGCGAGGAGGCTGACGCTCTCTGAATACAACTGTGATATTGAGTTGCATAGTGTCGCTCATCCTTTAAAACCAGGTATTTAAGCGACGCGGCGCTCCGGGCGGTGGCAATTCTTTTGAACCGCCCTCTAAACCTTGCCCCTCAACACGCGTCTAAACTACATGATGAAAAAAATACTGCTAACACTCGTTCTCGCGATAGCCGCGTTCAGCTCCTCGTTCGCTTGGGAAGTTCCCCAGGAGAAGCTCACCTACGACGTGATGTACAAATGGGGCCTGATCAACAAAAAGGCCGGCGACGTCACCATAACCACCTCCATGAAGCCCGGCACCCCCGAGTTCCGGGCCCTCCTCACCGCCCGCACCGCCAAGTGGGCCGACCGCTTCTACCACGTCCGCGACACCCTCAAAGGCAGCATCGCGAAAGCCACCTTCTACCCCTCATACTACGAGAAAATAGCCCGCGAGGGGGGCGACTTCAACCACGACATCCTCGTGTACGACCGCTCAGGAGGCCAGGTTAAGGCCGACGTAAAAGTGGCCCGGCAGAAAAAGGATGCCAAGACCGTCAAGCGCTCCACCAAGACCCTCACCTCTACCGGCCCGACCCTCGATATGCTAAGCGCCTTCTACTTCATGCGCTCCTTCGACTTCGCCAAGCTCCACAAAGGGCAGATGGTCAAGGTGACTGTCTTTTCAGGCCGCGAGAAAGAAGTGCTCACCATCCATTTCGACAACCGCGACCGCGTGAAAGTAGGCAAGAAAGAGTACGACGCCTTCCACATCACCTTCACCTTCACCTCCCGCGACGGCAAGAAAACCTCCGACAACATGGATGCCTGGATCTCCACCGGTCCCGAGCGCATCCCCCTTCTGCTCGAAGGGAAGCTCCCCGTCGGCAAAGTCCGTGCCGTCTACTCCGGCCCCATCCCCTCCACCGCCGGCTAATCCCCCCTCTCTCCTCTCTCCCCCTCCTTCCGTCCTCTGGTGCGCGAGGCGGAAGCCGAGCGAAGTGTAGCCTCCCGTATCTCCTTCCCCTTTCTCCTCTCTCCTCCCTCCTCCCTCCCCGGTTCCCTCCGCAGGCTTTTGTCCTCAGTGCGGGCGGCTTGCCGCCCGTTCCCCTCCTTCCGTCCTCCCTCTCCTTTCCCTCTGCCTTCCGTCCTCTGGTGCGCGAGGCGGAAGCCGAGCGAAGGGTAGCCTCCCGTATCTCCTTCCCCCGTTCTCCTCTCTCCTCCCTCCCCGGTTCCGCCCCGCGGGCTTTTGTCTCAGTGCGGGCGGCTTGCCGCCCGTTCCCCTCCTTGCCGCCCGTTCCTCTCAGAGGTTATCGAGGTAAGCCGTCAGCGAAGCCTCGGCTGGGAGGTTCATCTTCTTGCGCAGCCTGTAGCGCGCCATCTCAACCGACTTGTACGAAATATTGATCAGCGGCGCGATCTCCTTGCTTGAAAGCCCCATCTTTATATAGCAGCAGAGCCGCTTGTCGGCCGCGCTGAGGTTCGGGTGCAGTTCCATCAGGCGCTTCGTATAGTTGGCGTAAACAATATCAAAGTTCTGGTTGAAAGTCTTCCAGTCATTATCGTGGCTTATACTCTCCTCGATCGACGACTGAATCTTGGCCAGCATCCGCTGCGCCGCCGGAGCCCCGATCTCCGTCGCCGAGAGCTCCTGTATTTTCGCCAGTTTCGTGGCTATCTCCTGCAGAATCTCGTTCTTGCGTATCAGGTTCATCGTAGTGCTGCTGAGCTCCTGGCTCTTATGCTTGATGTCCTGTTCGAGCTGTTCCGACTTCAGCGTCGCGATTTCGAAATCCTTCACCAGCGACTCCTGTTCGGTCTGCCTCCTCACCGCGTCGAGCTCCCGCTCCTTCTTCAGTTCGAGGTCGCGGCGCGTGCGCCAAATCCAGCGCCGCAGCAGCCAGTATATCGTCAGCAGCGCCAGCGCCGCCAGCGATATATACGCCGCTTTCGCCGTGCCCGACTTGTACCACGGGGGCCTCACCTTCAGCTCGAAGCTCGTCTCCTCCACATTCCCCGTGCGACTGTTGCGCGACCGCAGATAAAGCGTGTAGCTCCCCTCCGGCAACCGCGTGTATTCCCTTGAAGCCTCCGGCGAGAACGGCGTCCAGTCCGAATCATAGTTTTTCAGATACGAGCTGAACTCAACCCCGGCCTCCGAGCGGTATTCGGGGCATGCGAAGTCAAACCGCAGCGAGTTAAGGCTGTAGGGCACAATCAGCGCCCCTCCCGCGGCGCCCCTTACCGTCGGGGTGCGGTATATCAGCGAGTCGCGGTTGGCGTACACGGCGCTGACAAACGGGCGGGGCTCCTCCCCGGCGCGCCCCGAGCGCCGAGGGTCGATATTCCAGAACCCGTCCTGCGTTGACACCAATAGCTGCCCCTCGCCTATGAGGTCGAGGTGCGAGAATCCCGGTATTATGTTGCCGCGCATGGTCTTGAACGTTGTGGTGTCGGCGCGGTAGTGCCCGTCCTTGCCGAGTATCGCTATGTCGATGCCGCTGTTTTCAAGCACCGCCAGCACCGAGTCGGAGAGCACTCTGAGCGACCCCGCGGTGCCCCGGGGGAATATCTCCCCCAACTCTCCGTCGGGCACTATCTTGTCGGTCAGCGCGTCGTAATGGTAGAATCCCGCCGAGGTCGAGAAAATGGTGCGCCCCTTGAAGGTGGTCACCGTGTTGTTATTGTTGTCGGGAAGCCCGTCCGAGGCGCTGTAGAGTCGGTTTCTGATGAAGCGGCCCGTCGAGGGGTCGAACCGCAGCCGGTATACCCCCTTTCGCCAGTGGGGCATCCATATTTCCCCCTGGCGGTCCTGGATGAAGTCGCCCGATATGTCGTCGTAACCCTCGACCTGGCCCCGGTCGACCCACCGCCCGGCCTGGTTCTTCTCCAGCAGGTGGAATTTCTGGTAGGTCGACGCGAGCGCCATCCCTTCGCGGCCCGTCAGCGGAAGCACTCGCATGGTGCCGCTCACCCCCTCGACGCGGTACATCGGGCTGTCGCCATCCTTGACGTAAATCCCCGCGTCGGTGGCCACGAACATCTCGCTTCCGTGCTCCGTGACCGACCACACCTGCCCGTTGGCCTCCCGCCTGAACGTCATCGGCGACGGCGCCGCGCGGAAAGGGTAGGGGGCCGAGTACAGCCCCTGGTTGGTGCCGAGGTATATGCGGTCGCCGCGTCGGGTCGAGGTGTACCCCGCGCCGATCGGGTTCAGCGGCCCGGTAAGGTTGGTGAGCGCGGTGTTGTACACGGCGTAGTCGAGCCCGTCGTCGAGCGAGAGCCACAGGTTGCCGGCCCGGTCGAAGTAGGCCGCGAGCACCGTATTGTTCTGCAGCCCGCTCTCCTTGTTGATATATTCGGCCTCCCCGGTCTTGAAATTCTTCACCACGGCGCCGCGGTTCACCGTGCCGAACACATAGCTGTCACCTTGGCGGGCGGCGCTGAAAAGCTGGTTCTCCTTAAGGAACCGGCTTATGTCGCATTCCAGCGGTTCGGCCGAGGTGCCGTCGTAAATGTAGAGCCCGTCGGCCGAGGTGCCGATCAGTATCTCCGAGCCGTCGTTGAACGGCAGCATCGCCATGATTTTTTTCCCGGCGAGCCGTTCCGTCCCGGCGAGCGTGGTTATGTTGTCGCCGTCGATGCGGAGTATGTCGCCGTTGTCGAGCGCTACGAACGCCGCGTCGCCTATCGGGGCGGTGCGCGATATGCGGCTCCGGGCGTTGTGGCATTGCAGCGCGTTATCGTTGAGGCACAGCAGGTGGTAGTCGCTTTGAAACCATATCCGCCCCTCGCTCGTCACGATTTTCCATACCTCCGATAGGGGAGGGTGGAGCTCGGGAAGCCCGCTCGACAGCGATGTGTAGGCCAGCTCCCCCGACACCGAGTCGGGCGCGAAGTAGCCGAACTCGCCCGACCCTCCGGCGTATATGCGCCCGCTCTCCGGCTCGTACATCAGCGACCGAACGGTGGTGAAGTTCGGCAGGGTGTAGCGCCGCCACCGCGAGCCGTCGAACGTGAGCATCCCGTCGCGGTTGGCCACATATACGCGCCCGGCGCTGTCCTGGACGCACTCCCAGTTCTGCGCTCCGCTCCCGTAGGCTTCGCGGGTGAAGTTCCTCACGGGCACGAAACCGCCCGCCCCCCGCGCGATGGCGGCGGCAAGCAGCATTAGCGTTATCGACAGTACTATTCTCGCGGGAGTTGTATGGTTTTTCAAGTGCGGGGGTGTTGAATTTGGCCGCAAGTTAAGAATTTATGCCATGTAGGGTGCGAAATAAATATATGTTATAAAACATAAATTTGGTAAAATTTTGTAAAACAAGTTATTGCGATTGGTTTGTAGAGGAATTGTAGGGGCGTTTTTTCGCGCTTGTAGAGGTCTAATAGGGGTCTTCCTATTGCGAGTTGCGTTTCGCGGTAGTAACTTTGCGCCGTCAACCAATCGCTGTTTGACCCGCTCCGCTGCCCGGAGCCGGCTTAAACTGATACCGCTTACTCTTCACCAAAGCTAATACCATTCATTATAATATGAACAAGGCAATCTTTTCTCTGCTTTTCCTCCTGTTGGGAATCTCGGTTTCCGCGCAGGGCATCTCCGTTACCGGGGTCGTTACCTCCGCCGAGGATGGCGAGCCGCTCATCGGCGCCTCGGTCCGCGTTAAGGGGGAATCCTCCGGCGTCACTACCGACATCGACGGCAAATACCTTATTAATGTAAAGAAGGGGGCTGCGCTCCAGTTCACATATGTGGGCTACGAACCCGCCGAGCGCGTGGTCAAGGATGCCTCCCCGGTCAATGTGGCCCTCCGACAGCAGTCGAATCTGCTCGACGAGCTGGTGGTCATCGGCTACGGGGCCGTCAAGAAGAGCGACCTCACGGGCTCGGTAAGCAGCGTCTCATCCGACAAACTCACCAAGACGCCAGCCGCGTCGCTCTCCAACGCCCTCCAGGGCCAGGTCGCCGGCGTCACGGTCAACTCGTTGACCGGGCGCCCCGGCGCGGGCGCCGAGGTGCGCATTAGAGGTGTTGGTACCGTTAATGGTTCCTCTCCTATATATGTGGTCGATGGCGTGATAGCCGACGACATCGACTTCCTCTCGCCCAACGACATCGAGCACGTCGAAGTGCTCAAGGATGCCTCGGCTACCGCCATCTACGGCTCCCGCGGCGCCAACGGTGTCATCATCGTCACCACCAAGGGTGGCGGACTCAAGCAGCCCACCCACGTCACTTTCAACGGCTATGTGGGTGTGCAGCAGCGCTGGAAAAAGCTCAAGGTGATGAATGCCAAGGATTACGCCGACACCTATGTGGCGATCAACGGCAACAACGCCGCCAAGAAGGTCTACGCTGAGCAGGGCTTCAACCAGTGGCTCAACCTCTACCAGGGTGTACGCTCTTCCGACTATTACCCGACCGTTTACAACCCCGATACCAACCCCTCGGGCTTCGACTACTCAGCCGTCGACACCGACTGGCAGGACGAGGTGTTCCGCAACGGCCTCATTCAGAACTACCATCTCGCCCTCGACGGTGGCTCCGACCGCATGACCTACTCTATGTCGGCAAGCTGGTTCGGCCAGGAGGGTATCATCATCGGCTCTGACTACCAGCGATTCACCGCCCGACTCAACACCTCTTTCCAGGCTTTCCCCTGGCTGAAGGTCGGCGAGAACATCACCTTTATGTCGTCGGTGGCCAAGAACGCCTACGAGAGCGGCGACAACTCCGAGAGCGCCGGCGCCAACATCCTCTCGGCGGCTTTCGCCATGGCTCCCTGGGACCCCACCCGCTACCCCGAGGGCACCGTCAACCGTAAAGGGGAGGATATGGGGGGCCGCATCTCGGCCGGTTCAGCCTACAAGAACGTCACCAATCCGCTGTCGATGGTCGAGTACTCCCACCCCAAGGTCAACAGCGAGCGCTTCGTGGGCAACGTGTTCCTCGAACTCACCCCGGTGAAGCACTTCAACCTCCGCTCAAGCTACAGCTTCGACTACCGCCTCACCCGCGACAAGAGCTTCATGGACTCCTACGAGGTGTCGGCCTACGACAAGCGCGAGAAAAATTTCCTCTCCTCCTCGATGGCGCGCAGCTACTACTGGAACGTCGACAACATCCTCACCTACAACAATACTTTCGGCAAGCACTCCCTCACCGCGATGGCCGGTTTCACAATCGAGGAGTACAACTATTACTCGATCGGAAACTCCGGCTCCAGCATCCTCAACCCCGTGGAGCGCAACTGGTATCTCTCGCAGGTGACCGACGACTACGGCACGCCCAGCGACGGAGTGGCCCGCAACCGCCGCCAGTCTTGGCTCGGACGCGTAAACTACTCCTTCGACAACCGCTACCTCCTGACGGTCAACTTCCGAGCCGACGGCTCCTCGAAGTTCGCCGAAAACCGCTGGGGCTACTTCCCCTCGTTCGCCCTCGCCTGGCGCGTTAGCAACGAATCGTTCCTCCGCGACTTCCAGCCCCTCAACGAGCTGAAGGTGCGCCTCGGATGGGGTAAGGTCGGCAACGACAATATAGGCAACGATGCCTTCGTGCAGAATATGTTCAACAACGGGCCTACCTTCGTCGATTATGTGCTCGGCTCGGGCCAGAGCCTGGTCAACGGCGCCGCCGTGCTCACCTGGATCAACAACGGGGGCCACTGGGAGAACACCGAGCAGTGGAGCGCCGGTATCGACTTCAACTTCTGGAACGGCAAGCTCTCCGGATCGGTCGACGGGTTCATCCGCGACACCAACGATATGCTCATGAGCGTCAACGCCCCGGCGCACGTCGGAAACCGCTACGCCAGCACCGCCAACGTGGGCAAGGTGCGCAACCAGGGTATCGAAATCTCCCTCGACCACTACATGCAGGCCACCCGCGACTTCCGCTACTCCGTAGGCGGCAATGTCTCCTTCATCCACAACGAGCTTACCGAGCTCAACGGAGGCGCCCCGATTTACACTAACTACAACCAGGTGCAGGTAGTCGACCGCGGATTCCCCCTCTACTACTTCTGGGGATACCAGTACGAGGGTGTATACCGCTCCGACGAGGAGGTGCTCGAATACCTCCACGGCTACACCGCCGCCGACACCCCATTCCACGCCGGCGACGCCAAGTTCCGCGACAACAACGGCGACGGACGCATCGACGACAAGGACCGCGTGAACCTCGGCTCCTCGATTCCCAAAATCAACTACGGCATAAACCTCGGGGCCTGGTACCGCGACTTCGACCTCCAGCTCTTCTTCCAGGGCGTGGCCGGCTCGAAAATCTACAACCAGATGCGCCACCGCCTCGAAAGCAACGGCACAACCTCCGTGCTCGACCCGATTATGGCCGACGCCTGGACAGTCGACAACCCCGACGGCTCACTCCCCAACCCCCGCAACTCGGTCAACTACTACGTCTCCGACCGCTTCCTGGAGAGCGGCAACTACTTCCGCCTCAAGAACGTGCAGCTCGGCTACTCGCTCCCAAAATCGGTGCTCGGCGAGCGCGGCCTCTCAAACTGCCGCTTCTATGTGCAGGCCTCCAACGTGTTCACCCTCACAAAGTACAAGGGCTTCGACCCCGAGGTCAGCGGCGGCGTTGACTACGGCAACTACCCCCAGAGCCGCACCTTCATATTCGGTGTGAACATAACCTATTGATCTCTCGCCGCTACCTTAAACTCTAAATCGACACTGACAATGAATCCGTTTCTCAGCAAGAATATTTTGAAGGCCGGCATGATCGCCGCCGGGCTCTCCCTCGCCGGATGCAACGACTGGCTGTCGGAGCCGACCCCCGGCTCCACCAAGCTCGAAGACTTCTTCGTTTCGGGCGACGCGTGCGTGCAGGTGGTCAACGGCTGCTACGCCCCGCTGGCCTGGGAATACAACAACAGCTATTTCTCGGAGTGGTTCATCGGCGACATCGCCTCCGACGACGCTCTCAAGGGGGGGCAGAACGTGGCCGACGGTGCCGACGCCTACGACATCGACAACTTCAAGACCAACCCCAACAATAACATCATACTCGACTACTACCGAGCCAAGTACCAGGGCATTATCCGCTGCAACCTCGCTCTGAAACAGGTGGCGGCCTACGCCCCCGACAAAACGCTCTCCGAGAGCCAGCGCGACCGTCTGCTCGGCGAGGCATACTTCCTCCGCGCGTTCTACTACTTCCAACTGGCGCGCGTGTTCGGCGGCGTGCCGCTGGTTCACGACGTGCTCGACTCCTCCGACCGCTGGCAGCAGCCCCGCGCCACCGCCGCGCAGGTATATGAGTCGATCGTCGACGACCTCAAAAACGCCGAGAAACTCCTCTGGGCCAAGAGCGCCTACCCCGACGACGACCTCGGCCGGGCAACCCGCGGCGCCGCCCGTGCGATGCTCTGCAAGGCTTACCTCTATATGAAGGACTACGACAGCGCCTATTCCTGGGGCAAGCTCTTCGTCGACGAGGAATACAAGGCGGGCGAGTACTCCCTCTGCCCCGTGTACACCGACAACTTCACCCTCGCCGGTGAGAACGGCCCCGAGAGCGTGTTCGAAATCCAGTACGCCCAGGATCCCACCAGCGACTACGGCGAAGGCTTCGGCTTCACCCGCGGCACTTTCACCACGATTCTCACCCGTCCGCGTATGGACGCTCTCGGAGCGCAGGCCGGCTGGGGATGGAACCACCCCACCCACAACCTCTACGCCGAGTTTGAGCAGGGCGACACCCGCCGCGAAGCGGCCATCGGCACCCCCGACGAGGACGGCCTCAACCAGACCGATGTCAACTACCTCGGCTCACCCTTCTACAACAACAAGACTTCCATGAGCGAGGGTGGCACATTCCCCGGACTCGACCATCATAGCCGCGGCCCCCTCAACTACCGCTTGGTACGCGCCGCCGACGTGCTCCTCCTCTACGCCGAGGCCGCGCTCGAAAGCGGGAAAGACCTCGCCGCCGCGAAATGGGCCCTCGAAGAGGTACGCGCCAGGGCTCGCGCCAACTCGGCCGACCCCGACGCGCTCCCCGAGTTCCCCGCCTACCGCGGCTATACCGACGACGCCAACTCGCTCCGCGACGCCATACGCCACGAGCGCCGCGTGGAGCTCGCCATGGAAGGGCACCGATGGTTCGACATCACCCGCTGGGGCATCGCCTCCCAGGTGATGAACAAGGACAACGGCACCTACGGCAGCACCGAGTCAGCCGAAGCCCGCGCCGAGATGGCAACCTTCATCCCCGGCAAGCACGAGCTCTTCCCCCTCCCCGCCGAAGAGATCGCCCTCAACCCCATGGACCAGAACCCCGGCTACTAACCCCCCTTTCACCCCATCACCCTCCCCCCATCACCCTCCTCCCTTCCCCCCTCTCCCGTCCATCCTCAACGTGCGCGAGGCGGAAGCCGAGCGAATCCCCTCACAAAAACGACTTAACAACTAACACTTAATACTTTCATCCCATGAAAAAGTTTACTCTCGTGGCCGCCGCTGTAGTAGCAGCCGTCGCCGCCCAGGCCCAGTACACCGTGAATCCCTCCACCGAGGAAGTGCTCAAAGGTGGTGTCAGCTCCGTTGACTACCTCGTGCTCTCCGAAGGCGCTATCGCCGACTTCACCAAGGCCGGTGCCAAGGTGACGTATGTTGGCCCCTCGGCCGAAGATGGCCGCAACCTCTGGTACTGGTCGGGCTTCACCGCCGGTGACGAATCCTTCCCCCGCGTAGATATGGAAGAGGGTGGCTACATCTCCGTCGAGGTTACCCCCACCGAAGGTTGGTCGGGTGCCGGAATCAACATCGCCAAGGACAACGGCGTGAACTTCTCCAACTTCGACGACAACACCATGTTCCACATGGCGTATATGACCCCCTCCGGCAACGGCCCCGCCTCCATCGCCGTGATCCTCCTCGACAACGGCGCTCCCACCGACGGCAGCACCCCCTCGCAGCCCGTGAAGTTCGCCCTGGGCGATGCCTTCAACGACAACGGAGCCATCTTCCCCTCTGTTGGCCCGAAAATTACCGACGACTGGCAGGGTATCGAAATCTCTCTCGGCAACCTGAAGAAACTCTGGCCCACCTTCAACCTCGACAACAAGGCCGCTTGGTGCGGTAACCTCTTCTCGTGGCTCGGCGGTGCCGTAAAGGGGCAGACCATGGCTTTCGACGCAGTTTACTTCTACAACCGCGGCACCCAGGCCGGTGTCGAGGCCGTCGAAGGCGAGGCTGCTGACTTCGTGGTAACCGCCAACACCGTAAACGTAATGGGCGCCAACGGCATCCAGCTCTATAACATCGCCGGCCAGCTCGTGAAGGCCACCGAAGGCACCACCCTCGGCCTCGACAACCTCGCTAAGGGCGTTTACGTTGCCAAAGCGGCCAACAAGACCCGCAAGATCGTGGTTAAGTAATCCCGCTCTTTCGCAAAACACCACTGAAAAACAGTAGTATAGATAGTTAGAACAATAGGGTGGCCGGGGTTCCGGCGCTTCCCGCCGGCCCCGGCCTTTTCAACCCTCATCCACCCGCTGAACAAACCAACCATCATTCCAACCTCCGAGATGAACAGAACGCATCTTTTCGCCGCCGCGGTTATCGCCGCCATTTTGCCGCATAACGTTTTTTCAGCCGAACCGCAGATCGGTTCGGGCGCCACCGACGGCTATATGCTCGTATGGCAAGATCTTTTCGACGGTCAGGAACTCAACCCCATGCGCTGGGACATCGAGGTTAACGGCACGGGGGGTGGCAACAACGAGCTGCAATACTACACCGACCGCCCCGCCAACGTGCGCCTGGGCGACGACGGCCTCGGCAACGGCTGTCTGATTCTTACCGCGCGCCGCGAGAACTACTCCGGCAAGAACTTCACCAGCGGGCGCGTCAACTCCAAGAACCGCATAGCCTTCACCCACGGCAAGCTCGAAGCCTCGATCAAGCTCCCCCGCACCGCCGACGGCCTCTGGCCCGCTTTCTGGATGATGGGCAACGACTACGACCAGGTAGGATGGCCCAAATGCGGCGAAACCGACATCCTTGAGATGGGCAACGCCGAAGGAATCAAGAACGGCACCCAGGAGCGCTTCTTCAACGGCGCCTGCCATTGGGGCCAGGGGTGGCCCGCGGCATCCTACGCCAAGTCAACAACCAAAACCTACTCCCTCCAGGATGGTGAGTTCCACCTTTTCACCGTGATCTGGGACGAGAATTCCATCGCGATGTACGTCGATCTCGACCGCCAGCCGAAGCAGAACCCGTACTACAAAATCGACATTCCCGCCGACGAACCCGACAACGAATGGTCGGCCGGAAACTACTTCCACAAGGACAACTTCATCCTCTTCAACCTCGCCGTGGGGGGCGATTTCACCGGGCTGCATTCCGCCTCGGCGATCACGGCCCTCAACGACGGCAACAGCCAGGAGGTTTCGATGTATGTCAACTATGTGAAAATCTATCAGAAAGGGCTCACCACCGAGAATCTCGACGCGCTCGACCCCGGCGACTCCGACCAGGCGGCCGGAGTAGGCACCATGGTGGCCGACAACCGCGCGCCGATAGGTTTCGACGGGCTCAACGTAACCTCCTCCACTCCCGGGCTGGCCATTTACTCGCTCAGCGGCAGCCGCCTTATGGCCACCGACAACGGGGTGCTCCGGGTCGACTCGCTCAGCCCCGGGGTGTACTTGGCCCATAACTCGCGGCATACCAGGAAAATCTGTATCCGCTGACCCCGCTTCAGCGCATTTAACCTACTCTCCGAACACCGGGCGGAACCGGCAGGCGAATCCCATAAGGCAGTTTCCCGATCGCCGGCTCTTTGCCACCCTTATACCCTGAATATTCCCATAATACAGCAAATATACCGTATATATGAATAAATATCTTATAACCGCCATACTCGCCGCGGGTTGCGCCGTTTCGGGCGCGGCGCGCACCGAGGCTGAAACCGACAGCCTCGTGAGCGGCCTCCTGAGCCGTATGACGCTTGCCGAAAAGGTAGGGCAGCTCAACCAGCGCTCGGGCTTCGGCTATGCCGACGAGATGGTGGGCCTCGTGCGTGCCGGCGGTGTCGGCTCTATTCTCAACGAAACCGACCCCGAGGTGGTCAACAAGCTCCAGCGCGACGCAGTGGAGAACAGTCGCCTCGGCATCCCCTTGGTGTTCGCCCGCGACGTGGTGCACGGCTTCAAGACTATCTTCCCCATCCCCCTGGGGCAGGCCGCTTCCTTCAACCCCTCGATGGTTGAGGAGGGGGCGCGCATCGCCGCCGACGAGGCTTCGTCGGTGGGGATCCGCTGGACATTCTCCCCGATGATCGACGTGTCGCGCGACCCTCGCTGGGGGCGTATCGCCGAGAGCTTCGGCGAGGACACCTACCTGTCGTCGGTGCTCGGAGTGGCCATGGTAAAGGGTTACCAGGGCGACGACCTCGCGAAGCCCAACACCATGGCGGCCTGCGCGAAGCACTTCGCCGGTTACGGCGCCTCGGAGAGCGGCCGCGACTACAACACCACCTGGATTCCCGAGGTGCAGCTCCGCGAGACGTACCTCCCCCCGTTCAAGGCGGCGAGCGACGCCGGGGCGGCGACCTTTATGTGCTCATTCAACGACATCAACGGTGTGCCCTCGTCGGGCAACCGCCATCTGCTCCGCGAGATACTCCGCGACGAGTGGGGCTTCAAGGGGCTGATGGTGAGTGACTGGGGTTCGCTTGACCAGATGATACCCCACGGCTTCAGCCGCGACCGCCGCGACGCCGCCCGCCAGGGTGTCAACGCCGGGGTCGACGTCGATATGGAGAGCTACGCCTACTGCGCCCATCTCGAAGACCTCGTTAAGAGCGGCGAGGTGGCCGAGGCCGAGGTTGACTCGCTGGTGGCCAACGTGCTCCGCCTGAAATACCGCCTGGGGCTGTTCGACAACCCCTACGTCGATATGAAGTCGGCCAAGCGCTTCTATGCCGACTCCTCGCTCGACGCCGCCCGCCGCGCGGTGGAGGAGAGCGCCATACTGCTGGGCAACAACGGAATACTCCCGATAGATAATAGTAAGGTAAGAAAGATAGCAGTGGTCGGCCCGATGGCCGACGCCCGCCACGACCAGGTAGGCACCTGGGTGTTCGACTTCGAGAAAGAGCGGAGCGTGACCCCTCTGGAGGCGCTCCGCGGGATGTACGGCGAGAAGAACATCGTCTACGCCCCCGGGCTCGAATACAGCAGGCTGAAGGACACCAAAGGCTTTGCCGCTGCCGTGAAGGCAGCGCGCAATGCCGACCTGGTGCTCTTCTTCGGCGGCGAGGAGGCGGTGCTCTCCGGCGAGGCCCACTGCCGCACCGACCTCACGCTGCCCGGGGCTCAGAGCGCCCTGCTCAAGGAGCTAAAGGCTACCGGCAAGCCGGTGGTGCTCGTGGTACAGGCGGGCCGCTCGCTGGCCCTGACCGAGGACGCCGCCCTGGCCGATGCGACGGTGTTCTGCTTCCACGGCGGCACTATGACCGGCCCCGCGCTTGCCAACCTCCTCTCTGGTGAGGCCAATTTCTCGGGCCGCTGCCCGGTATCCTTCCCGCGTACTTCGGGCCAGGTGCCTATCTACTATAACCGCAAGAACACCGGGCGACCCGCCGCCGATATGACCCTTATCGACGACATCCCCCTCGAAGCGGGGCAGACTTCGACCGGCTGCACGAGCTATTACCTCGACGCGGGCGACGGCGCTCTCTTCCCCTTCGGCTACGGCCTGAGCTACACCACTTTCGAATATTCCGACCCCATTGTTTCCTCCTCGGTGATCGCGCCCGACGGCAACCTCACCGTGAGCTGCACCGTGAGCAACACCGGCAGCCGCGAGGGGAGCGAGGTAGCCCAGCTCTACATCCGCGACCATGTGGGGTCGCTGGTGCGCCCCGTGCGCGAGCTGCGCGGCTTCGAAAAAATCGCGCTCAAGCCCGGCGAGTCGCGCCGTGTGACCTTCACCCTCACCCCCGACGACCTGGCCTTCTTCACCTCGCCTACCACCCGCGCCGTGGAGCCGGGAGAGTTCAGCGTGTGGATCGCGCCCGACAGCCAGTCGGGCAACCCCGCCAAGTTCGCCGTGGTCGACAACCCCTCGGTGGCCTCCAACCAATAAACCGCACCCGAAATGAAGAAATATAAGATTGTAGTTATTTCCGCTCTGCTGGCAGCCGCGCTCCCCGCGGCTGCCAAGAGCCCCAAAAGGGGGTTGAGCGAGAACGAGTTCCAGTTCAAGGCGCAGATGGCCGCGCTGGCTCCAGGCGTCAGCTGGTTTTACAACTGGGGCCCGGAGATGGGGCGCTACCTCGCCAATGAGACGGCTATAGAGTATGTGCCCATGTGCTGGAATGGCTATTATGACGCCGACAAGATCCGCGCCTGGGCCCAGGCCCACCCCGAATGCGGCTACCTGCTGGGCTTCAACGAGCCGAACTTCACCAACCAGGCCGATATGACGCCCCAGGCCGCCGCGGCGAAGTGGCCCGAGGTGCGCGCCCTGGCCAAGGAGTTGGGGCTGAAGGTTGTGGCTCCGGCCCTCAACACCTCGCCCAACCCGCCTTACCAGGACCCGACGAAGTGGATGGACGAGTTCGTGGCCCTCGTCGGAGAGGACGCTTTCGACTACACCGCCGTGCACAGCTACGGAGGCTTCGAGGCGCTGAAGAATATCGCGACCACGTTCCACGACCGCTACGGCAAGGATGTGTGGGTCACCGAGTTCTGCTTCTGGCCCGAGGAGGGGAACCCCAACAGCTACGTCGCCCCCGACACTCAGATCGCCTCAATGATGCAGAGCGTGGAGTGGCTTGAGAAGACCCCCTGGATATTCCGCTACGCGTGGTTCAAGGCCGTGGGCAACTCCGACGCCCCCAAGGGCCCGAACTACGGGCTGCTGATTTCGGCCAAGGCCGAGGTAGAGCGCGAGCTCTCCGACCAGGGGAAGGTGTATGTGAATATGGGGACTTTCGACCCCGAGGTTTACAACCAGGTGAACACCGTGGTGGCCGCCTCGGCCTACATCGGGCAGACAGGCTGCCTGATGGGGGCCTCGAACGACGCCGCCAACCCATCGCCCATAGAAATCACCCGTTTCAACGCCGGAGCCACGCTCGACTACCAGTTTGACGTGCCCCGCGAGGGGGATTACACCCTGCGCCTGAGCGTCGGCGGTTTCGGCGAACCTACCCGTTTCGACCCCTCGGTAGGGGTGTACGCCGTTAACGCCGACGGAACTGACGGACAGGAACTCGCCTCGATGAAAAACATCACCCTCCCCAACAGCGACACGGACTACGCGCCGGTTGATTTCGCCCTGCGGCTCACAGCCGGGAAGCAGACACTGCGCCTGAAGGATACCGCCCCCTACAGCCCCAGCGGCATACGCATAGCCACCCTGCTGCTCAGCGACGGGTCGCTGCCCGAAGCCGGGGTAGCGGCTGTCGAGAGCGACGGCGCCGACGGGCCGGTCGATGTGTACACCCTCCAGGGGGTCCGCGTGCGCCAGGGAGCGCCCCGCTCCACCGCCACCCGCGGCCTCGCGCCCGGCCTCTACCTCGTAGGTGGCGAGAAGCGCGCGGTTAACTGAGCACGGCAGAAAACACCTGAAAACACAACATCCTATCTAACCTATATCCAACATGTTAAAAACTTTTGCAAAAGTAGCTCTCGCGGCTTCCGCGGCGCTGATGTCACAGTCGGGGGCGGCGCAGGACCTGCTTGCCGGGAAACCGATTTTTCCGCTTGGCGAGGCCAAGACGTGGAGCAATGGAGATGCCTCATACACCTTCATAACCGAGGACCTTTCGAAACTTGTAGCCACTCCTCAGAACACGTCCAATGTGTATCTGTATCCCGAGAACGGCGCGATCAATACCGAGGAGAACCAGCGCAAGGGCGCGCAGTCGTTCTATGTCGATATGGAGGCGGTCAACGATGTGGCCTATGTGATGACCACCTGGGAGGGCGCGGCGGCTTCGAGCTTCAACATCTATCTGACTGACTCGGAGCCGACCACAGACATACTCTCGACCACTCCTACTTACTCCGCCACGAATCTGGGGCAGTACACCGAGAACACCGCCGTGCTTCCCGAAGGTAGCCGCGGCCGCTATCTCGTGTTCCAGCCCGTCGACGCCACCAACTGGGGTTGGGGCATAAAGATCCGCTCGATAGCCGCTACCGGGCCGGTTGACGACGTGCTCACCGCATTCACCCTCTCGACCGCCTTCGTCCAGCTTGCCACTCCGACCGATGTGGCCATGACGTTCAAGAATCAGAACGGGCTTGACATAGCCGCCGACAAGGTGACGGTGACCGTGAGCGACAACGCGACCTACGCCGAGGGCAAGCTGACCATCACCACCGGCGAATCCGCGCTGTTCACGGCGACTATGGGTGATGTCGCGCTGACCGCCACGGTTTACGCAATGGTAGCTCCCGCCCTCCCCGACGAGGTTGCCATCATGGCTCCGATTTTCACCAACACCAAAACCGAGTTCAACGGCACCGCCGGCTTCATCGTGGCCTATAACGGCGGAGCTAAGGAGCTTGGCCGGGTATCGTTTGCCGACGGCACGGTAGCTGCCGCATTCGCCGATACCCGTTGCGTGTTCTTCTACAACAACAGCCCTGAAATCATGGGTGGCTGGAACGTGGAGATTAATCCCACGGAGAAGAATTATGGCGCTCTGTACATCGACATCTTCGGTACCAAGGACGTGACGGGCAATGTCGTATTCGAACGCACCACAGCTATCGGCGACAACCACCCCTTCACCCTCAAGGCCGGGGAATGGACCACGGTAGAGGTGCCTCTGGTAGGTGAAACGATGCTTTACACAATGTCGGTGCGCTTTGACGACGCGAATGTGTCGGACATCCTGCTCTCAAACATCTACTTCTCGGCAATGGTCGATAACGACGACACCGAAGCCCCCGTGCTGGGCGAGATAACCGCCCTGAGCGCCATGACGGGTGTCACACTCTCGTTCTCGGCAACGGACGCCGCCAAAACCATCTACTACACCATCAACGACGGGAGTAAGAACTATGTGCTCAACGCGCCCTCGGGCGAAACCGTGGAGCAGGCGATCAGTGGTCTGACCCCCGACACCGAGTACACCTTCACCATCACCGCGAGCGACGGCAAGAACAAATCGTCGAAGACCATCGTGGCAAAAACCAACCCGCTCTCGATACCCTCCGCACCCGCTCCGGCCCATACGCGCGACAAGATGCGCGCCATATTCTGCCCCGCCTACGGCGTGACACCCGAACAGGTGCGCTTTGACAACTGGGGCTCAGCCGCCCGCGGCGAAAAGATAAAGGACGCTGAGAACAACGAACTCTTCTATCTGTCAAACTATGGCAACGGCCAGTGGGGCGGCATTGTGGACTTCCAGCTTGCGATCGGAGCCGCCACGACTTTCCACATCGACATCTACGGCGACTTCGTGCAGGGTGAAATCGTGATTTACCCCGTATGGCTTGACGAGGTGGCACCCCAGGCCGAGGGTGTGCACATCGCAAAGACGATCGAACCCGACCGCTGGAATTCGATCGACATCCCGATGGCCGATTTCGGCTACGAGGTTAACTGCGGCAAGCCCGTGTTCCAGGTGGCCCTTACCAACTCGACTCTCAATAACTTCGCCGTAAACAACCTTTACTTCTGGAGCGACGAGGTTATCACCGGCGTTGAGGCTGTTGAGGCCGAGCGCGAGGGTAAGGTCGACGTATACACCCTGCAGGGTGTGAAGGTGCGCGGCGGCGTTGAGGCTGCCGATGCCCTCGAAGGTCTCCCCGGCGGACTCTACATAGTAGGTGGCCGCAAGGTGGCCAAGTAACGGAGGCCATTCGCGAACCTGATTATCGACAATTGCCCCGGAGGTCCGAACGATGGACTGCCGGGGCATAGTCATTTTCCGGGGGGTGTCAATCAAGAGCCCTGCCGGAGCGGCGTCGGGGATTGGCGGGGAACCATCCCTTGCGGACGCGCTCGGCCTGCTCGGCCACTTCCTTGATGCTCCAGAAAGAGGAGAAGGCTGTGACCGCCAACAGGCAGGAAAGAAACCCCTGGGTGAATAGCGCTCCGGCCGAAGCCACTATCCCCGCGAGGGCGAAAGCCCACTTAACCTTTTGTCCGAAATAGTACTCCCCTTTGATCACGAGGGGGTGGAATATTCCTATTATGAGAAAGGTGCAGGCTCCTACGGCCAGTCCTTCCCAATTGAGTGCTTCGCAATCCATAACTTGTCAACAGAAATACTTGTTACTCCCGCCTGCTACCCGACTTACAGAGCTCACCCCCGTTGGGAGGGTCTCAACCGATAACCGCGTGGCTGCCGCATAGGGCCAATGGCATTCGGCGGGCTTTCAGAAACATTTAACAAATTCTTATGCCGCGAAGTTAGCCATTCCCCTGGATTTTCCCGCCTCAAAGGTTACATTTCGCCTTTCCTTAAGCGCCGCTTTTTCGTATTTTTTTCGTCAAGCGGCTGTTTGGTCCAACATTTCAAGGGTCTGGAGTCGGCGGGGTGGCGCCTTCCTAACTGCCGACATCGCGAAGTTACGCTCCCGCCGCGCCAATCCGTATGCGATAATGCAACTCTGCGCGAAAATAACTTTTCGAAGAGGGGGGCTGGCTCCGTCGGACAAGTCGGACAGGTCGGACGAGTCGGACATTGGGGAAACCGGGGTGAAACGGGGTGGGGAACGGAGGTGTTCCGATAAAAGAAAGCGGCATTGAAATCGCGACATTTGGTGGTCTTGGGGATTTTGTGTAATTTTGCAACAGCGGTTACAGTAACAGCCGTTGCATTAGTATGAAGTTCTACGACAGAGAAATAGAGACGCTGACGCTCCGAAAGATTGAGGAAACGTCGCGACAGTACGCGCAGATGACTGTGATTACCGGTCGCCGACGCATAGGCAAAACCACGCTTATAAAGCACGCTTATGGCGCTGATGATATGATTTACTTTTTTGTGGCCCGGAAAAGCGAGACTCTGCTTTGCGCGGAGCTTGCTGATACCATCCGTGACCGTTTAGGCGAGGAGATCGGCGAATTTAACAGCATGGCGAGACTCTTCTCCGCCATAATGCAAATAGCCAAACGCCGACACTTTACCCTTGTGTTCGATGAGTTTCAGAACTTCAAGTATGTCAATGAAGCCTTCTTCAGCGATATGCAGAATGTGTGGGACTCCAACAAGCAGGAGGCAAAAATAAACCTGGTGATATGCGGCTCGCTGTACTCGATGATGACCAAAATCTTTGACGACCGTAAGGAGCCTCTCTACGGACGCGCTACTTCGAGGATGCGTCTGCGTGAATTTCCTCTGCGGACTCTGCGCGAGATTATGCGTGAAAACAATCCCGACTATGCGCCCGACGACCTGTTGGCTATGTATATGATTACGGGTGGAGTGGCCAAATATGTCGAACAGTTGGTGCAGGCCGGTGCCTTCATAAAGGATAAGATTCTGGATTCGGTACTCTCGTTCGGTTCGTATTTTATCGAGGAGGGTAAGGAGTTGCTGTCGGATGAGTTCGGGAAGGACTACGGCAATTACTTCTCGATTTTATCCGCGATCGCGTCAGGATTCAACGAGCGCGGAGAAATCAAGTCATACACAGGCATTGAGGCCGGGGGGTATCTTGAAAAACTCGAAAACACATACGACCTGCTTTACCGCTATCGTCCGTATCTTGCCGCAGCGGGTAGCCGGAATGTGAAATACGGCATCAAAGATAATTTCCTCAACTTTTGGTTTCGGTTCATTTATAAGTATCGAAGCGCTGTGGAGATTGGCAATCTGAATTATGTCAGGGAGAAAGTCGGGGCCGACTATGACACGTTCTCAGGCTGGATTCTTGAACGTTACTTCCGTCAGATGTACCGCGAGACGGGACTTTACAACATAGTGACTAACTATTGGGAGAAAGAGGGACGCAACGAAATAGACCTGATCGCGGTGAACGAGGCAGACCGAGAAATAGTCATTGGCGAGGTCAAGCGGAACAAGAACCGGATTGACCTCCACAAGCTTGAGGCGAAATCAGAAACCATATGCCGGAAGCAGAAAGGGTGGCGGATCGGCTACGTCGGTCTTTCACTTGATGATATGGAGCCGTGACACGGGGGCGGGGGTGTGGCGGCGAAAAAGGGGGTGGAAATGAGGTGGAAAACGGGATGGGTGCGGTTTCGGGGAGGATTTTTTGGCGTATGTGAAATATTGTTGCTATATTTGGCGGTGTTTTTGCGCCCGTGCCCCCGCGGGGATGCGGGCTTTGTGCCCAACTCTAACTTAATTCCCTTTTATGGAAATCTCTCAGCAGGACCTCGCTCCCGTACAGAAGGACGAAGCCTTAAAGACCCCCGAGGCCGCTATCGAGACTGTCGAAGCGACCGAAACCTCTGCGAACGCAACTGAAGCCGCCAAGGCCGATGCCCCCGACGGGGACGCTCCCCTGGAGGTAGAGAACGAGATGGCCGAGGCCATCGAGGCCGCCGGCGACGGCTGCCCCGCCGAGCCGGCGGACAACGAGAAGAGCCGCCCGGACCTCCGCACGAAGGAGGATGTGATCGCGGCGCTCAAGGAGCTTGCCGAAGCCGACGCGGCCCGCGTGGGACGCGACGAGCTGGCGTACCTCAAACAGCGTTTCTACGCTATCCACAACGCCGAGGCCGAGGCCCTGCGCGACGAGTTTGTGGCCGGCGGAGGTGCCCCGGAGGATTTCAAGCCCGCTCTCGACCCCGCGGAAGAGGAGTTCAAGGCCCTGCTGGCCACCGTGAAAGAGAAGAAGGCCGCTCTGCTTGCCGCCGAGGAGGCCGCCAAGGCTGAGAACCTGGCCCGCAAGCAGGCGCTGATCGCCGAGCTGAAGGGGCTTTCGGAGGATGCCGACAACGCCAACCGCGTGTTCCCCCGCGTGAAGGAGATCCAGGCCGAGTTCAAGGAGATCGGCGAGGTGCCCGCCACGGAGGCCACCGACCTCTGGAAGGAGTTCCAGGGCACCGTAGAGCAGTTCTACGACCAGCTCAAAATCAACAAGGACCTCCGCGACTACGACTTCCGCAAAAACCTGGAGCTGAAGACGCTCCTTTGCGAGGAGGCCGAGAAGCTCGACCAGGAGGAGGATATAGTGCTCGCCTTCAAGCGTCTGCAGAACTTCCACGACGAGTGGCGCCAGACCGGCCCGGTGGCCAAGGAGGTGCGCGACGAGATCTGGAACCGCTTCAAGGACGCCTCGTCGGTGATCCGCAAGAAATACCAGGCCTTCTTCGAGGAGCGCAAGGCCCGCGAGGAGGCCAACGAGAAGGCCAAGACCGAGATATGCGAGCGCGTCGAGGCGCTTGACTTCGACAATATCAAGTCGTACGCCGGGTGGGATGAGATGACCAACGTCATCCTCCAGGCCCAGAAGGATTGGAAGGAGCTTGGCTACGCCTCGCGCAAGGCCAACAACGCGCTTTTCGCCCGCTTCCGCGCCGTGTGCGATCGTTTCTTCACCCTCAAGGCCGAGCGTTACCGCGCCATGAAGGACGAGCTCCAGGCCAACCTTGCCAAGAAGACGGCGCTCTGCGAGAAGGCCGAGGCCCTGAGCCAGTCGACCGACTGGCGCAAGACCGCCGACCAGCTCGTCGCGCTGCAGAAGGAGTGGAAGACCATCGGCACCGTGCCCCGCAAGCACTCCGACGCCGTATGGCAGCGCTTCCAGAAGGCGTGTGACTCCTTCTTCGAGAACCGCAAGAAGAACCTCAGCGAGTCGCGCTCGACCGAGGAGGCCAACCTTGCGGAGAAGCGCCAGGTGATAGCCGACCTGAAGGCGATTCCCGCCGACATGCCCCGCAACGAGGCCATGCCTAAGGTTAAGGAGCTTCAGGCCAAGTGGAATAGCATAGGCCACGTTCCCTTCCGCGAGAAGGACAAGGTTTACGCCGAGTACCGCGCCGTGTGCGACGCGTTCTACAACCGCGAGGGTGACCGCGGCGACCGCGGCATGTCGCGCTTCGAGGACGTAATCAAGGAGATCGGCTCCGACCAGCAGAAGCTCTACCGCGAACGCGAGCGCGTGCAGCGCGCCTGCGAAATCAAGCGCAACGAGCTCAAGACCTACGAGAACAACCTCGGCTTCCTCTCGTCGAAGAGCAAGGCGGGCGACTCGATGGTGCGCGAAATGGAGCGCCGCATCCAGCGCATCAAGGACGACCTGGCCGCGACCGAGGCTAAAATCAAACTCATCGACGCGAAACTAAAAGGTTGACTATGACGGAAGAAGAACTTAAACGCCTTGCCGCTGACACCGACGGATTAGCCTCGTACGAGCACATCGCCAACCATATCGGCACTATCGACGACGAAGACCTCGCCCGGGTGATCGACCGCCTTGAGCAGGTCGACATCAACGGCCAGTTTGCCGTGAGCGCCGCCCGCTACCTTTTCGCCACCGACAGCGAGCGCTTCGCCTCCGCTGTGAACCGCCTGATAGCCATCGGCATAGAGAAGGACCGCGACCGCTCCTACATAGGCTCGCTGCTGCAGAGTGTCTACGGGGCCGACTATGCCGAGCGCGCCGCCGAGCTTTCGGCCGCCGACGACAATTTCCGCCGCATCTACAAGAGGCTTTTCAACCAGTCGCCTATCTGAGCGCCCCCCTCTTCGGAGGGGTGCTCAATGGAGCTGTTTCTCATTGAAAAACAGCTTTCAGGAACCGACATTTTTCCGATATGAAGAAATCCATAATATGGGCTGTCGTGGCGGTGTGCGCTCTCGCCGCAGGCGCCGCCGCGCTCACGACCGCCAAAAAGAAAACCACCCGCATGACTGACAAAACCACCGCCGACGCGACTGCCGCCGCGGGCGACGCGCTCGTAGATATAAAGACCACCGCCGGCGACCTCACGGTGCGCCTCTTCGGCGATACCCCCAAACACCGCGACAACTTCCTGAAGCTGGTAAAGGAGGGGTATTACGACGGCGTGCTGTTTCACCGCGTAATCAATGAGTTCATGATCCAGACCGGCGACCCCGAATCGAAGAACGCCCCCGCCGGGAAGATGCTCGGCGCGGGAGGCCCCGGCTACAATGTGGACGCCGAAATCGTGTATCCCAAGCACTTCCATAAGTACGGCGCCCTCGCCGCCGCCCGCCAGGGCGACCAGGTGAACCCCGAGCGCCGCTCGTCGGGCTCGCAGTTCTACATCGTGACCGGCAAGACCTACAACGACTCGACGCTGGCCCAGATGGAGCAGCGCGCCCAGCAGATGCAGATCAAGGAGATATTCGACCGACTGGCATCGGAGCGCCGCGACTCCATAATGAATATGCGCCGCAACCGCGATATGATGGGCCTGCAGGCCCTCCAGGACGAGCTGGTGAAGATGGCGCAGACCGAGGCCCAGGCCCATCCGGCGCTCCTCACCGCCGAGCAGCGCGAGGCTTACAAGACCGTCGGCGGCGCGCCGCACCTCGACGGGCAGTATACCGTGTTCGGCGAGGTGGTCAAGGGGCTCGATGTGGTCAAGAAGATCGAGACCGCCGAGACCGACGGCCGCGACCGTCCCAAGGAGGATATCCGCGTAATATCAATGAAGGTAGTGAAGGAGTGAAGGACGTAACCCGCTTCACGCTCCCCAACGGCCTCCGCGTGGCGCACCACTATAACCGCGGCGCCGCGATGGGGATGGTCGACGTGCTCTACGACGTCGGCTCCCGCGATGAGCACCCCGACCGTACCGGCATGGCCCACCTGTTCGAGCATCTGATGTTCGGCGGATCGGTCAACATAGCCGATTTCGACGGGGAGCTGCAAAAGGCCGGGGGTATGTCGAACGCGTGGACGTCGAACGACTTCACGAATTTCTACGACATAGTGCCCTCGCGGAATATCGAGACGGCGCTGTGGCTCGAAAGCGACCGCATGCTGTCGCTCTCCTTCTCCGACAAGGCGCTGGAAGTGCAGCGCTCCGTAGTGGTGGAGGAGTTCAAGCAGGCGTGCCTCAACCGCCCCTACGGCGATATGGAACACCACCTCAAGGGGTTGTGCTACAAGGTCCACCCCTACCGCTACCCGGTGATAGGGAAGGAGTTCAGCCATATCGAGGGGGTGACCCAGGATGATGTCAGAGCCTGGTTCGCCGCCCATTACGCTCCAGACAACGCTGTGCTGGCCGCCTCGTGCGACGTCGAGCCCGGGCGTTTCAGGCAGATGGTGGAGCGGTGGTTCGGCGACATCCCCTCGCGGAATATACCCGCCCGCTCGCTCCCCGCGGAGCCGCTCCCCGAGGGGCCGCGGGTGAAGGAGGTATCGGGCGACGTGCCGCAGACCTGGCTCACCATAGCCTATCCGATGGCGCGCTACGGGGTTCCGGCCTACTACGCGGCCGACCTGGTGAGCGACGTGCTTTCCAACGGGCGCTCGTCGCGCTTCTACCGCGCCCTGCTCGCCCCGGGCAAGCTCTTCTCGGACCTCGACTGCTGCATTTCGGGCTCGGAGGATCCGGGGCTGATGCTCGTTAGCGCCCGCCTGCTCGGCAACGGGCCGGAGGCCGAACGCGAGGCCCGGGAGGCTATCGACGGCGAAATCAACCGCCTGATCGAGGGCGGGGTGGGGGAGAGCGAGCTTCGCCGCTGCCTCAACCGCCTGGAGAGCTCGCGCACGTTTGATATGCTCGGGCTTATGAACAGGGTGCAGGCGCTCGCGCTGGCCGAGTACCACGGCGAGGACCCCGCGACCTCGTTCGAGGAGAACTACCTCCCGGTAAGCGCGGAGGATGTGAGGCACACGGCCGAGGAGATTTTCGACCCCTCCAGGGCCATGACGCTCATTTACCGCCCCTCGAAACCCGCCTGAACCGCAGCGGGCTTCATCCAACCAAATGATTAACAGCTTCAAAACCATACCGCAATGACATTTTCACAGAACTGCAACGAGATTTTCGACCGCGCCACGGCCGACTATCATGTGACCGACTCCATCGACGCTCCCGCCCCCGCCCCCTACGGCTCGGAGGGTATCGAGGCCACGCTCTACGGCAAGAACTGGATCGACGTGTGCCAGTGGCATATGGAGGACCTTATCCGCGACCCGCAGATCGAGCCGGTTGAGGCAGTGAAACTCAAACGGATAATCGACAAGTCGAACCAGGACCGCACCGACCTCGTCGAGGAGATCGACACCTACTTCCGCGAGAAGTACAAGGGGGTGACCCCGGCCGCCGACGCGACTATCAACACCGAGAGCCCCGCGTGGGCCATCGACCGCCTGTCGATTCTCGCCGTGAAGATCTACCATATGCGCCAGGAAGCCGAGCGCGCCGACGCCTCGGTCGAGCACCGCGCCCGCTGCGCCGCCAAGCTCGACGTGCTGCTCGAACAGCGCCGCGACCTTACCCAGGCCATCGATACGCTGCTCGACGACATAGCCGCCGGACGTAAGTACATGAAGGTGTACCGCCAGATGAAGATGTACAACGACGCCGACACCAACCCCGTGCTCTACGCCAAGAAGGCCTGAGAAACTGTTTAAATAGTTTCTGAACGCCGGACGATTCCGGGCGGCTGAAACAGCATTGAACCAGATGAAGAAAGAAGCTAACAACCCCCGCGGACTGCGGAGCGTGCTGGCAGCGCGCTTTTCGGCCCTTGGCGACGTCGCCATGACGGTGCCGGTGCTCTACAGCGCCTGCCGCTGCTATCCCGACGTGCGCTTTACATTCGTCACACGGAAGTCGATGACCTCGATTTTCGTGAACCCGCCGGCCAATCTGACCGTTGTCGGGGTCAACCTTGAGGACTACGCGGGGCTGGCCGGGCTGCGCCGACTTTTCGGCGAGCTTCGGCGCGAGTATGGCTTCGACGCGTTCATCGACCTTCACGATGTGCTGCGCACCAAAATCCTCGGCCTCTTCTGCCGCCTGAAGGGTATCCCCGTGGCGGTGATCAACAAGGGGCGGAAGGGGAAGCGGGCCCTGACGCGGCGACGCGACAAGGTGCTCCTCCCGCTTATTTCGTCGCGGGCGCGCTACCGCCAGGCGTTCCACCGCGTGGGGCTCCCGGTCGAGAGCTGTTTCGACGGTCTGTTCGGCAGCGGCAAGGGTGACCCGGCTGATTTCGCCGCCGTTAGCGCTCCGAAGGGGGCGGGGGAAGCCTGGATAGGTATCGCCCCGTTCGCCAAGCACGAGGGTAAGATTTATCCCCCGGAGCTTATGGAGCAGGTGGTCGCCGAGCTGGCCGGGCGCCCCGGAGTGAAGCTCTTCCTCTTCGGGGGAGGGGCGAAGGAGGAGGCCGTGCTCTCGGCGTGGGCCGCGAAATACCCCGCCGCGGTGTCGCTCGCGGGTAAGCGGCTGGGCTTCAAGGTGGAGCTGTCGCTGGTGAGCCATCTCGACGTTATGGTGTCGATGGACTCGGCCAATATGCACCTGGCGTCGCTCGTGACCACCCCGGTTGTCAGCGTCTGGGGCGCGACGCACCCCTACTGCGGCTTCAAGGGTTGGCGCCAACAGGAGGCCGACATCGTGCAGCTCCCTATGACGTGCCGCCCCTGCTCGGTGTTCGGCAACAAGCCCTGTTTCCGCGGCGACTACCACTGCCTCAGGGCCATAGCCCCGGCGGTGATCGTGGAGAGGGTCGAGCACCATCTGCCGGGCAAGTGATCGCGCCGGGCTGTATGCCGTAATTTTTTCGGTGCCGGGCCGACAATAAGCACTATTGTTTTGTTATCTGTTCAGGACAACAGGTTAACTCTTTATTTATGAGATTTTCTACATTCATGCTCGCCGCGGCCGCGCTCACAGTGTCGTCCGCGGCCTTGGCCGAGGTGCCCCGAGGCTACTATAATTCGCTGACCGGCAAGAAGGAAGCGGCGTTGAAGGATGCCATACACACCCTTACCTACAACCATACGCTCATATCGTCGTACAGCGACCTGCCGCAGTATTTCCGCTCGACCGACGTTTATCCCCGCGGCAACGACCGCTACGGCGAGTGGTGGGATATGTACGGCAATATTCCCCTGTATACCAATTCGTTCTGGGGGCTCAACCGCGAGCACTCCTTCCCGAAGAGCTGGTGGGGCGGGAGCACCTCTACCCCGGCTTATACCGACCTCAACCACCTCTACCCCTCGGAGAAGAACGCCAATACGGCCAAATCGAACTACCCGCTGGGGCTGGTGCAGACCGCGACGTTCGACAACGGCGTGACCAAGGTGGGCTACGCGCAGACGGGTTACGGCTTCAGCGCGCCGCAGGTGTTCGAGCCGGCCGACGAGTACAAGGGTGACTTCGCGCGCACGTATTTCTATATGGTGTGCTGCTACCAGAACCTTACCTGGAAGTACACCTATATGGTGAACAACAACGACTACCCGACGCTCAACTCACGCGCCCAGGAGATGTTGCTGCAATGGAGCCGCGAGGACCCCGTCAGCCAGAAGGAGCTTGACCGCAACGAGCAGGTGTACCGCTTCCAGGCCAACCGCAATCCGTTTATCGACTATCCCGAGCTGGCTGAATACCTTTGGGGCAACCGCAAGGGGCTCCCGTTCGACCCCTACGCGTCGCAGGAACCGGCCACCGATCCCGTGCTGATTACCCCGGTGCAGGGCATGGCGCTCGATTTCGGCGAGGTTGCTATCGGCAACGGCGGCGAGGCTTCGCTGCAGTTCCGTGGCCAGGATATAAAGCAGAACCTCAGCATCCGCGTGATAGGCGACAACCCCGAAGTGTTCGTGCCCGAGGCCACTTCGATACCCTACGGCCGCGTCAATACCGACAATGGTACCTGGCTGAAAATCAGCTATCGCCCGACCTCTATCGGCGAGCACTCGGCAACGCTGCTGGTGTATGACTACGCCGACGGCGGCTCGCGCGGCGTGACGCTCCACGGCCGCTGCCTCCAGGTGCCCGAGCTCCACTCGTTCAAGGCGTTGCCCGCGACCGACGTGACGGCCACCTCGTACATAGCCCGCTGGGAGGTGCCGACCTACAATGGTGTCGAGGATGTGGTCGACTACTACGTCGTTACCCGCAGCCATATGAACAACGGACAGTCGTCGGAAGAGGACCATGTGGCTGAGAACGAATATCTTGAAATCACTGACTGCGAGCCGGGTACGATCGAGAGCTACCGCGTGCGCTCCTGCCGCCTGGGCTACTATTCCGAGCCTACCGACTGGATTACCGTGAACCTTACGACGGGCCTTTCCGACGTGGCCGCCGACAATCCCCTCGGGACCGCCTTCGAGCCTGGCGGCGTGCGCTTCGTGTGCGGCGCGCCGCATAAGGATGTCAGCATCTACGACCTCTCGGGCCGCCTGGTGCGCTTCCTCCCCGTGGTCGAGAACAATATGACCGTCCAGCTCCCCTACGGCGCCTACGTCATCAGTTCCCCGACTCAGCGCGTGCCCCTGCGCGTCCTCGTGGCCGACTGACGCGGGAAAATATGTTTTACAACATAGTTTTTCGGCATATTTTGTGAACCATTCGGATGGCCGGGCCGTTTTATTGATGAAGGATGTGGCAAAGGCACATGCCGCCACAGAGAAACTGTTTCAGTTTCCGAGAATCGTTTCATCAAAAAACTAAAAACTATGAAACATCTGTTTTCCAAGCTGGCCCACTGGTATTTCGACCACGCCGCCGAAGCTTACAACGCGAGTCCCTGGTGCGACTGACCGCCCCCGACTCACCGCGAAACTTACAACTAAAGTAACTAACCCCCTACGGGCCGCGACGCACTCCGCCGCGGCCCTTTTTTCGCGCGGTTCGCCCGGGAGGATCGTGGCGGGGCGGCTGAGCGCGCGGTCGCGGGCAGAGTTGGGGGCGGGTTTTGGGTGTTGGGCGGGGCGTAATTTAACGGGGGGTATGGGGCGCGATTAAAGTTTTTTTGCTAAATTTGGAGGCTATTTAGTAGCGTTTAACAGATGAATTGGCCAAAAGTCTGAGCGTCAGGCTTAAAGCCGTTGCTGTGCGGATGCGTGTCGGCGCCTGTTCCCCAGGGAAAAGACGCGGCTTTCTGCGCCCTGAAGCCAAAGGAGGCCCGGAGGGGCTCCCGGTGAAGAGAAAATTTATTTAACCAACTTCTATATTATATGAGAGTTAAACTGTTTCTAACCCTGCTTGCCTCGGCGTCGGTTCCGATGCTGGCCCAGCAGGCAGCCACCGTGACGGGTGTCATTACCGACGCCGATACCGGTGCCCCGATTCCCGGAGCAGTAGTCTCCATACCCTCGCAGGGTATCTCAGTTACAACCGGCCCTGCCGGCGATTACCGCATCAGCAACTCGCGTCCCGGCGAGGTGGTGCTGTCGGTAACGGCTCCGGGCTATCTCGACGGGGCTGTGCAGACACTCGTCTACGACGGGTCGAACCAGGGTGTCGACTGCGTGATGATTCTTGACGACAACACCTCGGCTTACCTCTCGGAGGGTGCCAACGACCTCTTCTTCGACGAGTCGTTCATCGACGACGACACCGAGGGGAGCGGCCAGAGCATCTCGGCCCTCACCGGCTCGTCGGACGACATTTACTACAAGTTCACCCGCTTCGGCTACAAGCCTCTCTATTCCAACTACCGCGGCCTCAACAGCTCGGCTTCCGAGACCTACATCAACGGTATGCCGATGAACGACCTCATCCGCGGCGGCTTCTCCTTCTCGCAGCTCGGCGGCATGACCTCGCGCGCTTTCCGCAACAACACGACCACCACCGGCCTGGGCGCCGCTTCCTACGGCTTCTCCGGCCTGGGCGGCTCGCAGAATATCAACACCATCACCGAGAACTACTCGCCCGGCTTCAACGCCGTGGTGAGCTACACCAACGCCAACTACTACGCCCGCGCCATGGCCACTTACTCGACGGGCCTTAACGCCAACGGCCTGGCGCTGACGGTGAGCGCCATCGGCCGCTACAGCGACGAGGGCATCGTCGACGGCACCTACTACAACTCGGGCGGCTACTTCATCTCGCTGGAGAAGGTGTTCAACCCCCACCACTCGATCACGCTGACCACCTGGGGCGCCCCCACCGAGCAGGCCAACTCCCGCGCCGCCGTGCAGGAGGTGTTCGACCTCACGGGCGACAACCTCTACAACCCCTCCTGGGGCTGGCAGAGCGGCAAGAAGCGCTCCGACAATATCCGCAAGCGTTTCGACCCGACCGTGATGCTCAACTGGCTCTACAAGGATGAGAAGACAACGCTCAACACGGGCGTGGCCGTGCGCTGGCTCAACTTCGCCCGCACCCGCGTGACCTACAACCAGGGTAACGACCCCAAGCCTGACTACTACAAGAACCTCCCCTCCTACTGGCTCACCAACGCCGAGACTCCCGGTATGGCCGACTACTACACCGAGCTGTGGCGCGACAATATCGGCGGCGTGCGTCAGATCAACTGGGACGAGTTCTACGAGGTCAACGCCGTGAACAACGCCCTCAACCAGGGCAAGCCCGAGGAGGACCGCGTAGGTTCGACCTACATGCAGCAGTGGGAGCACAGCAACCAGTTCAACTTCATCGCGAACTCGGTGCTCAACCGCCGCCTCACCGACCATATGACCCTCCAGGCCGGCGTGACCTTCAACTTCACCAAGTACCACGACTACATGACCGTGAAGGACCTTCTCGGCGGTGAGTACTGGCTCGACATCAACACCTTCGCCGACCGCGACATCAACAACCCGCTGGCCAGCGTGAACATCATGCAGAACGACCTCGACAACCCCAACCGCCGCGTGGGCGTGGGCGACGTCTTCGGCCACGACTACGACATCACGGCCCTCAAGGCGCAGGCTTTCGTGCAGAACCAGATCAACACCACCCACTGGGATGTGAACTACGGCGTGCAGGTAAGCTACGAGCAGTTCTTCCGCTTCGGCCATATGCGCAACGGCCGCGCCCCCGAGAACTCGAAGGGTAAGAGCGACACCCAGCGCTTCGACGACGCCGCAGTGAAGGTGGGCGCGACCTACAAGCTCAACGGCCGCAACTACTTCACCCTCCGCGCCCAGTACGGCACCGAGGCTCCCCTGATCAATGACGTGTACATCTCGCCCCGCATCAGCGACGACGTTGTGAGCGGCCTTACCTCGGCCCGCACCTTCGCCGCCGACTTCGCCTACAACTGGAACTACCGCCGCTTCCGCGGTTCGGTCGGCGTCTTCCTGGTGAACACCACCGACGCCATGGAGCGCCGCGGTTTCTACGACGAGACCTTGAACTCTTATGTGAACTACGCCGTTACAGGTGTACACCGCCAGAACAAGGGTGTCGAACTCGGTATGTCCTACAAGATCCTCCCCTCGCTTACCGCGACCTTCGCCGGCACCTACGCCCGCTACCAGTACAAGAACAACCCCCAGGGTACCCGCATGAGCGAGAACGGCCTCTTCGACCCCACCACCAAGACCGTCTACCTCAAGAACTACTACAGCGTGTCGACCCCCCAGACCGCCTTCAACATCGGTCTTGACTGGGCCGCTCCCAAGAGCTGGTACCTCAACGTGAACGCTTCCTGGCTGGCCGACTACTACGTTTCGCTGGCTTACCCCTACCACGAGACTTTCGACGAAATCTGGGAATCGGCCGGCTCCATGGCCGAGGCCGAGAAGATTCAGAAGGATTTCGCCCGTCAGCCCAAGCTGGCCAACAACTGGGTGCTCAACGCTTCGATCGGCAAGAGCTTCCGTTTCGCCTACAAGTATTACCTCAACTTCAACCTGAGCGTTTCGAACATCCTCAACAACCGCAACCTGATCACCAACGCCTACCAGCAGCTGCGTGTCGACACGAAGAACTACAACGCCAACGCCTACCCTTACCGCCTCCAGTACGCGCAGGGCACGAACGTTTACTTCAACGTAGGTTTCCGGTTCTAAACTCCTAAACGAATCAACACAATGAACAAGAATATATTCAGCCTCGCGGCCATCGCCGCGTCACTGGGCATTGCTGCCGGGTTCGCGTCGTGCGACGACGAGCAGGCTCTCCCGCCGGTCTACGACCCGACCGATGTTTACGAGCGGATCGAGCCCAATATCTCGATTCTGGAACTCAAGGAGGCCTTTTTCACCGGCGCCGGCGATGACTACGCCACCGAGGTCGGCACCAACGAGGATGGCCAGGACTACATAATCCGCGGCCGCATCGTGTCGAACACCGCCTCCGGCAATGTGTTCAAGTACGTCATGGTCGAGGACGGAACCGCCTGTATGGCGTTCTCCATCGACAACAGCAAGCTCGACGAGACCGTCATAGGCCAGTACGGCGCCGAAATCGCCGTGAATATGACCGGCCTCTACCTGGGCACCTACCGCAACAACCTCATCTGCGGCACCAAGACCGACCAGTACCAGAACCCCTCGCGCCTTACCTCAGCGCAGTGGGAGGCCGTCGCCACCCCGCAGTCGGCTCCTGACCCCCGCAAGGTTGTGCCTTTCGAGCTGACCGCCGCCGAGGTGATGTCGTTCAAGGGTAACGACACCGAGCTCCTCACCTGGCAGAACCGCCTGGTGACCATCAAGGACCTCCACTTCGAGACCCCGGGCGAACCCTTCGCCGAGAGCGGCGCTAACACCACCCGTTACCTCGTTGCCGAAACCGGCCAGCGCTTCCAGCTCCGCAACTCGGGCTACTCCGACTGGTGGTTCAACCTCATGCCCGAAGGTACCGGCGACGTGACCGCCATCCTCGGCTACTACAACACCGACTGGCAGCTCCAGCTCAACGACCCCGCCGACCTGGTAGGCTTCACCCCCGCGACACCTCCCGTGGAGGCCGCCGGTGAGACCATCTTCTCCGAGTCGTTCGCCTCGTCGCTCGGCAACTTCACCATCGAGAACATCGCGATGCCCGCCGGGCTGACCTACATCTGGTCGTGCGATACCCGCTACACCTGCGCCAAGGCCCAGGGCTTCGCTTCGGGCCAGGCCTACGACACCGACTCGCGCCTGGTATCCCCCGAAATCGACCTTGCCGGCACCAAGAACGTCACCGTGAACTTCGAGCACGCCGGCAACTACTTCGCCGACACCGCGACCGCCAAGGAGGAGGCCACTTTCGAGGTTTCGGAGGATGGCACCAACTGGACCAAGGTTGAGATTCCCAACTATTTCTCCAGCTTCACTTTCGTGAAGTCGGGCACCATCGACCTCAAAGCCTACGCCGGCAAGAAGATCCGCATCGCTTTCCGCTATAAGAGCACCGCCGCCAAGGCCGGTACCTGGGAAGTGAAGAACGTGAATGTCGCCGTGGACCGTTAACCACCCGAAATTATTTGAAATATGAATATCAAAGCATTTCTATACGGCCTGACCGCGCTGGCTGCCGCCGCCGGATTCGCATCCTGCCAGGACGACATCGACGCGCCCAAGACGTCGGCCGACGGCCCCAAGGCTACCCTGGAGGCCAACACCACCATCCTGGAGTTCAAGAACGCCTTCTGGAAGGACAACGACTATAACTACTGCGAGCAGTTCCCCGCCCGCGCCGACGGATCACACTACATCATCAAGGGTTGGGTGATCTCCGACGACCAGGGTGGCAACATCTACAAGACCATCTACATCCGCGACGAGACGGCCGCTCTGAGCATCTCCGTCAACGAGTACAACCTCTGGCTCCTCAACCGTATGGGCCAGGAGGTGGTGATCGACGTCACCGGCATGTACGGCGGCCGCTACAGCGGCCAGATGCAGCTCGGCGCTCCCAAGTGGAACACCAGCCTCAACAAGTACACCGGCACCTTCATGGCGCCCGAGTTCTACCAGAACCACCGCCAGCTCAACGGGCTCCCCGACGCGTCGAAGGCCCAGCCGGTCGAGGGTCCCTCGTTCGGCGACCTTAACGCCAACACCCGCGACAGCGAGTTCCTCAAGAAGTGGCAGGGCCAGCTCGTGCGCTTCAACAACGTCAAGTTCCCCGCCGCCGACGGCAAGGAGACCCTCTGCTCCAACTATCAGACCTCTATCAACGACGAGCAGAACCGCGTGCTGGAGGATGCCAACGGCGATGTGATCGTGGTGCGCACCTCGGGTTACGCCGACTTCTGGAACACCAAGCTCCCCGAAGGGAGCGGCGACGTTGTGGGTATCCTCGGTTACTACCTCTCAAGCCCCACCGCCTCCATCACCACCTCGGCCTGGCAGCTTATGCTTCTCTCCGCCGACGACCTGATGAACTTCGGCAACCCGACCCTCCCCAAGGGTGAGATGACCAACCCCTACACCGTGGAGGAGGCCGTCGCCATGGAGAACGCCGGCGAAACTGCCATCGGCTGGGTTGAGGGCTTCATCGTGGGCACCGTCAAGGCCCAGGTTGAATCCGTGACCTCCGCTTCCGACATCGAATGGGGCGCTACCGCAACACTCGACAACACGGTTGTTATCGGCGCCACCGCCGACACCCAGGACCTCAACGAGTGCCTCGTGATCTCCCTCCCGCAGGGTTCCGTGATGCGTCAGTATGTGGCCCTGGCCAACCATCCTGAAAACCTCGGCAAACGCCTCAACGTGCGCGGCACCCTCGACAAGTACATGGGTACCTACGGCGTAACCGGCAATACCGGCACCGCTCCCGAGTTCCGCCTCGAAGGGGTCGACGTGCCCGGCGCCGACGAGCCCACCCCCGGCCCCGTCATGGGCGACGGCACCGCGGAGAATCCCTACTCCCCCTCGCAGATCATCATGACCTCCAAGCCCTCCGGCGCTACCCCCAACGTCTACGTCAAGGGTTACATCGTGGGCTTCATCCCCGACATGTCGATTTCCGAAGCCCAGTTCGCTCTCCCCTCGACCACCAAGACCAATATGCTGATCGCAGACACCCCCGACGGCAACACCTCGGCCACCGTTCTCCCGATCGCTCTCCCCTCCGGGTCGGTGCGCGACGAGCTCAACCTTCAGGACCATCCCGAGAACTTCGGCAAGCTCGTGACGCTCTGCGGCAGCTATGAGGCATACTTCGGCGTGGCAGGTATCAAGAGCGTGAGCTGGTATCAGTTCGACGGCGAGGGTGGCGACACCCCCGTGACCCCTCCCGCTACCGGCGGCAGCGAGCTCCTCAACGCGACCTTCACCGGCTCGCAGGACGGCTTCACCATCGAGAACGGCACCCTGCCCGAAGGCCTTACCCAGGTATGGTCGCTCGACAGCTACGGCTATATGAAGGCTTCCGGCTACAACAAGACCAGCTATGCTGTTGAGGCCGCCTACCTCGTGTCGCCCGTGCTCGACCTCACCGGTAAGACCTCCGCGTCGATGACCTTCCGCCAGGCCATCGGCCAGTTCCGCGACAGCTCCGGCGCTCTCACGAAGCCCCAGAACATGGTGTTCTATGTGGTGCGCGAAGAGGGTGGCGCCTGGGGTACCCCCGTCGCCATCAACGATTTCCCCGACTATCCCGCCGGGAAGAACTTCACCTCCTTCGGCGACGGCCCCGCCATCGACCTCACCCCCTATGCCGGAAAGAAAGTGCAGGTAGGCTTCAAGTACACCTCCACCACCTCCATGGCCGGTACCTGGGAAATCGACAACGTGGTAGTTACCGCCCAGTAATCTCCCGCTGACACCCGCCCCATCCGGGGCACCACACTATACTCCGCCCCGAGCGACCAGTTCGCCCGGGGCGGTTTTCGTATTTGGCTTTGGGGCCCGGGCGGATGATTGCAAATGACGGGGGATTTGCGTAACTTCGCGGGGTAATTGTATCAGAGGGTGTTTCAAAATAATTGTTAAATTCCCGGCGGTGTGTCTTTGAGATAAATATCTGGTTTTGAAGAAGGAGCGATGCGGGCATCGTGAATGATGAAAAACAGATATTTAGCCAAAGAGACACCGAGGCAATGGTAATTTAAAGAAACGCCTTCTGACAACAAAATGTTAATAATACCTTAGTGCGAAAATCTTGGGAGCCTTTCGCCCTTCAGCTCAGTCACATAGCTCGCTATGCTCCTTCGCTTCAGGACAAAATACTCCTCAAGCTTTTCGACCGGGAATTAACAATTATTTTGAAACACCCTCTGATAATGAGATTTGACGAACTTGATTTGAGCGACAGCATCCTCGACGCCCTCGACGAGATGGGCTTCCATGACTGTACCCCCATACAGGAACAGGCTATTCCGAAGGTACTCGAAGGTAACGACCTTATAGCCGTGGCCCAGACGGGCACGGGCAAGACCGCGGCCTACCTTCTGCCTGTAATCGACCTGCTTTACACTCTCCCCGAGCCGGAGAACCATATAAACTGCATCGTGATGGCCCCCACGCGCGAGCTGGCCCAGCAGATCGACCGGCAGCTCGAAGGGCTGGCGTACTATCTGCCCCTTTCGAGCGTGGCCGTCTACGGCGGCACCGACGGCAAAGTGTTCGCCCAGCAGGAGCACGCCATCCGTTCGGGCGCCGACATTGTGATCGCGACCCCGGGGCGCCTCCTGGCGCATATGCAGATGGGCTACGTCGACCTCTCGAAGGTGGCGTACTTCATCCTCGACGAGGCCGACCGAATGCTCGATATGGGCTTCTACGACGATATTATGCGCATTGTCAACAAGCTCCCCAATGAGCGCCAGACGCTTATGTTCTCGGCCACTATGCCGGAGGCCATCCGCCGCCTTGCCGGGCAGGTGCTCCGTCCCGAGAGGGCCGAGGTGCGCATCGCGCCGTCGCGCCCCGCGTCGGGCATCAGGCAGAGCGCCGTCAAGTGCGACGAGGGGGAGAAGGAGCGCGTTCTGCGCTGGCTGCTCAAGGAGCGCCACTCCAACCGCGTGATCGTGTTCACCGCCTCCAAATCGACCGCCAAGGACCTCGCCCGCACCCTCAAGCGCTCGGGCATCAAGGCCGCCGACATCCACTCCGATAAGGAGCAGAGCGAACGCGACGAGGTGATGATCGACTTCCGCGCCAACCGCCTCGACGTGCTGGTGGCCACGGACATTCTTGCCCGCGGTATCGACATCGACGACATCGCGATGGTGGTGAACTACGACGTGCCCCACGAGGCCGAGGACTACGTTCACCGCATAGGCCGCACGGCCCGCGCCGGGCAGGAAGGTGAGGCCGTTACCTTCGTGGGCCCCCGCGACCGCCGCCGTTTCGCGCTCATCGAGAAATTCCTCGGCAAGCCCGTGCCTGAGCTCGAAGGTATCGAGGTGCGGAACTCCGGCGACAGCGCCGACGGCTCGCGCCGCCGCGACGACCGCCGCGGAGGGGGCCGGGGCGACAACCGCGGCCGCGACAACCGTGGCGGCAACCGCTCCAAAGGTCCCCGCAAGCCGCAAGGCTCCCGCACCGCCGACGATGCCCGCAAATCATCCCCCAAACCCGGCGACGGCCCAGCTCTCAAACCCGCCGCTGCCGAGGGATCGGTTGTATCATCGCCCGACGGCTCCACGCCCTCCGCGAACCCGTCTGACGGCTCCAACCGCCCCTCCGGAAATGGCCAGCCCCGCAAGAAACGCCGCTACAACCACCACGGCAAGCGCGGCTCCAAACCCTCCGACGGCGTTTAATATTCCGTTGGCTGAGGCTAAAGGGCACTGCTAGGTAGCTCGGTGAATATGAGATACCATAGAACCATTTTAGTCTAATTGTATCGAAATCGGTGCAATTAAAATACATTCCTGCTGAAGAACATATTCCGGCGAGAAACTATAAGGAAGCGGGGCTTGTTAAGTAAGAGTAACAAGCCCCGGTTTGTTTTTTTAACAGATGCGTTAACTTAAATTTGATAATGATGAAAAACTTTGCCAGTCATGCTTCGCGCCTCTTCGCCGCGGTAGCTCTTTCAGTTTTCGCTTTCGGAATCTCGGCCCAGGAACCGGCCGCGAAGAAGGTTAAGGACCACAGGACGAATCCTGACCTTTTCTTCCTCCAGGAAGGGGATGTGCCTAACAGTTTCCTGTTGCTGCCGGCCCCTCCCGACGGGGGCTCGATAACGTTCCTCAACGACGAGGCCCGCTACAAATGGGGCAAGCTGCAGCGCGACACTCCGCGCGGCGACCAGGCGTTCTCCGACGCTCATATCGAGGGTGACGGGGTGCCTATGGCTTTCTCGGAGGCTTTCGGTATCGACATAACGGAGGATGGCACGCCTGAAATATACAAGCTCGTGGTAGGGATGCGCGAGGATGCCGGCGACCTGGGCACCCGCGAGGCCAAGAATTACTACAACCGCAAGCGCCCGTTCAGTTTCTACGGCGAGAACACCTGCAACCCCGAGCAGCAGGCCGAGCTCTCGACCAACGGCTCATATCCCTCGGGCCATACGTCGATCGGATGGGCCACGGCGCTGGTGCTGGCCGAGCTTAACCCGGAGCGTCAGAACGAGATTCTCAAGCGCGGCTACGATATGGGTGAGAGCCGCGTGATATGCGGTTACCATTTCCAGAGCGATGTTGACGCGGGGCGTCTGACGGGCGCTGTGACGGTTGCCCGCCTCCACGCCGACCCGGGCTTCAACAAGCAGTTGGCCAAGGCCAAGGCCGAGTTCCGCGCTCTGAAAAAGGCCGGCAAGGTGGCCGCGGGTACCCCAGTGCCGACCCCGACGGAATAATGACAATGTGAGTGCCGTCGGTCTGCGACGGCACTCCCCCCAACTCTCTCAAATTCTACATTACCTTTCACTTTCTTAAAACACACCACTATGAAAGCTAAATATTTAGCCTTCGCGGCTCTCGTGTTCTCATTCGCCGGCGCGCAGGCCGACGACGAACCCGCCAAACTGAAACTAACACCGACGGGGCGCATCCTGATGGACGGCGCGTTCTACTTCGACGGCAACAATGACCTCCAGCCCGACGAATCGAAGTTTGTCAACGGCGTGGCCATCCCCGACGCCCGCCTGGGGCTGAAGGCCACCTACGGCAAGTGGAAAGCCAAAATCGACATCGGTTTCAGCAACGGCAAGGTGGGGCTCAAGGATATATTCTTCGAGTATGACCTCAACAAGAGCAACCTTTTCCGCCTGGGTTACTTCGTGCCGCAGTTCGGCCTGAATTCGTGCACGAGCTCTTCGATGAAGCCCTCCTACGAGGAGGAGGAGTCGAACGATTTCTTCTACTCCAACCCGCGACTGATCGCGCTGATGCACGTTTACGACAAGGGGAAATACTTCGCGGCCACGACGGCGTTCGTCGAGAGCAACGCGATAACCCAGACCGCCAACGAGATGGGTAAGCAGGCCTGGGGAGCGCAGACGAGACTCGTATACCGCCCGTTCTACGAGAACGGCACGGTGTTGCAGATCGGCTGTTCGTTCAACTACTCCTCGCCGACGGCCGACGACCATACAGGCTTCGAGTACAAGGTGAATTTCCCCAGCCGAGTGTCGAAAATCCAGGCTCTCGACGCCCGAATCACTGATGCCAAGGGGCTGTTCAAGATGAGTCCCGAGTTCCTGATTTCAAAGGGGAGGCTGGCGCTTGAGTCGCAGTACTACTATCTCAACGCCGCGCGCAAGAACGGGTTGCGCAACTACCGCGCGCAGGGTGCCTACGGCCTGTTCCGCGCACAGCTCATCGGCACCGGCTACACCTACAACCACGGCGACGCCGGGCTGGCCACTCCGGCTCCGAAGACCCTCGAATTCTGCCTGGGCTATAACTACACCAACGCGACAAACAGCGTGGCCGGAATTTACGGCGGCAAGATGCACGACATAAATTGCACGTTCAACTATTATATAAACAAGTATATGATAGCCCGCCTGCGCTACAGCTACACCCGCGTGAGCGACCGCTACTTCCCCGGCACCGACCCCGACACGGGCGCGACGTTCAACACCGTCTCCGGCACCCGCCACGTCAACATCCTCGAAGCCCGCCTCCAGGTAATCTTCTAATCGAAACAGTCCTTCGTTTTGAATACGGCGAAGCCGCGGAAAAATCAATCCGCGGCTTCGTTGTTTATCGGCTAAGTGTTCAGGCGTCAAGCGAGCTCAGGAACTCCCTTACGCGGTTGTTCATCTCCGTGTCTCTCAAGGAACTGAAGCTTACTCCCAAGCGCTCGGCCAGCTTGTCGGAATCGAGATAATACATATTGCCTGAGGCTGTTATGATTTTGTCGCGGAGCAGTGCGTCAAGCACTGCCTTTCCGGATGGCTTCACCCCGATACGGCTGTCAATCTTGGCCTTGCATTTTCCGAGCTCGCCGTTGCCGTTGGCCCGGAAGTGCAGTATGATGCGCCTGAACTTCGACCACAGGTCGTGGATGTTGAGGTCCGACTCTCTGTCGGCGTTCTCGCCAGCGAGGCGGTATTGCACGAGGGGATAGAAAAGGGTGCTGTCGGTGATAACGCGTATTTTCACATTGCCGCGCACCACGCATTGCTGTATGCCAGATTCGAGGCGGGCTTCGATTTGAGGGCTCTCCAGCGAGATTTCCGCGCTTTTGTTGTTCAAGCCGGGAGAGAAAACGAGTTCGCGGGATGTTATGGAGAGACGGTCCACATCGATGTCGACCGGGGGGCAGAACTCGGTTCTTGCCTCGCCGAGAGTAACCCCGATGGGGGCGTCAACCGTGATGTTCGACAGGTTGCGCCCGAGCGGGAGCATATCGTCCTCCTCCATATCGAAAATGAAGGTCGCGGAGTCGCCGCCGGAGGTCCGGCTTAACTCCATCGCGCATCTTACGGCGCTCTCCGCGGTGTTGGATTCATAATCGGCGATGATGCTTACCGAGCTTCTCGTCGCCGGGGTGTCGTTGGCCTGGTAGGCCGCTATGAGATAGCGCGCTATGCCGGGATTGATTGTTCCCTCCGGGTTGTGGGAATGGGTGAAAAACTCATAGAACAGGAATGAAGGTCCCGAATGCCGCATATACCTGTCGGCGAGCGCTGTATATTCTTCCCGATTGGCGAGCCGGGCTAAAACGTACCCTTCGAAAACGGGATTGACCATTTTGCCGTTGGAGAGGAACGGGTGCTGCCCGAGCCATTCTTCGGCATATTGGTTGTAGGCTCTGTCGAACGCGTCGTCGCCTGTCGGCGTAAAGTTGGCCGCTTGGCCGACCGCTTTGTGAAGAATGCGGGCTATCTGGTCGCCGGGAGAATACAGATTGTCGCGGTGTTTACCCACATACTGCTTCAGAGATGGTTCGAGGCTATGGTAGAAAGCGTCGATAAACTTCGTTTGCTCGCGCTCAAGGATACGCCTGACAATGTCGATCAAGAGGTCGATTTTGTGCTTGCGGTCGGTCGACAGTTCCTGAAGCAGCGACTTCGGGTTCTGATTATCTTTGAGCAGGGAAACGATCGATTCAAGCACGGGGGCGTAGCCGAGGAAACGGTCGATAGCCGAAGTGGTCTCATCACTCTCGGCGAAGCAGCTGCCCAAAGAGTCGAAAATATGATCGACCACTACGCGCACAGGGTCGTCGGCCGAAGGGACTCCCTTCGCGCCGAACGATGTGAAAATGAATTCCAACGCCTTGGACCGGTCGAACGGTTGAATTTGGAGCCACGTCACCGGCACTCCAGCTTCTTCAAAGAACAGTGTGGCGTATTCAAGTATGGCCGTGCGGCCTAATATGATGAACGGGATTCCGGCGGCTCCCTTGGCCATCTGGGCTATGTCGTTCAAGAAACTATCGAACGCCCCCTGGCCGGTCGCGATATAGCCTTCATCGAGCGCGTCGATAAGCATGGAGGCATTCCCTGAGTGAAGCGCGCCGATATACCACGCCATATCAACAGGCTGCAGGCTGCGGTATATTTTCCCAATGAGTGAATCCTTGCCCACGGGCTCGTTTTTGGCAAGGTCAAAGCAAGGTATGTTTAACCTGGCGGACAATTGCTTGGTCAGCATACTCTTGCCTGTTGCTGCCGGGGCGGAAATCAGAATGACGCGGGCGTCATTGATGGCGGTAAAGCCAACCGAGGTCTGCTGGGTCTGCAGGGCGGGTTCGATATATGGTTTCCGCTTATCAGGGACGAGGAAGCTGAATGACGGGTCGTCGCGGTGGGTCAGCACTAATTCGCGTCGCTCGTTACCGCGCGGAGCGAGTGCTTCCAGCAGTTCGGAAAATTGAATTGTCGCGTTTTGTGGCATAATGGCGTTTTGATATAAATTTCCGCGGGGCGGTCATATTTGGGCGATAAGGCCGTCAAATTCGTGGCAAGCGGCGTAATAAGTTTTCATATCGGGGAGCTTGTCGAGTTCGAGGCGCGTGAGGTCGTTGCACCGCCGGGTATAATCCGTGGGGAAGGCCGCGAGCCTGTTAAGGTTGCCCGCCAGCATCGCAACCGGGTCGGTAGGCAGGTCGGAAACGAAAATGACAGCGGTAGGCAGAGAGTCCATCACGTTGGGGTCGCCCGCGACCTCGATGAATATCTCATACGATTCGCGGACTTTTTTGGCGAGTTTCGTAATGAATTTGGTGGCGATCGGCGCGATTGCCTCCGGGTCGATAAACTCATTGGTCACCGGGTGCTTTATGGCGAGCTGCCAGCTCTTGATTTCAACCAGGAGGAGCTTGTCGCCGGCGGGATTGGTAGCGAGGGCGTCGACCGACGATTTGGACCGCTGTTTCCGCGCCTTGTAGAACTCATCCTTTATGGTGTCGAAATCAACAACCGGGTATGTCGATCCAATGGAGCAGCGCGGAGTTGGCGAACAGCTCTTCTCAATGCCGCATACGGTTGACGTATGGGCGGGAGCGTCGAGAAGCGCGAGCATTTCCGCGGGAGTCATCGCGCCGAGTATTTGTCGCGGGCCAGGTCGACATTCATAATGCTGTTAAGCGGCTCGGCGAGGGTTATGAATACATCGTTTAGGCACCCGTTGACGTGGCGCAGCCGGTTAAGCCCGGTTGACTCGTCGCAATCGGAGCTGTAGTAGTCGACGTTTGCCTCCATACCTGTCGACGCGGCGTAATATCTCACGGCCTGCAGGAAGTACGGGCTGTGTGTCGATACGAGAAGCGGGTAACCCTCCTTGGCCATATTCACCAGGATTTCGGCGAAATTCAGTTGCCATTTGGGGTGCAGATGGTTCTCGGGCTCATCCCATATGAGCATTTTCTCGGGTGAGGCCACTCCGTTGGAAAGGAATAATTGCAGTATGCCGAATGTTTTCAAGCCGGACGCGACGTTGCTTATCGGGAAACGTGCTCCGCCCCGTTCGAACACGAGCTGTCGCGAGGTGCTGTCGAATACGAACCTGCCTTCGCGGAGCACATCCTCCATCTTGTCGTCGCCCCCTTTGTCGAGCAGCGCGGGCATCGAGGCTTTGTCGATGAAGTCGGCGATGTGCGATTGAATGAGGTTATCGGGGTTTCTCATCCCGTTCTGTATGGTCCGGGAGAGGTTGAGGTACAGCGGGGAGTCGATCAGGGTGGCGTCGAGGGGGAAATCAAGCGCTTTTGACATCCGCGCGGAGCTGCATAGATTATCCTTGACTTCCACGCTGATGGATTTGTTGTCGGCATCATTCGTTATTACGACAATGGAGCCGTCAGTTCCATAGGAGGTAAAGCTACCGCTGAACTCGGTAGCTATCAGTTCCTGGAACGCGTTTGCGAAACCGCTGTCGGTGTCGCCCCCATCACCTTTTACCGGGAGCTCGTTAAGCGAGGCGTAGCAGAGGCTCTTGATTCGCGGTGTGAGGTCGGTTTCAGAAACCGCCTGTATGATTTTGTTTACGAAAATAGCCCTTTCGTTCTCGGTCGCCAGCTCGGTCCATCGGTCGGTGGCCAGTTCGACAGTGGTAGGTAGCAGCAGCGAGAGCTCCGGCGAGGTGAATCGTTTCAGTCCGACCAGGCTGTAGAGCCGGCTGAAGAGATTGTACACTATTTCGCGCCCGGCGTCGCGCTCTGAGTCAATGGCCATACCGTTGGCCCTCAAGATGGAGTACAATGCCCGCCCGAGCGTGCTTTTGCCGCTGTCGTTCGGTCCGGCGATTACGGTAAGGCCGTTGAGCTTGACCTCGGCCTGCCCGATTTTACCAACGTTGGTCAATGATATTTTCATAAGTGTTAAATGCCGCGGAGTTCCGCCTTGTGGTTGTTTTAGTTTCTGCAAATATACGAAAAAACTTTAGTCGCGGAGCTGCGCGGCGGGGGTAAACGCGACGCGTCCGCGGCAGATGGCTGCCGCGGACGCGTGTGGTGGGGAGGGGTGGGGGTGTCGTCAGGCGAGGAAGCCGAGGAGGACACCGGCGGCCACCGCCGAACCTATCACTCCGGCCACGTTCGGACCCATGGCGTGCATGAGCAGGTAGTTGGAGGGGTCGTATTCGAGGCCGAGGTTGTTGGAGATGCGGGCCGACATAGGCACAGCCGACACACCGGCGTTGCCGATGAGCGGGTTGAGCTTCTTCTGCTGCGGCAAGAAGAGGTTGAAGATCTTCACGAAGATTACGCCGGAGGCGGAGGCGATGATGAAGGCCATGAAGCCGAGGGCGAAGATGAAGATGGTCTGCTGGGTGAGGAAGGTCGAAGCCTGGGTGGAGGCGCCGACGGTCATGCCGAGCAGGATGGTGACGATGTCGGTTAGGGCGTTGGAGGCTGTTTTAGCCAGACGGTTGGTCACGCCGCACTCGCGGAGCAGATTGCCGAAGAAGAGCATGCCGAGCAGGGGTATGCCGGAGGGCACCACGAAGCAGGTGAGGAGCAAGCCCACGATGGGGAAGATAATCTTCTCGTTCTGCGACACGGCGCGCGCGGGTTTCATGCGGATCACGCGCTCGCTCTTGGTGGTGAGCAGGCGCATGATGGGGGGCTGGATCACCGGCACGAGTGCCATATAGGAATAGGCCGACACGGCGATGGCTCCCATGAGGTTGGGCGCGAGCTTCGAGGAGAGGAAGATTGCCGTCGGGCCGTCGGCTCCGCCGATGATGGCGATGGCGCCGGCCTGGTCGGGCATGAAGCCCAGGAGGAGGGCCACCATATAGGCTCCGAAGATGCCGAACTGGGCGGCCGCGCCTACGAGCATCAGCTTGGGGTTGGCGATCAGGGCGGTGAAGTCGGTCATGGCGCCGATGCCGAGGAAAATCAGCGGGGGGTACCATCCGGCCGAAACGCCGTTATAGAGGATGTTGAGCACGGACCCTTCTTCGTAGATGCCGATTTCGAGGCCGGCTTCGGCGTTGAAGGGGATGTTGCCGATAAGGATACCGAAGCCGATGGGCACCAGGAGCATCGGTTCGAAGTTCTTCTTGATGGCGAGCCATATGAAGAAGAGGCCGACGGCGAGCATCACGAGGTGCTGCCAGGTCGCGTTATAGAATCCGGTGAGGTGCCAGAACTGCGCGACGTTGTCTGCTAAGAAACTACTGAATTCGTTCATTGTTGTCAGCTGAATTGATAGCCGAGGGCTTTAACCGATAGTGAGAAGGGTGGCGCCGTCGGCGACAGCGTCGCCCTTGGCTACGTTGATCGAGAGCACTTTGCCGTCGACTCCGGCGCGGATGGTGTTTTCCATCTTCATCGCTTCGAGGATCATGACGGTGTCGGCTGCCTTAACTTCCTGGCCGACGGTGACGTTGATGTCGAGCACGGTGCCGGGGAGGGGTGCGACCACGGCCTTGCCGGCTCCGGCTGCCTTGGGCGCGGGGGCTGCCACGACCTTCTCGCCGGAGGCGGTGCGGGGAGCGGCGGCGGGTTTGGGAGCGGAAACGGCCACGGTGGCGGCGGCTTTCTGCTCGATTTCGACGTGGTAGGGGGTGCCGTTGACGAGCACGTCGACCTTACCGTTGTCGATGTCGCCGATGCCTACCTTGTAGTCAGTGCCGTTGATTTTGTATTTATATTCCTTGTATTTCATGATTGGTCAGGTAATAAAATAATGTGTGGTTCGAACTGGCTCCGGGGGGTTATTTGCGGGGGAGCTGGCGCATTGAGTAGATGTGGGAGTTCCAGGGTGAGTAAGCCTTGCGCACCTTGTTGATGGTGAGGATGGCCGACTCCTGGTCGTGGGCGTTGAGGTGCTGGTAGAGCGCCATGGCAATGGCCGCGATCTCCTCGCCGGAGTCGCCTTCGGCACGCTCGGTGGGGCGAACCTCGGCGGGGTTGATGCCCTGGGCATTCATCTTGCGGTTGCGGAAACGCACGGCTCCGATGCGCGAGATGATGTAGAAGCAGATGCTCAGCAGCAGCAGGGCGCCGAACACGATGCCCATCGCGGTGATGGTCATGCCGAAACCGTTGGCGTCGATTTCGCTGAACTTGTCAACCTTGTTGTTTGTGTCCTTGATTTTGTTGTTGCTCGACGGGGTGATGTAGAGGTCGCCCTTGCCGACGCGCACTTCCCAGGCTTCGATGCCGTCGCCCTCGCCGTCGATTTTGCGGGCGAAGGAGGTGTTGGCGGGGAGGCTGGCGGGTACGGTGATCGAGTCGATGAGGGTCAGGCCGTCGGCGTCATAGATGCCGACCCAGTTGTCCTGGCCGGGGGTGAGCACGAAGTTGGTGTGGAAAGTACCATCGGTGGGCTTGCCGTCGGCGAAGAACACGATGTGCTGGCGCTTGGGGATCTTGGTGTTGACGTCGCCCAGGGGCACGGGGTACATCTTGGGCACCGAGGGGTCGGTCGTGAGGAACACGCTGGAAATCTCCATCGGGGCGAAGTTCGAGTTGAAGAGCTCGATCCATGCCGAGTGGCGGCCGTAGTCGTCGACGAGGTTGCTGTCGTTGACAACCATCACCTCGTTGATTTTCAGGCCCTTTCTGGCTTGGGCAAAGCCCGTGGCGCCGCAGAGGAGCAGCGCCAGGGCTATGAATGTTAGTTTTCGGATCATTTGTGAGTCACGTTGGGTTGTTAAACGCTTTTGATGCTGCGGACAGTGGCCCCGGATTACAGGGGTATGTTGCCGTGCTTCTTGGCGGGGTTGGTAACTCGTTTTGTGGCGAGCTGCTGGAGCGCGCGGATAATGCGGAAGCGGGTGTTGCGGGGCTCGATCACGTCGTCGATGTAGCCGTACTTGGCCGCGTTGTAGGGGTTGCAGAAGAGGTCCTCGTACTCTTTCTTCTTTTCGGCGAGGAGGGCCTTGGGGTCTTCCGAAGCCTTTGCTTCCTTGGCGTAGAGCACTTCGACAGCGCCGTCGCCGCCCATAACGGCGATTTCAGCCGAGGGCCATGCGTAGTTCATATCGCCGCGGAGCTGCTTGCAGCTCATCACGATGTGCGAGCCGCCGTAGCTCTTGCGCAGGGTCACGGTAACCTTGGGCACGGTGGCTTCGCCGTAGGCGTAGAGGAGCTTCGCGCCGTGGAGGATCACGCCGTTGTACTCCTGGCCGGTGCCGGGGAGGAAGCCCGGGACGTCGACGAGCGACACGATGGGGATGTTGAAGGCGTCGCAGAAGCGCACGAAGCGTGCGGCCTTGCGGGAGGCGTTGCTGTCGAGCACGCCGGCGAGGAACTTGGGCTGGTTGGCCACGATACCTACCGAGCGGCCGTTGAAGCGGGCGAAGCCGATGATGATGTTCTTGGCGTAGTCGCGCTGGATTTCAAGGAATTCGCCGTTGTCGACGATGGCGCCGATCACCTGGTACATATCGTAGGGGCGGTTGGGGCTTTCGGGCACGATTTCGTTGAGCGAGTCCTCCATGCGGTCGATGGGGTCGGTGCATTCAACCAGCGGTGCGTCCTCCAGGTTGTTCTGGGGGATGTAGCTCATGAGCTTGCGGATGATCTGGATGGCGTGCTCGCCGTCTTCGGCGGCGAAGTGGCTCACGCCGCTCTTCTGGGAGTGCACGGTAGCGCCGCCGAGGTCCTCCTGGCTCACGTCCTCGCCGGTAACGGTCTTCACAACCTTCGGGCCGGTGAGGAACATATAGCTGATTCCCTTGGCCATGATGGTGAAGTCGGTGAGGGCGGGCGAGTAAACGGCGCCGCCGGCGCAGGGGCCGAGGATTGCCGAAATCTGGGGTATCACGCCGGAGGCGAGGATGTTGCGCTGGAAAATTTCGGCGTAGCCGGCCAGGGCGTTGATGCCTTCCTGGATGCGTGCGCCGCCTGAGTCGTTAAGGCCGATGACGGGCGCGCCCATCTTCATAGCCTGGTCCATCACCTTGCAGATTTTCAGTGCCATGGTTTCCGACAGGGAGCCGCCGAACACGGTGAAGTCCTGGGCGAAAACGTAAACGAGGCGCCCCTCGATTGTGCCGTAGCCGGTAACGACGCCGTCGCCGAGGTACGATTTCTTGTCCTGGCCGAAGTTGTGGCAGCGGTGTGTCACGAACATGTCCATTTCCTCGAACGAGCCTTCGTCGAGGAGCTGGGCGATGCGTTCGCGTGCGGTGTATTTACCGCGTTCGTGCTGTTTCTGGATGGCTTTCTCGCCGCCGCCCAGGCGGGCTTTCTCGCGGTTTTCGATAAGCTCCTGTATCTTTTCAAGCTGGGTGCTCATTGCTGTATGGTCTCAGTTGTTAGTTTTTTTGGAGGTAGTGCTTTACTTGTTGGGGTCCTCGCAGAGTTCGACGAGGGTGCCCACGGTCGATTTGGGGTGGAGGAAGGCGATGTTGAGGCCTTCGGCGCCCTTGCGGGGAGCCTTGTCGATCAGGCGGCAGCCCTTTTCCTCGACCTCGGCCAGGGCGTTGGCAACGCCGTCGGCCACAGCGAAAGCGACGTGCTGGATGCCGCCGCGGCCGCCGTTGTTTGCGATGAACTTGGAGATGGCGCTTTCGGGCGCGGTGCCTTCGAGCAGCTCGATTTTGGTCTGGCCGACTTTGAAGAAGGCGGTCTTCACTTTCTGGTCTTCGACTTCCTCGATGGCAAAGCATTTAAGGCCGAGCATATTCTCGTAGAAGGGGATAGCCTCCTCAAGCGAGGGGACTGCGATCCCGATGTGTTCGATATGGCTGATTTCCATAACTGAATGTTGATAAATATTTGGTTTATATTGTATTCTCGCTGTAAGCGGTTGGGCGGCAGCGCGTTGAAAGCGCTTTGCCGCATTTCAACCACAAAATTAGCAATAATTTTCCAACCGCGCCTCACGGCGCCGCATATTTTACAACATCTTTTTTCTTGTTAAAGTAGGTTATTTGCGGAGGTTGGTAGGGTTTTATAGGTATATTCGCGTAGTATTTGAAACTGTTTATTCGCGAGCCGTTTAATAGGCATCACATTTTTATATGTAATAATGATATGGCGAGGTTGATTGTCGCGTTTTTGGTGGTGGCGCTGGCCTGGGCGGAAGCCGCGGGGCGCGGCGCCGTGGTGGCCGACTCGCTGAGCCGGGTGCCGCTGGCGGGTGCCTCGGTGTTTGATCGCGACGGGCGGTTCGCCGGGGTTACCGACCAAAGGGGGCGAGTCAGCGGTGTCTCCGACGCGGACTACCCGATCGCCATACGCTATCTTGGCTACGCCGAGCGGTCGGTGGCGACGTCCGGTGCCGACACGATATGGCTCTGCGAGAATCCCGCGCTGTTGCCGGAAGTGGTGGTGGAGACGAAGCGGAAAAAGATGCTGCATATCCTGGCCTATGCCCGGGAGTATTCGACGCTCGCGACTTACACCGACACCGTGACCATGTTCCGCGAGAAGATGGTCGACTTCATGCTCCCCGCCCACGGTAACGAAGGCGCCCGGATGGGGTGGAGCGAGCCGCGGGTGCTGAATTCGAGGTCGTATTACAGGTTTACCAACTCCGAGGGGCTCGACAGCGTGGGCGACAAGTGCAACCAGCATTTCACCTGGTCCGACTGGGTAGGGGTGCTCCCGTCGCTGGCGATGCCGGCCGAGGTCGCGGGGGCGGAGGAGTCGGCTGACACCGTGAGGGGTCGCTACAGCCCGGCGGAAATATGGCGGAGGAGGGGCCACAGGGTATCGCTGGACATCGACGTGCTCGCCGATTCCGCCGGGAGGAGGATGGTGCCGCGGTTCTCCCACTTTTTCCGCAGGCCGGAGATCGACTTCGAGCGGTTCAGGCTTCGGCTCAACTATGCCAACGTTTCCGGCGACCAACTTACGCCCGACGATCTTGAGGGATTCTCGTTCAACATCGAGTCGCGGGGTAGGGGGAGCGGTGTGTTCCACTTCAACCGAGTCGACGAGCCGTTCTTCGTCACCACTTATACAGAAGTGTATATCCTTGACAAGGAATACATCCCTATGAAGGAGGCGCGCCGATGGGAGCGGCTGCGCCCCGGGCGGGAGAAAATCGAGATTGTGGAGCCCGCTGAGGCCCCGGCGCTCCAACCCTCGGTGAGGATGCTGGTCGAGCGGGTGAATATGGCCGATACCGACCAGGCGAGGCTCGACATACGTCCCGACCATTTGCTGATGGGGCGCGGGGTTAGGAAACGTAATTTCGCCGAGCGTACCCTCCAGCTACTGAAAGTGGTGACGGGTATCAGCCGCGTGCGCATGAACCGCAACAACGAGAAGGAGTGGCGCGAGTTCCGCTCCGAGCGCATCCGCCATAATATGGCCGCGCCCGCCGACTCGGTAAAGTAGCGCCGCTGAGGCCGGGGGTGTCACGCCCACTCTGACATATTGCGCGGATTGGCTGACAAGGTGGCAGACCGCGGGTCGCCGCGGTGGTGCCTTAAGGCATTTTTCGGGGGTTGCCAACATTTTTGGCACAAGATTTGTTTGATTATTGAATCGGAACGCCTGACGTGGCGCCCGCCCGACAGGCGGCACCCTGCGAATCGAAGGTTCCGAATCAACTAAATCAAAAACAACAAAAAAACTAAATACTACTATGGGAAAGATTATCGGTATTGACTTAGGTACCACTAACTCATGCGTTTCAGTCCTCGAAGGCAAGGATCCCGTCGTGATCCCCAACAGCGAGGGCCGCAATACAACCCCCTCGATCGTGGCTTTCGTCGACGGCGGCGAGCGCAAGGTGGGCGACCCCGCCAAGCGCCAGGCCATCACCAACCCTACCCGCACGATCTTCTCGATCAAGCGTTTCATGGGCGAAACCTACGACCAGGTTCAGAAGGAAATCGAACGCGTGCCCTACAAGGTTGTGCGCGCCGACAATAACACCCCCCGCGTCGAAATCGACGGCCGCCAGTACACCCCGCAGGAAATCTCCGCGATGATTCTTCAGAAGATGAAGAAGACCGCCGAAGACTACCTCGGCCAGCCCGTCACCGAAGCCGTGATCACCGTTCCGGCTTACTTCAACGACTCCCAGCGCCAGGCTACCAAGGAGGCCGGCGAAATCGCGGGTCTCACCGTTAAGCGTATCGTCAACGAGCCTACCGCCGCTGCCCTGGCCTACGGCCTCGACAAGAGCAACAAGGACCAGAAGATCGCCGTGTTCGACCTCGGCGGCGGTACCTTCGATATCTCCATCCTGGAGCTTGGCGACGGCGTGTTCGAGGTTAAGTCGACCAACGGCGACACCCACCTCGGCGGCGACGACTTCGACCATGTGATCATCGACTGGCTCGCCGACGAGTTCCTCAAGGACGAGGGCGTTGACCTCCGCCAGGACCCGATGGCCCTCCAGCGCCTGAAAGAGGCCGCCGAGAAGGCCAAAATCGAGCTTTCGTCGACTACCTCCACTGAAATCAACCTGCCCTACATCATGCCCGTCAACGGTATTCCCAAGCACCTTGTGAAGACCCTGACCCGCGCCAAGTTCGAGCAGCTCGCCGACCGCCTTATCAACGCCACCATCGCTCCCTGCGAACAGGCGCTCAAGGACGCCGGACTGAAGGCTTCCGACATCGACGAGGTTATCCTCGTGGGCGGTTCCACCCGTATCCCCGCCATCCAGGCCATCGTTGAGAAATTCTTCGGCAAGGCTCCTTCGAAGGGTGTCAACCCCGACGAGGTAGTGGCCGTGGGCGCCGCCATCCAGGGCGGTGTGCTCTCGGGCGATGTCAAGGACGTGCTGCTGCTCGACGTTGTGCCCCTGTCGGTAGGTATCGAGACCCTCGGCGGCGTGATGACCAAGCTGATTGAGGCCAACACCACCATCCCGACCCGCAAGAGCGAGGTGTTCTCCACCGCCGCCGACAACCAGCCCTCGGTTGAAATCGTGGTGCTCCAGGGCGAACGCCCCATGGCCAAGGACGACAAGACCCTCGGCAAGTTCCACCTCGACGGCATCGCTCCCGCGCCCCGCGGCATACCTCAGATCGAGGTGACCTTCGAGATCGACGCAAACGGTATCCTCAACGTGTCCGCCAAGGATAAGGCTACCGGCAAGGAGCAGAGCATCCGCATCGAGGCTTCCTCCGGCCTGACCGACGCCGAAATCCAGCGCATGAAGGACGAGGCGGCCGCCAACGCCGCCGCGGACGCCAAGGAGAAGGAGCGCATCGACACCCTCAACAAGGCCGACGCCATGGTATTCCAGACCGAGAAGCAGCTCAACGAGCTCGGCGACAAGATTCCCGCCGACAAGAAGAGCGCCATCGAGGCCGCCCTCAACAAGCTCCGCGACGCACACAAGGCTCAGGACGCTCCCGCCTGCGAGGCTGCCATCAAGGAGATCGAGGCCGCGTTCGGCGCCGCCCAGCAGGACATCCTCAACGCCCAGGCTCAGGCCCAGGCCGGCGCCAACCCCGGTGCCGGTGCCCCGAACCCCGGCGCTGGTTCCGCCCCCGGCTCCGACGACCACGTCACCGACGTCGACTTCGAGGAAGTGAAGTAATAAAACTAAATACACATAAATCCGTCTAAAAAGGGTTGCAGTCCTTGTGATTGCAGCCCTTTTTCTTGTCGGGTTATTTTGATTGCGGATTGTCGATTTCCTGATTATATTTGGAACGTTCTCTATTAGAGACAATGTTGCTCCTTTTTTTGTTTCCATTCAGTTTACAAACATTAACATACATGAGTCACAAACTTGCACATAATCGGTGTTAACTTTGCCATATCAAAAGACAATGCCATGAAGCATCAAAACTCAACAATTATCACAGACCATAAAGAGGAAATGGTGGCACAGGCTCCCGTAATCATATCGGCAAGCAGAGCCACGGATATTCCGGCTTTTTATTCAAATTGGTTCTTCAGTCGATTAGGGAAAGGATATGTAAGGTGGCGCAATCCGTTTAATGGTAAGGACTGCTTTGTTTCATTTACAAATACGCGGTTCATCGTATTTTGGTCAAAGAACCCCGCGCCTCTCGTTCACAATCTTCACATACTTAGAGAGATGGGTATTGGTTGCTATGTGCAATATACCCTCAACGATTATGAGAAAGAGGGGTTTGAAGCCAATGTACCTGCATTGCAGCATAGGATTGATACTTTCAAGTGTCTTGTTGATACTTTGGGAGAAGGCTCAGTTGTCTGGCGATTTGACCCTCTTGTGTTGACCGATGCCGTTTCTGAGGAATCATTGCTTGAAAAGATTGATAATATTGCTGAGCGCTTACGCGGCTACACAGAAAAACTCGTCTTTAGTTTTGCCGACATCGGTTCATATAAGAAAGTAGGAAAGAATCTGATGCTGGCCGGAATAAAATATAAAGAATGGGACTTTGAATCGATGTTGAGTTTCGCTGAAACACTGTCTGGGCAAAACGAATCATGGGGGCTCAAACTCGCCACCTGCTCCGAGCCAATCGCCTTAGGACAATTCAATATTGAGCATAACAGGTGCATAGATCCAGAACTGATATCCCGTTTGGCTCCTGCTGACGCTGTCCTTCAAAACTTCCTTTTCAACGCTCGCACCGACGGAGGCCAGCGCAAGCATTGTGGCTGCATACTGTCAAAAGACATCGGCGCATATAACAGCTGTCCACACGGCTGCGCATATTGTTATGCCAACACTACACCCCGGTCTGCTCTCGCAAACTATCACCGTCATAATCCCGAAAACGACTCAATTCTTTAAGACCATGCATTACACACCACAAATCCGTAAATCGGCATACTCCTTTGATGACATTCTCAAGGATGTCGAAAAGTGGTTCGTATCGTTATCTGAAAACAAAAAGAAATCCCTGAAAGAAAACCTTGACCATGGAGCAGCCCTCCTTGACTCAAAGTCTCAGTTAAAGGCTTATCTCCATTTCTATGGACGTATTCATCAGGCAAAACTCCTTCAGGCTTTTGAAAATATTCCAAAGGAAATTTGGTCGGAAGGGGGCATTTCCATAATTGACTACGGCTGCGGTCAGGGTATTGCCGAAATGGTTCTCTCTGATTATATAGCTTCAAAGTGGATTGATAATGATTTTATAAAGGACTTCACGTTGATTGAACCATCGCGTGAAAATCTACTGCAAGCAGTTGAATATGTACAGGCCTTCTACTTTGAAAGTAAAATTAGACATTACTGCATCAACGACAAGCAAATAACAAAAGAGCACATAAATACAAACACCAATACAATAATACATATATTCTCCAATGTTATAGATCTCGAAGAATTTGAAGGAGACAGAATCGCTGATATCCTAAGCCAAGATAAATCGAATAATAACATCATTGTCTGTGTAAGCCCATACTATCAGGAGGGAACTAGAGGCAAACGAATGGAGGAATTCGGGAAGAAACTACAAGGCTATTCCCTGCGATATAAATTTGAGAAGCACACTGATGAATGGGAAAAGCCGTACAGTTGCCAGATACATATCTATACAAGCAGGTTTTACTGATTGATTTAGCTTGATGATAATAGATTTTTAAGTTGTCATATTTAGAACATACTGGCATGATACTTTATTAGCCAACATCCTTTACATTCGAGGAAGTGAAATAATCCATCAATTTAGAAATATCTAAATCTATATAAACGGAGTGTAACTCAAACGGTTACGCTCCGTTTCGTTACATTGTGTCGATTGGTTTTCTGTAGCCGGACCTGCTCGGCGTTGGGTGGCGCAAAGTTTTCGGAAATATTTGAGCATAATTATTTTTGATATATTCAAAACAGTCGCTATATTTGCGAAAACTTTTGAATATGGTTAAAACAATAGAGAATATCCCGAGACCAAAGTATCTTGATAAGATTTTGAGATATGAAGGGAAAGGTGTGATAAAGGTGCTGACGGGGCAACGGCGCGTCGGGAAGAGCTATATATTAAACTCCGTTGAGGAGAAACTCCGCCAGTCGTCACCATCAGCTAATTACATTCGCATAAATCTTGAAGATTTTGCTTTTTCTCATATCAAAAGCGCGTCTGATTTAAACGAGGAAATTGTCAGGCACATGTCAGATTCATCAATGAACTATATATTCATTGATGAGATTCAGGAGATTGAGGGTTTCGACAAGGTTATTCGTTCGCTATGTCTTGATGCTCGGAACGACATCTATGTCACGGGAAGCAATTCATCAATGTTGTCTTCCGAAATTGCCTCGCGTCTTGCCGGACGAAGCATAGAGATTCGTGTACATCCTCTTTGTTACGATGAGTTTCTTCTGTTTCATTCACTTGAAGATTCAGATGAAAGCTTAGATCTATATTTGAGATTTGGAGGAATGCCATATTTGAGGAATCTTCCCCAACGTGAGACTTGGAATGAATATCTCACCGGAATTACCGACGCCTTGGTTTACAGAGATATAGTCGCCCGACACTCTGTGCGCAACAATGATTTTCTACAAAGGCTATTGCTCTTCCTGGCCGACAATACCGGACAGATTTTTACGGCGAAACGCATAGCCGACTACCTAAAATCGCAACGTGTAGCCGGGACTGTGAACAGCGTGCAAACATACGTCGACTATATTTGCGATGCTTATATTACTAATAAAGTGCGACGATGGGATATAGAGGGTAAGAAATTCTTTGAAATAGGTGAAAAATATTATTTCGAGGATATCGGAATACGCAATTCCATAATAGGCTATCGGCCAATGGATATCGGAGCGATTCTTGAGAATGCGGTTTTCAACAAATTGTCAGCTGATGGTTGCGACATAAAGGTAGGTGTGCTTTCAAGGAACAAAGAAATCGATTTTGTCGCCGAAAGAGATGGGGAGCGAAAATACATTCAAGTTGCGGTTAGTGTTTATGACAAAGTTACGGCTGACCGCGAGTTTGGCAATCTCGAATCGATTGGCGACAATTATGAAAAGTTTGTTGTCACCCTGCGCGATTCGGCGCCAAACACCCAAAACGGCATCAGAATGCTTTCTATCCGAGATTTCTTGAATATGCCTTAACCTAAGGTTTCCCTTATTTGACACGAGTTTGTTGACTCGGTTGACACTTCGTTTTATGTTTGAGCGGTATTATTGAGGGGAATCAAAAGGGTCGCTTTCGCGGCCGTTGGGGAGTCAAACCGAAACGGGGCGGGGAGCGTTTATAAGTAAGTACTAAGTCGGAGTTATGAGGTAAATTAGATTCTCAATTAGATTCTCATTGATTTCTCAATTCATATCTTGGACGAACTTAATAGAAACACTTATGGATGATTTTGATATAAAGGGGGCGTTTGACCTCGGCGGGAAGGTGGCGGTGGTCACCGGGGCGGGCGATGGTATCGGCAAGGGTTGCGCGAAAATTCTGGCTTCGGCGGGCGCGTCGGTGGTTGTGAGCGACCTCAGCGCCGAAAAGGCACAGCTTGTAGCTGATGAGATTACCGCTGCCGGAGCTTCTGCCGCGGCTATCGGATGCGATGTGTCGGACTTCGACGACTTGCGCAAGCTGGTGGATTTTGCCGTCGGCAAGTTCGGAACTGCCAACATCCTGGTGAACAACGCCGGGCTCGGAGGCGGGGGCAGGGAGAACCCTTTCAAAATTGATGAAAGCTATGTTGAGCGTATCTACAGAATAAACGTGTTCGCTCCCCTGCGGCTCTCCACGCTCGTCGCGCCTGAGATGCGTAAATCAGGGTATGGGAGCATCGTGAACATCACGTCGATGAGCTCGGTCAACAAGGAGGCAAATATGCTGATTTACGCGTCGTCGAAGGCGGCGTTGAACCATCTATCGGCCAATCTCGCATACGATCTCGGAGGTATGGGCATAAGGGTCAACTGCGTGGGGCCGGGAGCGACCCGTACCGCGGCGCTGGCGTCGGTTCTCACCCCGGAGCTACAGGAAAGAATGCTCAGCCACACCCCCATAAAGCGGCTCGGCGAGGTGGACGATATAGCCCGCGCCGTGCTGTTTTTCGCCTCCCCGGCCTCAGCCTGGGTGAGCGGCCAGGTGCTGTTCGTCAACGGCGGGGGTGTGCAGACCCTCGACTGACGCGGACCGCGGGCGCGATCTTTTTGCGATGTCAATTCGACATGCCCAAGGCATGTCCCTACGCACGCCCCCGCTGCGTCGCCGCCCATTGTATTTGATTATCGCGCTTTTTTTGTAACTTTGGCGTTGGATAAGAAAAAGATACGGAAGTTTCTTGTCTAAATCCACATCGATAGAGTAAATATGAATAGCGAAGTACTTGAGTTTGTCACATATTGTATAAGCAAGCTGGCGGGACAGCTTAATATACCGCAGAGTGAGGTGTACAAACGGCTGAAGGAGTCGGGTATACTTTACGGCTACATAGTGCCGTCATACGATGTACTTCACACTTTCGGCTCGCGGTATTTGATGGATGATCTTACCGACTATATGAAAAAGAAAGGAGTGTTGCCACAATGAAACTCTATCATTCCTCAAATGTTACGGTCGAGCGGCCCGACACAGCCCATTCGAGAGATTATCTTGATTTTGGCAAAGGATTCTATTTGACGACGCTTGAAACTCAAGCCGTGCAATATGGTAATCGATTTATGCGCCGAGAGGAGGACGCATGGCTCAACGTCTACGATTTCGAGTACGATTTAGAAAAGTGGAGAGTCAAGCGGTTTGATTCATATGATATGGCGTGGCTTGAATTCGTGGCCAAATGCCGTGCTGGAGAAGATGATACTGATTATGATATTGTCATTGGGGGTATAGCTGATGATAAAGTGATACGTACGCTTGACCGTTATTTCGCGGGAGAGCTATCCGCTGAGGCCGCGATTGGATTATTGAAATATGAAAAGCCCAATAATCAATATTGCATTAGGTCGCAGCGAATGATCGACGAGTGTTTGAAACATATTGCAAGCAGAAAGTTATGACGGAAGAAAGCATTCTTATATTGCGTGGCGATAAATGTGCGGCTATTATTAAAAGTATGTGTGAGCTTTTTGGCGTGCCATACAAAGAGGCTGCCGATATTTACTATCAGTCGGTAACATCAAACCTGATTGAGGAGGGTGTGGCTGACCTTCATTGCCGTAGCGATAAGTACCTTGCCACAGTGGTGTGGGATGAGTATATAGGGAAGCATTAGGAGTTTTTTGGTAACTTTGGCGTTGGATAAGAAAAAGATAAAGTTATGTCGGAAGAACAGATGAATAGCTATCGGCTGACGTCGATGGAGGAACCGGGCGACGAGCGTATGGCGCAGATCATGCGTGAAGTTGCCGAAGATGCCCGTGAGAGCTCCCGCCGGGCGGCTGAACGCGTGGCCGCTGGTATTGATATTGCGGCTGAGCAAGCAAAGAAGCAAGTGAGCGAGATACTAAACAGGCTTAATAATGCCAACAAATAATCATCGTCCAGTCCTTATCGTGATTGCCGGCCCTAATGGCTCGGGCAAAACTTCGGTAACTACAAAGATTCTGCATCACGAATGGTTGGAGGATTCGGAGTATATCAATCCTGATAACGTGGCCCGTGATATGTTTGGCGATTGGAATGATAAGGAAGCTGTTCTAAAGGCGGCCAATTATTGTAATGATTGGCGGGAAAGATGCCTTGTTGAGAAAAAAAGCCATATTTTTGAAACTGTAATGTCGGCGGGTGATAAAGTGGATTATATTCTCAGAGCCAAAACCGCGGGTTTCTTTGTGCGCCTCTTTTTTGTATCGACTGAATCTCCAATAATAAATGCCAAGAGAGTCGCCCAGCGGGTTCTTAATGGGGGGCATGATGTGCCCATTACCAAAATTATCTCGCGGTATGATAAATCTATCGGTAATTGTATCGCTTTGGCTCATTATGTAGACCGCCTGTATGTCTACGATAACTCTATTGAGGATGTCGATGCCAGGCTGTTGTTTCGTCTTAGCGATGGATGCTTGGTTAAACGTTATGTTAGCGAACTTCCCGGATGGGCTGAGCGGATTCTTCCGAGCTAAATGGTTGAGTGAATCGAACGGCGAGAGATAGCTGTAAGAGAGATATAAGCGAAAGGAAGCCGCGCTGTCGGGGATGACGGCGCGGCTCGCTGTTATGGGGTTGAAGGGGGTGTTTCAGTGAATTGGGGGGAGAGAGGGGAGGGGGGCGTTAGCGGCGGATGTGCTTTTTGCCGGCGATGATCACGATGCCTTTGTAGGAGGGGCCTACGGGGCGGCCCATGAGGTCGTAGGCGGTGGTGTCAGCGTCGGCGGCTTCGAAGGTGAAGGGAGCGTCAACCGAGGTGGTGCCCTGCTTGGGTTCGAACTTGAAGCCGAAGAGCATCAGCTGGTTGGTGGGCCAGAGGAAGTAGGCGGTGCCTTTCTTCAGCTCAACGGTATGCACGGGGTAAACTTTGCGCTCTGAGCTTGAGGTGGGTACAGTCACGGCTTCCTCAGCGGTGAAGACGTGGCTGAACACTGTGGCGTCGTTCTGCACGATCTGTCCTTCGCGGGCCTGCTCCTGATTGTTGTAGGCGTAGATGGTGAGGGTGCCGTCGCAGGGGAGGGTTAGCACTCCTTTGTTGGGGGAATTCACGCCTTTGGAAGAATTGCCGCCAGGGCGATAACGGTACTGTAGTGTTATGTAATCCTCGGCGGTACCGAAGAAGCCGTTGCTCTTGTCAAGGTTTGCACTGGCGGCAGTGCTTGTGAAGTCAACGGTCACGCCGTTGTTGGAGAGGGTGACGTTTTGAGCGGCTTCGCCGGTGCCAATCTGGCTCTCGTTGAAGAAGAGTTCGGCGGTTTTGAATTCACCCGGGGTGGGATCTACGGGGTCGGGATCAACGGTCGAGCCACCCTCGTATTCGATTACGAGGCTGTTGATCTGCGCGGCCGAATTACCAGAAAAGATAATTGAGGCTGCGTCACCGGTCCAGGTGTTGTTATCTACGTTGTAAGTGTTCTTTTCTGCGTCATTGATTTTCCAACCAGGAGTAATCTCTGCATTGACCACGAACTTGATGCTCTTGATTTTGGCATCGGTTGCATTGAAGGTGATTGTGTTTTTTGAGTATAGGATTATGGTAGCGGGGGTGGTGGAGTTTTTGCGGAATTTGCAGTCATCCTTTTCGGATGTACCCTTGGCCATAGTGAAGGAGATGTTGTCATCAACGGTGAAGGTTATATCGTTGATGATGTCGTTGCTTTTAAGGTCGAGGTCGGCGGCGTTCCAGGTGACGCTGGTTGCGCTCATTGCCAGTGTGGCCGCGGCGGCGGTCAGAAACGAGGTAAATTTTTTCATTGCGGTATAGGTTTTTTAGTTGTTACGGATTAGGATTTTGCGCCCGTCGCGCAGGTAGATGCCGGGGGAGGGGTTTTCGACCCGTCGCCCCATGAGGTCGTAGAGAGGTGATTGCCTGGAGTCGGAGTCACCGGCGATGGTTTCGATGGATGCAGCGGCCGAGCCCTTGTGGGTTTCGAAGTCGGCGAAGAGCAGTCGCTCCGACCGCAGTTGCTGTTTCAGCGAGAGGTTCTCGCCGAGTGAGCGGTAGATGCCCCATTTTCCGCGCATTGCCGAGGCGTCGTCGGTGTCGCGCCATACCTCGATGTCGGGCTTGTCGATGGTGAGGAGCCGGGCGCCGGTGGCGATGTCGGTGAGGGTGAGCGTGTATGAGCCGTTGAGGCCGACCGTCACGGTTTCCGAAGCCTGGATCCACCGCCCGAGCAGCGGCGCGAGGTCGAGCTGGGCGAGGTAGGCGTTGGGGGCACCCTCGTAGGGCACATGGATCAGTTGGAGCACCTGCTTTTTTGACGCGGTGCGGCAAGTGAGGGTGAACACCGGGTGGGCCACCGCTTCCGAGTCGCCCATCCCTTTAATCTGGTGGATGTGGCAGAAGGCCGATGTGGTGAGCATCCCCTTGGGGAGCATGAATTTCCAGCGGTAGGTGATGGTCTCGCCGTCGGAGGCGGTAGTGGCCGGCAGCGAGGTCATACACTTTATTTCGTTGCGCTGGCGGTCGTTGAGCTCCCCCTTGTTGCCGTCTGTCACCTGTGCGCCCCCTTCGGGGTGGTCAACGTGGATGTCGAAGGCGAATGCGTATCCCCCGAGAGCCTCGTCGGCTACCTGCGATATGTGGCGGTAGGAGGGGTGCCCCATAAACTCGTCGGGCGTTCGGTTGCCCGAAGTCTCGGCGAAGAAGCCCGACCGTGCGATGAGCTCGTAGGTGTCGGAGTGCCCGTCGGCGGTGAGGAAGTGGCGCTCGGCGCCGTCGGCCCGTGCCGCGGCGGTCAGCGCCATAGCGGCGGCTATGAGGATGCTCGGGGTGGTTTTCATCAGTGTTTCTTTATTTCGAAGTCGGCAAATCGGAGTTCCTCGTCGCGGAGTTCGCCGGCGAGTTCGCGGTTCTTGCCCAGGAAGCGGTAGATGCCCCATTTCGGACGGAGGCCGCGTGCTCCGGTGCGCCACATATCGAGGTTGTCGTTCTGATAGTCGAGAATCGTCTCGCCGGTTTTCGCGTCGGTGATTTTGAGCGAGTAAGCGCCGTCGGCGGCGAAACGTGCGGTTTCTTCGATTTCGACCCAGCGGCCTGTGAGCTTGTCGAGGGGAACCTTGGCGATGGTCGCGGGCTCGTTGTCGCCAAGTCGGCGGTCGTAATAGCGCATGCGCATCTCCTGTTTGCCGTTTTTCGACGAGTAGCAGGTGAGGGTCATAAGGGGTCGGCCTACCAGGGCGTTACCCTCCTTGTTGTCGATACCCTTGAGCTGGTGTATGTGGGTGAAGCGGGTGGTGGTCTTCATCCCCTCGGGGAGGCGCATCTTCCAGCGGTAGGTCATGGTTTCCCCCTCGGTGGCCCACATCGAGGCGGGGCTTTTCGAGTCGGTCTTGACCTCGTTGCGCTGGCGGTCGGTGATGTTTTTCTTGCCGCGGTCGTCGTCGATGTCGGCGTGGATGAGGAAGGAGTATACATCCTTCCCGAGCTCGTCGTCGAAGGTTTTCACAATGTGGGCCACATGGTTGTCGGCGTGGGTGCGCGACGAGTCGGGGGCCTCGGAGTGAATGCCCATCGCCGCCAGTTCCCCTACCGCCGAAGCGGTAGAGGTTGTGGTGATCGACGATTTGGCGGCGGGAGCGGCCGCGGTTGGTTTCGCTGATTTCGCGGCCTTGGCCTTGGCCTTGGGAGCGGCGGCGGGGGTGTAGGTCGCGCCAAGCTTCTCCTTTAGGAAGTCAACGGTGTTGAAGAAGATCTCCTCCATCTTGTCGGAGGTCTTGCTGGTCAGGTTGTGGTCGTAGTTCTCATAGACATCGAGCTTCACCTCGCCACCCTTCTTGCGGAGGGCCTTGGCGAACTCGGTGCTCTGGTCGTACTCCACGGTGACGTCGCAGGTACCGCATACGAGCATCGCGGGGGGCACCGCGCCCTTCTTGGGTATCAGGAAGAGGCCCGAATTGTCGCGGAGCACCTTGTCGTCGCGGTCCTTGAAGTAGGCGATGCGGTTGTCGTCGCGGGTTTTCTGCACGATGGCGGCGGTGGTGAGGTCGTAGATGCCCGAGTAGCCCACGAGGGCCTTGGTGCCCGGGGTCTTCATCGCGGCCACAGCCGCGAGGTGCGAGCCTGCCGAGGTGCCGAGGAAACCGAAGCGCTCGGGGTCGATGTTGAACTCCTTGGCGTGGTCCTTGACGTACTGGAGGGCGTCGAGCACGTCCTGTACGGAGGTTTCCACTGTCACGCCCGTCTGCCCGGCCATCGCGTATTCGACGCGCACGCCGGTGACGCCGTGCTGCTTGGCCATATACTGCGAGAGCGACTTCGACGAGCTGTTGTTGCCCCTTGCCCAGCCACCGCCGTGGATGTAAACCATGAAGGGGGAGGGGTTGGCGGTGTCGTCGGAGAAGTCAACGGTGATTTTCAGCTCGTAGTCGGGGCCTTTCTTGAAAATGAAGTCCTCCGAGCGCACACCCTTGTAGTCCTTCGATTTGAGTCGGTCGGGGGTGTAGGTGTAGGGCACGAGCACGTCGGGGAGCTTGCTGACGTCGATGTCGAGCTGCCGGTCGTACTTCTTCTGCTGCATGAGCGAGTAGGAGCCGTCGGCGTTCTGCTCCATCTTCATCGCGTAGCGGTTGGTGGGCACCTTCTGCGTCTGCGCGACGGCTGTGGCGGACGCGGCCATAAGGCCGCATCCGACGCAGACGCTCAGTAAATGTCTGAGTTTCATAGTCGCGTGATGTCAGTGGGTTAGGAGAAGAAGCAACCGCCGTTGATGTCGATGTTGGTGCCGGTGAGGTACGACGACTCGTCGGAGGCGAGGTAGGCCACCAGGTCGGCGCACTCCTCGGCGGTGCCTTCGCGGCGGAGGGGGTATCCGGCCTTGGCGCGCTCGCGGTTCTCGGGGGTGTTGAAGCGGTCGTGGAAGGAGGTCGCGATGGTGCCGGGGCAGATGGCGTTCACGCGGATGCCGTCGGGGCCGAGCTCCTTGGCCATCGAGCGGGTGAAGCAGGAAACGGCAGCCTTGGAGGTGGCGTAGAGCGACGCTCCGGCGCCGCCGCCGTCGCGGGCCGCGAGCGAGGAGAAGTTGACGATCGAGGCGCCGGACTTCATATGGGGCACGGCGGCGCGGGTGCAGAACCATACCGACTTGAGGTTGACGTTCATCAGGGTGTCGTACCACTCCTCGTCCTGTTCGGTGATTTTCTTGCGGCCGATGATGCCTCCGGCCACGTTCACCAGGATGTCGAGGTTGTCGCCGAACGCCTTGGCGCATTCGTCGAAGAGGCGCTGCACGTCGTCGCCCTTGGTCATATCGCCCTGAATGGCGATGGCGGTGCCACCGGCTTCGGCGATGAGGCGGAGGGTTTCGTCGGCCTCGGCCTTGTTATGGAAATAGTTGACAACGACCTTGGCGCCCTCTTTGGCGAGTTTGAGAGAAACGGCGCGGCCTATGTCGCGCGAACCACCGGTTACGATTGCTACTTTATCTTTCAGTTTCATTGCGGTTATTGGTTTATTAGTTGTATGTTAAATAGTTGTTTAGTCTTCGATTTTTTCGATTTTGCCAACGGTGAGGAACACCGAGAGCCACGACAGGGGCACCAGGGCTGCCAGTAGGCCGAACAGGAGCGTCCAGCTCACAATCATATCGGAGAAGAGGATCGCCAGGATGGTGCCGAGCACCGCGGCGGCGCCTCCGAGTCCGGCCAGCGAGCCTACGGACTTGCCGCTGTGGAGGTCGCTCGGGATGGTCTGCAGGTTGGTCATAAAGAACTGGAACCCGCCGAGCACGAACGCCATGCTTACCACGGCCACGAGCACCGACTGCGCCATAACGCTGCAAATGATCGCGGGGAGGATGATGAGTCCGCCGACGATTATGGCGCACTTGCGGGCGAAGTTGACGGTGCGCCCTTTGGAAATCAGCCAGCCGGAGAACCAGCCTCCGAGTATCGAGCCGAGGGCGGCGCCGACGTAGGGCACCCAAGCCGAGAACGCTACCTCCTTGATGTTGAGGTGGAACACGTCGGTGAGGTACAGGGGGAGGAACGTAACGAACATCCACCAGATCGGGTCGAGGAAGAAGCGGCCCAGGATCACCGACCAGTTCTTCTTCTGGCGGAGCAGTTCGCCCCACGATTTACCCTTGTCCTTGACCTCGCACTCGGCGGGGGTGCAGCGCCCTTCGAGAATGTGGTTCTTCTCCTCCTCGGTCACCCAGGGGTGTTCCTCGGGGTCGGCCTTGTTGATAAAGAGCCAGAGGGCCACCCATACCACTCCGAGGCCGCCGACGATGACGAAGGTCCATTGCCAGCCGAAGGCCAGGAAGAGCATAAGGATCACGATCGGGGCGAGCACGCTCCCCACCGACGCCGCGGCTCCGAAGAGCCCCTGGGCGAAGGCGCGTTCCTTCTGCGGGAACCATATGGCGTTGCTCTTGGTGGTGCCGGGCCAGGGGCCTGCCTCGCCGAGTCCGAGCATCACGCGGAATATGGTCAGCGAGAATATGCCGCGGGAGAGTGCGGTGAGCGCGTCGGCCACGCCCCAAATGAGGGCGCTCCAGAAGAAGCCGCGGCGGCAACCGATTTTGTCGTAAATCTTGCCCGAAACCATCTGGCTGACGCCGTAGGCGAGCATGAAGAAGATGGTGATGGTGCCGAGCATATCCTTGGCCTTCTGGGTGGCGTCGGGGTCGGCGGGATCGATCAGGCCGAGGTCAACGGCCATACCCTCCTGGGCGGAGATGTAGGTGAGGCCGTTCTTCTGCTTGATTTTCACCATCGAGGGGGCTGCCACCCTCTCCTCGCCGCGCGAGTTGCGCAGGGCGTAGTCGCCGTCGGGGAGGAGCGTGGCCACGTTCTCACCCTCGGCGGCGGGTGCTCCCGCCTGGGCCAGCTCGTAGTCGACGTTGGCCACCCACATATAGTTGAGTGTGCCGCGGTCGAGGTAGTTTATTATGGTAATCACCATTATGAGGCTGATGATTACCCAACGCATGCCTTTGATTTTCATTTCAGGAAGTCTTGGCGCATGGGTGAGAATGTGTCGATCAGGATACCCTCTTCGAGGCATACGCAGCCGTGGAGCACGTCGGGGGCCACATAGTAGCCGTCGCCGGCCTCGATCACGCGCTTTTCGTCGCCGATGGTGAGCTCGAACTTACCGCTCACGACGTAGGTCACCTGGCTGTGGTAGTGCTCGTGCATGGCGCCCACGCTCCCTTTCTGGAAGTGTACCTTCACCAGCATCAGCTGGCCGTCGTAGCCCATGATCTGGCGACGCACGCCATCGCCCACGGTTTCCCATTCTGTGCCTTTCTCAAATTGCCAAACGGCGCTTTTAGTTTTCATGTGTCTGATATTTTGAGGTTAAATTATTGCGGTGTGAGTTGGACTTGGTTTTAAACAAGCTTTTGCGGGTCAGTCGCATTTCAGGGCGTAGTGGCCTTTCCAGGAGTGTTTCGCACCGTTTATTTCGGCGGTGTGCTCCCTGGCGGGGTCGGCGTCGCGGGCCACGAGGAAGAGCGCCCGGCGCCCCGGGCCGTAGTCCACGCCCACGGCGGTGTGGTCGGCGTTGTCGGCCAGGATTCGCACGTCGCTGACGGCCGATTTCGTGCCGGCGGCGGTCTCGCGGATTACGTCATACTCGCCGTGGGGCTCGATAACCGAGGCTATGGCGCAGTCGGCGGCTTTGGGAATCCTCACGAGCCACCCCTTCTCCTCGCGGAGGTTGAAGTCGGGGTCGTTGGCTCCGAGATGCACTATCTTGCCGTTCATCGGCGCGGTGGCCGCGGTTGTGATTGAGTACATACGGTCGCGGTTGAAGAAGGTGAACTTCAGCGCCTGGCCGTCGGCGGGGGCGCAGTCGGCGTCGACCCATATGTGCTGGTAGCCGTGGGTGTCGCCGAGGGTCCGGAGGGTCGAGAGGGCGCGCTCGCGGGGCGCGTTGGTCGACACCATATGGCCGCGGTACCAGTAGGGCATGTCATACTGGTGCTCCCCGTCGGCTTTCACCCTCATGAGGTCGAGGGTCACGGGGTAGTTGGTGCCGGGGAGCTTGGCCTGCACCAGCGAACGCTCCATTGCGATACCCTTGTCGGCGTAGGCGTTGGGCTCGCGGGCGCTCATGGCCTGGAAGCGCCCATCGGGGTCGGCCACCTGGTCGATGAATTCGGAGTGGTGGCGGCTCGAAGTCTTGTAGACACCCCCGAAGTGCGAGGTCTCGTCGGCCACGAGGGTGTTGTGGGCTACCGACTGCTTGCAGAACGAATCGTTCTCGCGGGTGTAGTGGCCGCTGTTCTTGGCTTCGAGGTTTATGAAGCGCGAGGCTCCGTAGTCGGTGAGGATCTCGCTGCCGTTGTCGTAGAGGGCCATGGTCAGCTTGTCGTAGTGGCCGTGGCTCAGGCCGTGGCTGGTGGCCTTCATGGTCAGGGCGCTGTTGAGGCCGTCGGAGGTGTCGCGGATGATGCCGAAACCACCCTCAGAGCCGTCGCGTCCGTCGCGGAGCACCATGGTGCGGAACGTCGGTTCGGCACCCGCCCCGTTGGCTATGGCGCGTGCCAGGCGGAAGCCCCCGGCGCAGGGTATGCTCTCGTCGTGGTAGAGGCGCGCTATGTAGGGGAGCGACTTGTTGTCCGGCTCCACGGCGTAGAGTATGTTGGCGGCGTAGACGATTTCCTGGGCCGACAACCCTTTTCCCATGGCGTCGTTGATGTGCATGAACTCACCCTCGTAGCTGAGTTGGAAAAGGGCGTCGAAAGCCTTGGAGAGTATGCCGTCGCGGCGCTCGAAAACTTTCAGTTCGGGGCGCGTGTGGTTGAGGCACTGGGCGAAAATCACGAAGGGCCATAGGGCGTAGCGCTGGTAGTAGGCCCCTTCGGTGAAGTAGCCGTCGGGCGAGAAGAGCCAGTCCATCTGCTGAAGGAAGCCTCCGTTCTTGCCCGAGAGGTCGGTGCCGTAGAGCGCCTTGTCGACCAGGTCGTCGCGGTCCATCGCCATACCGGCCATACCCACGGCGGCGGTGGCCCAAGTGCCGTGGTTGTGCATTTTGTTGAAGGTCTTGAGGTTGGCCCGGTTGTCCTCGGTGCCGGTCATAATGAACTCGGCCATCGGCAGCAGGAGCTTGCTCTCGATTGTGTCGCGCTGGGCCTTGGTAAGGTAGTCGCGCACGCAGTCGTAGGCCACCGAAACGTGTACCAGCCACACGCTCTCGTTGAGCGTCTGCCAGAAGAGGCGGCCGGGCACCGGGCTGAGGCCGAGCTGGTGGTACCCGAGGATGGGGTAGAGCTTGGCGTAGGCTTCGAGCATCTCGGCGGCACGGCGGGCGTAGCGCTCGTCGCCGGTGAAGCGGTAGGCCACGCCGCAGTCCATAAGCTCGTAGTAGTTGGCCTTATGCTGCTCGTGCACGGGTCCCCCGCCGCCGTCGCAAGGCACGGGCACCTCCACCGGCTTGCCGAGCGAAGCCTCGGCCCGGGCGATGGTGTTGGCGATGCTCTTTTCGAATAGGGGGGCCTGGGTCAGCCCGGCTCGCATCTCGCCGAGTTCGTCGGCGTTGAAGAGCAGGCAGGGGTGCTCGTTGGCGGCCTGGAGGTTGAAGAGGGTCGCGGCCGCGGTCGCGGCGCCGATTATATATTTTCGGATACAGGTTTTCATCGTGTTGAAAATCAGTTGTGCGGTCGGTTATTCAATTACGTCGCGGTTGGAAATCACGCGGCCTGAGTCGGTCCAGGAGCAGCGGGCCACTTTCACGTCCTCCCAGGTGGTCTCGTCGAGGCGCACCGTGGCGCCTCCGCGGCCGCTGTTGATGAAGCGGCAGTCGGCCACGAGCAGTTTCTGCGGCCCGATGAGCCGGAGCACGCTTCCGCGCTCCTTGTTGCAGCAGTCGGTGAACACGCACCCGGTAACCGCCACATAGGGCCCGGCGGTCGATTCGTCGCTGCCGCCGCGGTAGATGTTCACGGGGATTCCGAGCATATGGTCGAACGCGCAATCCTCGATCGTGATGTCGTCGGCGCTGTAGCGACCCTTGTCGTCGGTCTCGTCGGCCAGTGAGATGCCGTTGCCCGAGAGGTCGGCGAAGCGGCAGCGGCTTACTGTGATCTCCTCGGCGAAGGTGCCCTTTGTGCCGCGGATGGCGCAGCAACCGCTCTCGGGGCTGTTGATGAAGGCGCAGTCGGCCACCGTCAGTCGGTAGGGGGCGATCATATCGGTGGTGGTGGCGATGGCGTTGCGTGCCACGGCGTGCCCCTGCTGGAGGGCGAAGTCGAAGGTGACGCCGCTCACCGCGAGCTCACCGCCGTCGGCGATGGTGATGAAGTTGCCGCTTTTCGAGCCGGTCCAGCGGAGGGTGGTGGAGTCGCCGACAATCACGGTCGGGCGACTTATTATATAAGGCTCCGCGCGGTCAACGATCCCCTTGGGGAGGCGGATGGTGTCGGGCGCGGTGGCGCTGGCGGCTACTTCCGCGGGGCGGTTGGCGCCGACTCCGCGACGCACGGCGGCGAGGTCGGTTTTCGGCGCTTTGTATTTCGAGAGGGGGAGCACCTTGTTACCCTTCATGGCCACCTCGGTGGCGGGGTCGATGTAGCGATAGGGGTTAGAGGTGTCGTCGGTGTACACGCGGTTTCCGGTGAAGGAGCAGGCGGCGGGGGCCTCGGTGCGCTCCATGTCGCGCCCGGTGCCGAACTCGATGTTCGAGCAGTTGGCGAAGGTGTTGTCGCTTACGGTCGCGTCGCTCACCCTCACATAGCGGTTGGGGAGGGAGTTGGGCACGGAGTTCATCAGCGCCAGGGCCGAGAAGAAGCGCCCTCCGGCGAGGCCGTCGAAGGTGTTGCGCTCGATGATGTGGCCCGAGTCGACCACCCGCACGCCCCCGGTGTTGCGGCGTCCGTTGCCGAGGAAGAGGTTCCCCTCGACGCGGTTGCGCTTGCCGTGGCGCAGTGCCACCACGCCCTCGCATTCGAGGAAGGTGTTCCCCTTGACTACGTTGTCGGATGACTTCACGGATATTACCTCCACCTCGCCGTCGCAGCGGTCGAAGAGGTTGTTTTCGACTCGTGTGCGGGAGCTCTCGTAGGCTTGCTGCGAGGTGCCTATGCGCATGGTTTCGGCGCCGTTCGAGCCGTAGACGGGGCGCGGGCCGAAGTAGTTGTGGTCAATGAGGTGGTTGTTGTCGAGGCTGCGGGCGTCGTTGAGGTTCACCAGCAGCGTCACACCGAGGTTGAGTTTCCCGGTGAGGGAGCAATGGTCAACGCGGTTGCCGCGGCCGTGGAGCACGATGTAGCTCGCGGTGATGTCGCGGCGCGAGGGGTTGCAGGAGTCGATCAGGCAGTCGGTGAGGCGGCAGGCGTTGGCAACCTCCTTGCCGTCGCGGAACTCCACCACGCCGCTCCCCTTGGCTGGGGTGACGCCGCGGAAGTCGAGCCCCTCGACCGTCAGCGAGTCGCCGCTGAGGCGGAGCGAGCTGTTTCCGCCGACCCGCACCCTGCCGGAACGCAGGGCGCGGACGGTCATTGGAAACCCGGGAGCGCGCCAGTTGAGCCTGACGTCGTTCCAGTTGCCGTCAGCAATATTGATCACGTCGCCGGGACGGGCGTTTTCGAGCGCGCCGGCCACTTCGGGGAGCGTGACGGTAACCTCTCCGGCGGTGGCGGCCATCGCGGCCGCGCCCGCCAGGAAAGTCACCAGCATACGATTAATATCAACTATCTTCTTCATTGCTGACTTTACCTAATCAACTTTACCTAATCTATTATCTCAAAATCAATCTAATTCCTTACTTGTAGTCGCGTTTCATCCAGTACATATCGAAGGTGATTGACGAGGAGGAGGGCGCGTTTGTGTTGTTGTAGAGCTTGAAGTTGATGTGCTTGAGGCGCATCACGCCCATGCGGCGGATGTTTTCCGCGCGGTTGGAGCTGTTCATGCCCTTATGGTTGTAGTAGAACACCATTATGTAGGAGTCGAGGTCGGTGTCCTTCTCCTGGCCAACGGTGAAGAGGCCGGGGGCGAACTGGGTGTCCTTGACGTTGTTGGCGATGGAGCCGATGGCGATGTCGCCGCAGGTTTTGGCCTCGGTGTCGATCGGGTAGGTTTCCTGGTCGAGGCGGTCGAGGGTGCCGGTAGCGACCTTGTTGATGAGCTCGGCGTGTCCTGCCTTCGAGGGGTCGAGCACGAGGAACCCGAGCACGGGGGTGCCGTAGCAGTTGGCGTTGGCGCCGGTCACGCGGTAGTCGTTGGCCGAATTGTTCTCCCAGAAGATATTCTTGAGCATAGAGGCGCTCCCGGCGGGCGAGTTGAGCTGGAGCTGTCCGGCGCTCACCCCGGTGAAGAAGAGGTAGGGTACCACCGATTCATACTCTTCGGCGCTGACGGCGGGCACCTGGTTGGCCGAGCAGGTCGAGGCCTGGTACTGGTAGGATACGGCGTCGAGCGTGCGCCAGAGGCTGTTGGAGTAGCATATGCCGGTGAGCGGGGAGAAGAAGGAGGTGAGCTCCTCGACGTCGCGTCCCTGGCCCCACACCTTGCGGTCTTCCCAGAAGAGCACGCGGGGCACGTTGACGGTGAAGCGGTCAGTTACGGTGGCAGTCTCTCCGCCGTCGAAGTATTCGATTTCGAGGCGGGCGGTGTTCTCGCCGTCGGCGAAGCTGTCGAGTTCCGGCACCACGAATTTTAGCGATTCGGGGGTCTGGAGTGTAACCATGCACTCCGAGCCGTCGAGCAGCACGCGCTCAACCTTGTCGAGGAACTGGCCGTCGAGGGTCACTACGTCGCCGATGGCGGCGGTGGTGGCCGAAACCGAGGTGACCTTGGGCTGGAAGCGGGCTATCTTTATGGTGCCGATGGCGTCGCCCCCGGCTATGGCGAGGTTGGAGCCGTCGTAGTATTCAAAGGTGATGGTAGCGTCGTCGGCCTCGACGTAGGGGACCTTGACGACGATCTCGCTGTCGGTCTGGCTCACCTTCTCGGCCTCGCGGGCCTCGCGCCCTTCGGCGGCGAAGAGCACGCGGTTGATCACGCTCATGCGCTCGCCGTAAATCAGCAGGTTGGCCGAGAGCTCGACCTCTTCGGGGAGGTCGGTGAGCGAGGGTGCCGGAGCGGGATAGGTGACGGTGAAGTCGGTGGCCGACACGCCCGAGCCCTTGGCGTTGAGGAGGGTGATTTTGCCGCTGTGGGCCATCGAGGGGACGCGGATGGAGATGCGGGTGTCGCTCAGGCGCTGGGCGATGGCGGCATCGGTGTCGCCGATTTTGGCTGCCACGACGTTGTTGAGCGCCTCGCCGGTGATTGTCACCTCGCATCCGGCGTAACCTTCGGCGGGGGTGAAGGAGGCTACCTTGGGCGCGGTCTCGATGAATTCGTTGACCGACTCTTTCTCGCACGAGGCGAGCGAGGCCGCCAGGGCGGTGCCTAACAATATGCCTATATATCTGGTTTTCATGTTATCGGAATTTTGGGAAGGTTAATAGCCGAAGTTCTGGGCCACGTTGGGGTTGATGTTGATCACGTCGATGGGTATCGGGAGCATCGTCTGCCAGTCGTCGAGGGGGTTGACGCTGTAGCTGTAGGCCGAGTAGAAGGCTTCGGAGGCTATGTAGCTGTTGACGGTCTCGCGGGCGATCCCCCAGCGGAGGAGGTCAAACCAGCGCTGGTTCTCGAAGGCGAGTTCGAGGCGGCGCTCGTCGCGCACGGCCTGGCGGAAATCGTAGCGCGAGGAGAGTTCGGCGGGGGTGTAGGCCGGGAGCCCGGCGCGCTCGCGGATCATATTGAGGTAGTTGAATGCCTCGGTGGTTGGTCCGCTGAGCTCGTTGGCGAGTTCGGCGTAGAGGAGGGCGATGTCGCCCACGCGGATCACGGGCCAGTCGGCGTCGCCGTCATACTGGCTGGTGATGGGGTTGGTAGCTTGGTCGACGTTGAGGTACTTGCGCACGAAGCGGGCGTTCTTCGTCACCCACTGCTGGGTCGAGGAGTTGTAGTAGCTTTCGGCGAGGTTCACGTCGCGGCGCTTGTCGGCGCCCCCGGCGCGGTCGTAAAGGGCGAGTATGTTGTCGCTGGGGCAGTTGTAGTTGCTGCAGGTGCCCATGATCACGTTGGCGCCGTTGCTGGTCGGCGCGAAGAGGTTGCCGAAGGGTGAGCCGAGGCCGACGTTGCCGCCGGTGTAGCGCACGGCGAAGATGATTTCGCGGTTCATCTCGTTGTGGGTCGAGAAGATGTCGGCGTAGCCTACCAGGTCGGTTGCCGAGGCGGGATTACCGACGGCGGGCGAGCGGAGCACTTCGAGGCAGAGGTCGGCGGCTTCCTTGTATTTGGGGTGGCCCACGGTGTAGCGGGTGGCGCATACTTTGGCCAGCAGGGCTTTGGCGGCGGTGAGGTCGGCGCGGCCCAGGTCGGCGTCGGCCTGGCGCTCGGGGAGGAGCTCCTCGTCGATTATTCGGCGGAGGTCACCCTCGATGAGGTCGTAGATGTCGTCGGCCGAGGAGCGCTGCATCGAGCGGGCCTCCTCGTTGGATACCTTGCGGGTTACCTTGAACACGGGGCCCCAGAGGCGCACGAGGTTGAAATACTCAAGCGAGCGGATGAAGAGGGCCTCACCCTCGAAGCGGTCGCGGTTCTCCTTGGTGGATGCGGCGCCGAGGTAGCCCAGCACGTTGTTGCAGCGGGCGATGGTGGAGTAGCAGCCGTTCCAGTAGTCCGACACCCAGGCGTGCTCCGCGTTGATCACGCCCTGGTCGAGCTGCTCGACCAGCTTGGAGTTGCTGGAGGTGGAGTTGTTGAGGTGCATGCGGGAGTTGTCGGAGCGGAGCTCGGTGACGGCCCACTCGTAGTACATCGCGCTGTGGAGGCCGTTGTAGCATCCGATCACGAGGGTGTTGAGCGAGGCGTCGCCCTTCACATAGTCGTCGGCGGCCACCTCCGAGATGGGGTATTTGTCGAGGTCGCAGCCCGAGAGGAGCAGGGCCGCGGCGGCGGTAGCCAGTATATTGGTGAGTTTCATCGTTATTATCCTGGATTAGAAGTTAAGGTCGAAACCAAACGAGATTGTGGAGGTCAGGGGGAAGCCGCCGCGCTGGTAGCCGGCGATCATGGCCGAGCTGTAGTTGCCCGAGGTGAAGCGCGACTCGGGGTTCACGCCGCGGTAGCCTTTGGTCCAGATGTAGGCCAGGTTGTTGCCCGAGGCGTAGAAGCGGAGGCCGGAGATGCGGAGGGCGCTGAGGGCCTTGCGGGGGAGTGAGTAGCCGAGGGTGACGTTGCGCAGGCAGATGTATGAGCCGTCCTCGATGGGGTAGTCGGTGAGCATGATGTCGTAGCCGTTCTTCCAGTAGGGGGTCTTGCCGTCGCCGGGGTGCTGCTCCGAGATCCAGTGGTTCTCGGTGTATGCCTTGTTGTAGCGCACGGTCTCGTTGTAGAACACGTCGCCGTTGAAGACGTCGATGCCCTGTACGCCCTGGAAGAGGAAGCTGAAGTCCCAGTCCTTGTAGCGGAAGGTGTTTGTCATGCCCCAGGTGAAGTCGGGGTAGGGGTTGCCGAGGGCCACGCGGTCGTTGGCGGTGAGGTCGCCATCGCCGTCGGTGTCCTTGATGCGGAGGCCGCCGGGCACGTCGGTGGCGAAGTGGGGGTTGGCGTCGATTTCGGCCTGCGAGTTCCAAACGCCTATTGTCTGGTAGCCGTAGTACTGGATCATGGGCTCGCCCACTTTGGCGAGGTAGCACTCGTTGCGTTCGCCGGTGGTGATCATCTGTTTCTCACCGCCGAGTTCGAGGAGCTTGTTCTGCGAGTGGGATATGTTGAAGCTGGTGGTCCACTCGAAGTCGCGGTTTACGATGTTGCGCGACTCGATCTGGAGCTCCACGCCCACGTTGCGCACCTTGCCGATGTTGTTCCAGTAGTACGAGAAGCCGGTGAACGACTGGGTGGGCTGGGCGAAGAGGAGCGATTCGGTGATGGAGTAGTAGCCGTCGAGCGATACGGAGAGGCGGTTGTTCCACATACCGAGGTCCACGCCGACGTTGTATTCGTGGGTTTTCTCCCAGGTGATGTCGGAGTTGGCCAGTGTGGCGGAGGTGTTGGCGGTGCCGTTGACGAGCGCGCCGCCGTCGGTGCCGGTCACATAGTTGGCCGAGTTGAGCACTTCGAGTGCCGCCTGGTAGGCGATGCCGTTGTTGCCGGTCATACCGTAGCTGGCGCGCACCTTGAGGTTGTTGATTTTGTCAGCGGCGGCCATGAACTTCTCCTCGTTGACGCGCCAACCGAGCGACACTGAGGGGAACCAGGCGTTGCGGTTGCCCTTCGAGAAGAGCGAGGAGCGGTCGAGGCGGAGCGAGGCCGAAAGGAGGTAGCGGTCGAAGAGCGAGTAGTTGACGCGGCCGAGGTACGATTCGAGCACCACGTCGGGGTAGCGGAAGGTGCCGGTGCCGGCCCCGTTGCCGTTGTTGCTGCTGGCCAGTGAGAACACGGTCGCGGCGTTGAGGGTTTTGATGTCGTCGGTCGCGAAGCCGGTGCCGGAGAGGGCCACGCGCTGGTCGCGGGTTTTCTCTACGGTGTAGCCCAGGAGGAAGTCAAACTTGTGGCGGTTGTGATCGAGGTTGAGGTTGTAGGTGAGGGTGTTCTCGCTCAGGAGGTCGACGTAGAGGGTCGAGAAGTAGGTTGCCTGGCTGTCCTCGCCGTCCTTGGTGGCGTTCTTCTTGCCGTAGTAGTACTGCGGTGTGAAGCGCACGTTGAAGCCGTTGGAGGTGCGGAATTTGAGGTTCTTGATTATCTCCCATTCGAGGAAGAGGGAGCCGAGCCCCTGGAAATCCTCGCTCCAGCGTTTGGTGTTGGCCATCACGCTGACGGGGTTGTTGTTTGCCGAGGTGAAGGGGGAGGTGGTCTCATCCTCGTAGCCGATGATGTTCCCCTCCTCGTCGAGCACGGGCTTCGAGGGGGTCACGATGTTGTTGAAGTGGCTCCCTCGGGCGAAACCGGTGTAGCCGGTGAGCTCGGAGGTGTAGCCGTTGTGACGCACGGGGAGGAACGAAGGGGTGCGGTAGAAGTCGATGAAGTTGTTGCGCGGGCGGGTGGTCTCGCGGTAGGTGCCGGAGAGGTTCACGCCGAGGGTTACGGTGCGCGAGAGCTTGGCTTCGAGGCGCGAGCGGAAGTTGAACTTCTTCAGGCGGTTCTGCTTCATGATGCCCTGGTCGTCCATATAGGAGGTCGACACATAATATTTAAGGTCCTTCTTGCCGCCGCTCACCGCGAAGGCGATGCTCGTCACGTTGGCGAGGTCGTTGAGACCCTCCGACTGCCAGTCGGTCGAGCCGTTGACGCTTTCGAGGTACGCCGCGCTGCGGATGTTGGAGCCGGGCTTGGGTCCGCCGAGCTTCTCGTCGCGGAGCATCGACTCGTAGAGCTCGGTGGAGGTCATGAGGTCATGCTTCTTATAGGCATATTTGAAGCCCTGGTTGAACTTCAGCGAGTAGCGGGGCTTGTCGGGGGAGCCGTTGTTGGTGGTCACCAGAATCACGCCGTTGGCCGCGCGGGAGCCGTAGATGGCCGCTGAGGCAGCATCCTTGAGTATTTCTATGCTCTTGATGTCGTTGGAGTTGAGCTGCGAGAGGCCTCCACTCACGGGGAAGCCGTCGACAATCACGAGCGGCTCGCTGTTGGCCGAGATGGAGCCGGTGCCGCGAACGCGCACCGTCGGGCTGACGCCGACCTCGGAGGTGTTGTTGTTGACCGACACGCCGGTCATCACGCCCTGCATGGCGGCGGCGACGTCGCTCTGCGACATATTCTGAACCTTGTCGCCGCCGATTTTGGTGATACTGCCGGTGAGGTGCGACTTTGCCTGGGTGCCGTAGCCGATCACGACCACGTCGTCGAGCACCTTGGAGTCCTCTTCGAGCACCACGTTGATCTCGCGGCGCTTCCCGACGGGCTCCATCGCCGTGGCGTAGCCCACATAGGTGAAGAGGAGGTAGGACTTCGAGGAGGGTACGGAGATTGTGTAGTTTCCGTCGATGTCGCTGACGGCGAAAAGCGATGGTGTGTCCTTCACTCGGATTGAAACACCTGCCAAAGGACCTTCGGCGTCGGAGACGGTGCCCTTGACCGTGACGTCGGCCCAGGCGGCGAGCCCGGCGGCGACAAACGCCACAGCGGCCAGCAGAACGCGAAGGTTTGGTAAACGAGTTATCATGGCGATAGGTTCTTGATATTGTTGGTTTATTATTCTCGGTAATTATGGTTTCTCAATCGGGGCCGTCCGCTTGGAGTGGGGTGGGGCGCCGTCCGCGGCGAGGCGCGGGAAGTATTACGTCGGCAAAGTTATAGCTTTATAATTGGTTTACCAATTTTTCAAATAAAATGGTTTACCAATTTAACGCTTTTTAACTAAAGAAGCTTTGTATAAGGGGCTATCTTGTTGGTGGTCACTGATTTTAAATACCAATTAGACCAATTTAAGAATTTTGAATGCTCGAAAATTATGTTGCTTAACATAAATTTTGCGGGCGAATGTTAAATAATTGGTCTACCAATTTTCGCCAAAAGGCGCCTGCGCGAGCTTTTTTAGCTTAAATATTGCGGTAATCGGGGGATTTTGGTTAATTTTGCAACCAATTGAACCAATTGCCTGCTTTGTCGCCTTTTGCCGACGCGCGCCACACCTTATTTATATAGATGAATCAGACCGGAACCGAGAGAGTAATCAAGTACGTCCAAAACGCTATCGAAAACCGCGAGCTTCTGCCCGGCGACCGCCTCCCCTCGGAGCGCAAGCTCGGAGAGCAGCTCGGGGTGAGCCGCACAATCGTGCGCCAGTCGATACAGAAGCTTGAGCTTTACGGCATCGTGAAGACGTTGCCGCAGAGCGGCACCTTCGTGTCGTCGTTCTCGAAGCAGCAGCTCGATATGCTCATCAACAACGCCATTGGCGTGGGGCGCTACGATTTCGAGTCGCTGATGTCGGTGCGCATACTGCTGGAGGCCGAGGCCCTGCGCCTTTGCGCCGCCAACCGCACCGAGCAGGATATGGAGGATATCATCGCGGCGTTCGCAGAGTATGAGAAGCATATGAACACCGACCGCCGCCAGGAAACCGACTTCAACTTCCATCTGACAATATCGAAGGGGGCTCACAACCCGGTGATCCATTCGATGCTGCTGTCGATCATACCCGACACGCTGAAATACTACGAGAAGTGGCGCCTCTGCCGCGGCTCCGAGGCTCGCACCCGCGCCGAGCACCGCGAGATGGTCGACTTCATCTCCTCCCGCCAGACCGACAACGCCCGCGAACTCATCGAGCGCCACCTCATCCACCCCCGCATGCTCGCCAAATAATCCCTTAGCGTTTCCACACGCTGAGAAGGCTTATATAACAACAGCGACACCGCCTCCGTGTTGGGGGCGGTGTCGCTGTATTGTATGGTGTAGGGGTTAGTTGTTGGCGGGGGATTCGGGTTTGGCGGGGAGGACGTGGGTGGCGTAGTTGTAGCCGTTGACGTCGTAGAGGTTCACGAGCTGCGGCAGGCGGCGCAGGAAGTCCTGATAGTCCTTCTTGGCGGGGTCGCGCCACTGCACTTCGCTGAGGGCCGCGAGGCGTGGGAGCATCATGTACTGGGCGTAGCGCATAGTCGGGATGTATTCGGTCCAGGTGTTGGCCTGGGCGCCGAGGATGTGGGCTGCCTGTTCGGGGGTAAACTCGGCGGGCACCGGCTCGTAGCTGTAGACGTGCTCCACGGTCGAGGGCTCGCCCCAGGTAGCGGCTGGGGGCTCGGCCTCGCGGTCGGGGCTCTGCACGAAGTCGAAGTAGAGGTACTGGAAGGGGGTCATGATGGCGTCGTGCCCGGCTTCGGCGGCGGCACGGCCACCCTTCTCGCCTCTCCACGACATAATGACGGCGCCGGGGGTGAGGCCACCCTCCATAATCTCATCCCAACCGATCATCTTGCGCCCCTTGGAAGCGAGGTGCTCGGCGGCGCGGGTCATGAACTCGCTCTGGAGCTTCTGCTCGGCGGTGCTGTGCTTGTCGGTTTTCAGGCCGAGGGCTTTGATGCGGGCCTGGCACTTGGCGCACTTTTCCCAGCGGGTCTTGGGGCATTCGTCGCCTCCGAGGTGGACGTATTCGCCGGGGAAGAGGTCGATAACCTCGTCGAGCACGTCGTTGACGAAGGTATACACGCTGTCGTTACCGGCGCAGAGCACGTCGTCGGATATGCCCCAGCGGCGCCATACCTCGTAGGGGCCTCCGGTGCAGCCGAGCGAGGGGTAGGCGGCGAGGGCGGCCTGCATATGGCCCGGCATATCGATTTCGGGGATGATGGTGATGTGGCGGTCGGCGGCATACTTCACGATGTCGCGCACCTGGTCCTTGGTATAGTAGCCTCCATGGGGCACGCTGTCGTACTCCTCGGTGTTGGGGCCAACGACGGTGTTGGCGCGCATTGAGCCCTTGGCCACCAGTTCGGGATATTTGTCGATTTCGATGCGCCACCCCTGGTCGTCGGTGATGTGCCAGTGGAAGCGGTTGATGTTGTGCATCGCCAGCATATCGACCAGCATCTTCAGCGAGTCGGCCGAGAAGAAGTGGCGGGCGGTGTCGAAGTGGGCGCCGCGGTAGGCGAAGCGGGGAGCGTCGGTAATGGTGGCGGCGGGAAAGAGCACTTTCAGGTCGCCCGCGGCGGGAATCGACTTGCGCAGGGTCTGTATGCCGTAGAATGTGCCGGCGGGCGAGGCGCCGTTGATGTTGATGGCCTCGGGGGTCACGGTGAGCTCGTAGGCCTCCTTGTTGTCGGACGCGAGATTGTCGGAGAGCACGATGGCGCGCCCGGTCTTGGCGGTGGTAACCTCGGGAGCGGTGCCGGTGAGCTGGCCGAGGTATTCCGACAGCAGCTCGCCGTTGCGGATCATCGAGGAGTCGGCCGAAGCCACCACGATTTTAGTGCCCGAGTCGAGGGTGAAATACCCGGCGGCGCTGTCAACTTCGATTTTGTCGGGGAGGGGAATCACCCCGTAGTCGGCGGTAACCTCCGTTTTCTTGGAGCAGGAAGCCGCGAGCAGCAACGCGGCCCCGCATAAAGCGGTAATACTTAGTTTTTTCATTTATGGTTATTGAGGTTGGGGCCGGAAAGTTCCGGCCCCGCGAAGATACTCAATTATTTTTGATAAACACGCACCCAGTCGACTTCGTAGGTCGCCGAGGTGAAATTCGGATCGACGGCGCCTCCCCAGGAGCCACCTACGGCCAGGTTCAGCTTGATGTAGTATTCCTGGTCGAAAGGCCACCAGGAGGTATCGACAGCCGAGGGTATGGGGTTGGGTCCGTAGTAGTACTCCACGCCGTCGAGGTAGGCGCGGATGTACTCGTGGGTCCACTCCATGCCGTAGCAGTGGAATTCGGTGTCGGGATTCTCGATCGCGGTACCCTTTGAGTGGGGATACTTCTCGCCGGTCTCGGGGTCGGTGTAGAGGTTGCCGGAGTCCTTGGTGACGTATTTCGAGTGCGCCGAGAAGTGGACCATCTCGGGCTCGTTGGCCACCCATTCCATGATGTCAAGCTCGCCTCCGCCGTCGCCGATCCACGACGGGCCATCCTTGAGAAGCATCCAGAAGGCCGGCCAGCAGCCGCCTACGCCTGGGAGCTTGGCCCGCATCTCGATGTAGCCGTATTTCCAGCCGCGGGTGGTGTTCATGCGGGTCGAGACGTATGACGCGTTGCCCGATGCTTCAGAGGGGGTGACCTTGTAGGCGGTGATGAGCAGTTTGCCATCGGCCACATCGGCGGTGGTCAGCCCGTTGGGGGCGAACACTCCGCCGGGGCAGTAGTATTGCAGCTCGTTGTTGCCCCAGCCCGTGGCCCCCTCCTCGAAGTACCAGTTGCGGGCCAGCGAGGAGCGGTCGTTGAACTCGTCGCTCCATATCAGCTTGTAGCCCGCGGGCGCGAAGCCGTCGCCGGTGTCGACGTCGCCGGCCGGTTTCGAGGGGTAATACGGAATCTCGGAGGAATCGGCACCCCCTTCGAGGTCAACCCTATAGGTGGGGTCGTCGGGGCCGCATGCCTGGCATATCATGCCCAGGCACGCGGCGAATATTGCGAAAGTCGTTTTTCTCATCGTGATCATTCAGCGGGAACAAGTGAAATGTGGATCGGCGCGCCCCAGTAGTCGATGCTGAGTTTGCAGAGGTCTTCCGAGAGCTCCTCGATGGCGAAAGTGGCGTCGATGTGGTCGCTCTGCGCGAACATCAGGGGGAAGCCGCCCCCTCCGAACTTCACGCAGTCCTTTCCGCTGTCGTCCTTGACGATGCTCCAGGTCTCATCGCCGTCGATGGTGACCGATACGGGACCCTCATCGTTGTTGTAGACGGTGCCGTCGGTAAGGATGGTGAGAGTGCCGTCGGCGTTAAAGGTTATGCGCTCATCGGCGCTCGCCGCCATATCCTCGATGCCGAGCGTCCAGGGGTCGGCGGGGTAGTGGGCTTCGGCGAGTTTCCAGGTGCGCCCGGCTAAGATCGAGGCGGGGTTGAAGTCGGCGTTCTTGAATCCGAGCACGAAGTAGCCGCCGTCGCCGTAAGGCCAGGCAAGCTCCAATTTCGAGGCGCTGAGTTCGCGGACCTCCCACATCAGGTCGAGCCCGGGGGAGTTGGGGCGTATCACGGGGAAGCCGCCGTAGGCGAACTGTATGTGCAGGCCACCGTCGGCATCAGTGCCTAAGAGGTATGACTCCTCGCCGGTGAAATCGTAGGAGGTGTTGCCGTTGTCGTCGTCGTAGACCGTGTTGTCGGCTCCGAGGTCGATGCTGACCTTGTTGGCTTCGGTGAAAGTAAGGCGGTCGTCGGGGCAGCTCTCCGGGAGCCAGTACTCATACCCCTCGCCGTAGTCGTAGCCGATGCCGAGCGGTGTCCAGGCGTGCTCCGTAAGGAGGCGTATGGCCTCCGAAGTTTTGGCCACAATCTTCAGGTCGGTGTCGGGGAGTCCGGCGCCGCGGATTTCGCAGCCCGAGAGTGTTTCGAGTGGCACGTTGACGGGTTCGCCCGAGGTGGTCTCGACGGTCATATGGGTGAAGCCGTCGGTTTCGTTCCCCTGGTAGGTGATTTTTACGAGTTCGGAGTTTTTGAACATAGTGCTCTCACCGTTGACAACGAGGTGGAGCTGGCCGTCGCGGGCCGACGCGCCGCAAGCCATCGCGGCAGCGGCTGCTATGATTAACGCTTTATTCATCATCGTACGGCGAGTTTGAAGGTTTGGTTTCCGTAGGCAATCACATAAACGCCCGGGGTGAGGGTGTCGAGGGAGAGCTCACAACGGCTCTCGGCGCTGGCACTCATCACGGCGCGGCCGGCGGCGTCAACCACGGTGATGGTGGTCGGGGCTGCCAGGCCCTCGATCACCACGAGGTTGCCGCGGAGGGTGATTCCGGCATCGGTGCGGGTGGTGCCGATAGCCGTCACGCCCGAGTCTTCGAGGAATCGCCAGCCCGACATCTGGGTCATAGGCACGGCGAGCAACTGTTCGGCTCCTTTCGCGAAAACCATCTCGCCTTCGGAGTTAACGGTGGTTGCGAGATCGCTCGTGATGGGTACCGTGACGGTTGAGCCGTCGGTTTTGCTTACCTGGATGCCTCGGAAGGTCGCGGCCGACATTCCGGCGGTGGCCGTCAGGGCGAAAGCTCCGGCGAGGAGCGCCTTTCCGCCTCGGCTGATAATGTTGGTTAACTTCATGATATTTTTGATTTTTTTATTTCTTAATCAGATGGATGTTGAACACGGAACCCCAGTAGGGCACGCTGAGGGTGCAGGCGTCGGCGGTGAGCTCGGTTATGGTGTAGGTGCCGTTGATGGCCTCTGTGTTGGCCAGCACGATGGGGAAGCCGCCGCCGTCAAACTTGATGGCCTTCATTCCGTCGGCCTCGACGAGTTTCCAGCTCTCCTTGCCAGAGGGGGTGTAGGCGTAGGGGCCTTCGTCGTTGTCGAACACTGTGCCGTCGCCCTCAAGCGTCATAGATCCGTCGGAGCGGAGTGTGAGAACCTCGTCGGCGCAGGGACCGATGTCGTAGAAGCCCGCGTCGGGGGTGCTTACCCCTTTGAGCTTCCAGGGGTGGGCGGTAAGCATCGCGGCTGTCGGGTCGGCAGGGTCGGGCTCCACCGGGTCGGGATCGACCACCGGGGGTGTCGGGGGCTCGGCCGAGCCATCTTTGGCCACGAGTATTATGAGGAGTCCGCCACCGTCGCCGTAGCTCCAGAAGAGTTTCAGGCTGTTGGCCGAGAGTTCGCGCACCTCGTAGACCTGGTCGACCTCCTCGGTGGCCCGGAGTATCGGGAAGCCGCCACCCTTGAACTGCACGCAGAGCTGTCCGGCGTCGTTTTTGCCAAGGACGTATGACTCGTTGCCCGAGGGGGTGTAGGTGAAGTGGCCGTTCCCGGCATCAGCGTAAACATCGCCGTCGGAGTCGAGGGTCATAGAGCCGTCGGCCTTGAAGGTGAGCACCTCATCGAGGGCCTGGGTGGGGGTGTCGTAGAGGTCTTCCACTTCGTAAAGGTAGCCGTATTTGCTGTCGGCCACCCACGGATGGGCCGTGAGCAGGGCATATTCGGGAGCTCCGGCGGGGAGGGGAGTGATGTCGGTCACCGGGGTCGGGGGTGTCGGAGGCTCGGGATCGACCGGGGGAGTCGGAGTGTCGCCCACATACCCCTCGGGGCAGAAGTTGAACTCAATGCCGTCACCCTCGCCGCGCCACCAGCGCAGGCAGAGGCGGTTCTCGGTGAGTTCCACGATTTCGTATTCGGCATCGATGCCCGCGGGGTCGGCGATCAGTCCGGGGAATGCGCCGCCGCCGAATTTGATGTATCGCTTTCCGGCGCTTTCGGTGAAGGCCCAGGATTCGTTGCCGGTGGGGGTCCAGGAGGCTTTGCCGGCTTTCTCCACGTCGCCCCAGCCGCCACCGTCGACCCATACCTTGCCGTCGGCGTCGGGGGTGAAGATGAAGGCGCCCTCGTTGCGGAAGGCTATTTTGGAGTCGAGAATGCCGTAGGCCTCAAGGTCGGCGGTGGGGTTGAACCAGCTGTTTTTCTGCCAGGGTTCCCCCCAGAGATAGCCGAAGATGCGCTGGGTGGAGGCGTCGATGGCCTCGCCGTAGCGGTCCCATACCCACACCTTGTCGTCGTCCTTGCCGCACAGCAGGCGGTACGACGGGTCGAGGGCCGTAACCTCGAACGAGAACTGATAGCGGTCGCTGCGCCCTCCGCGCCCGTAGGCGGTGAGGTAGCCGGTGTAGACGCCGCGGCTCATAGTGAGGGTGAAGTCGCGGTCGGAGTAGGTCTGAACGCCTCCGGGGAGTTCGATTTCCCAGTAGGGCGACAGTTTGGCCGCGGTGAATGAGAAGTGTACTATGTTGCCGTCCTCGTCGTCGACATATACCTTGAACATATTGTCGCTGACGGTAGGCTTGTCGCCCATATCGGCCGTGTCGTCGGAGCACGCCGTGGTCGCGAACAGGGCGCAGAGCGAGCAGACGATCGGCAGGATGGCGTTGCGGAATATCTTGAACATAACGTTGAAAGGGTTTTATCCTTAATAGGGGTTCTGGGTGAGGGTGCCTTCGGCGCGGTCGATTTCCGACTGCGGGATCGGCAGGTAGCGCTTGTTGGCGGTGTAGCCGCGGGATGCGAGGGTTTCCTCGGCCTTACCGAACCTCACGAGGTCGAAGAAGCGGTGCCCTTCGAGGGCGAATTCCAGCCGGTACTCTTCGAGGAGGTTGTCGAGGGTGGCTGGGCGGCGCGCCGCGGCGGGGAGTTCGGCCAGGGTGGTGTTGAAGGCGCGTGCGCGCACGGTGTTGAGCAGGTCGTCGGCCTCCTTCTGGCTGCCTCCGGTGCGCACGGTGAGCTCGGCGGCGTTGAGCAGGGCCTCGGAGTAGCGGTACACGCGGATGTTGTTGCGGAAGTTGAACTCGGCGCCCTCGGTGCCGACATACGCGCCGTTGCCTCCGGCGCGGGCTATGTACTTGTAGTTGAAGTACCCGGTATCGGCCACGCGGGGTGTGTAGCTCTCGCCGGGGCACACTTTGGCGAAGTCGAGGATTCCGGCGTCGCGGCGTTGATCGGCGTTGTCATAAGCGTCGTGGAGGTCTTTGCTCACGGGGCCGAAGCCGTACCCCTCGGAAGCGAACTTCGTGCCCTTGTAGGAGTCGGGGCAGAGGAAGGTCGGGTAGATGGAGCCGCCGGGGCTGAAGGGATCGTTCCAGTCGCGGTTCGAGGGGTTGTCGGCGTAGTTGATTTCGAAAACCGACTCGCTGTTCCACTCCCCGGCATCGGTCCATATGTCGGCGAACACGGGAGTGAGGGCGTAGATGTCGGCTCCGATCAGCTCCTTGAGCTGTGCCAGCGCCGAGGGGTATTGGGTTTGGTCGCCGGCGAGCATCACCACATTGGCCCGCAGCATATACGCGGCGAATTTGTTGAAGCGGCCAACCTCGTCGACCGCCACCGCCTCGGGGAGGTAGCCTGGGGTGGTCGCGAAGTCGAGGTCTTCGAGTATGAGCCGGTACACCTCGTCGGCGCTCTTCTGCGGCACGATGTAGCTGATGTCCTCGCCGTCGGGGTTCACGGTGTAGTAGGGGATGTTGCCCCAGAGCTTCCACAGAATGTGGTAGTAGAAGGCGCGGAGAGTCCTCGCCTCGGCCAGGATGCGGTTGCGCGACGCGGCGGAGAGCGATTTGCAGCGGTCGATGTTGCCGGTTACCTGGTTGGCGCGGTACACGCCGTCGTAGAGCGAGTTCCAGAGCCCTATGGGCGCCTGTTCGGGGTTGAGACGGTACTGGCGGGTGAGGTGGAGCCAGGGGATGTCACCCTCGCTGCTGCCGCCGACTCCGTTGTAGTCGTCGGCCATAATGTCGCTGATGAACTGCAGGGGGTGGTATTCGCCGTAGGTGTAGTCGAACCATTGCAGCGGCGCGTAGGCGGCGATCAGGGCCTTCTCCATTTTCGCCGGGGTATCGTAATATTTCTCTGTCGGGGTGGTCACCGTCGGGTCGACTTCGAGGAAGTCGGTGGTGCAGCCGCACATCGCGACAAGAGTCAGTGAAAGTGCTATGATTTTTTTCATTGGAGGAATGGCTTAGATGGTTACGTTGACACCGACGAGGAAGGTGCGCGCCTGGGGATATACACCCTTGTCGATACCGAGCGAGGTGCCTCCCGAGGAGATTTCGGGATCGTAGCCGTGGTATTTGGTGATGGTGAAGAGGTTTTCGGCCCCGACGTAGACGCGCAGGCGGTTGACGAAGAATTTCGAGCTGATGGAGCGGGGCATGGTGTAGCCGAGCTGCATGCTGCGGCAGCGCAGGAAGTCGCCGTCGTAGACCAGGAGGTCCGACGAGCGCCAGTTCTGGCTCACACTCGAAGCGGAGGCGGTGAGCCTCGGATAGCGGTCGGAGGAGCCGGGGCCTACCCAGCGGTCAAGCATATACCGCGGGAGGTTGACCTGGGGATAGTCGGCGCGGCGGGTCGCGTCGTAAATGTCGTTGCCCACGGTGGCGTGGAAGAGGGTGCTGAAGTCGAAGCCCCTCCATTCGAGCGCGATGCTAAGGCCGAAAGTCCAGTCGGGCATGCCTTTGCCTATCTTCGCGCGGTCGGCGTCGTCGATCACGCCGTCGCCGTTGAGGTCGCGGAAAATCACGTCGCCGGGCTTGGCGTCGGGCTGGAGCATCGCGCCGTCCTTGTTGACGTAGGCGTTCACCTGTTCCTGTGTCTGGAAAATGCCGGCGGTCTTCCATCCGTAGAAGAAGGGGAATGGCTGGCCGTTTTCAGCGCGGGAGATCACGCCGAGGGTGCCGTGGATTTCGTCGTAGTTGAGAGTGCCGGTCTCGTTGCCGAGCTTGATGAGGGTGTTGCGGTTGTAGGAGCCGTTGACGCTCACGCGGATGTTGAAGTCGGAAATCCGCTGGTTGTAGGTAACGTCGAATTCGAAACCCTCGTTCTTCATATCGCCCACGTTGCCCAGGGGGCGGTTGTTGCCTATGTAACCCGGGAGGGCCATATCCATAAGCATGCCGTTGGTGCGCTTGTTGTAATAGTCGAGGTTGAGGTTGAGGCGGTTGTTGAACAGGCGGAACTCAAGGCCGACGTCGGTCTGCTCCGACTCCTCCCACCGCAGGCCTGAGTTGATGTAGCCCTGGGGGACGGCTCCAGCCACGATGCCGGTGAGGCCGCCTATGCCGAGTATGTAGTTGGCTCCGCCGCTCATCATGGAGGTGTAGGCGAAGGAGCGTATGTTCTGGTTACCGTTCTTACCCCAGCTTGCGCGGAGTTTCATAAAGGTGAGGAACTCGGGGCGCGAGGCCATGAAGGGTTCGTTGGTTATGTTCCAGCCGCCGGAAATGGAGGGGAAGTTGGCCCATTTGTTTTTGGGGGAGAACTTCGAGGAGCCGTCGCGGCGCATGGTGAACTCCACCATGTAGCGCCCGTCGAAATCGTAGCCGATACGGCCGAAGTACGAGGCCAGGCGGCCAAGGGGGGAGGGGGAGGCGGAGGCGCTGCGGAGGTTGGCGTCCTGGTCGGTGGCGTCGATCCAGGGCTGGGCGGCGTCGCGAATTTTGTAGCTCGTGCCTGACACATATTGGTCGGAGGCCGACGAGGCGCTCTGGCCTATGAGCACGGTGAAGTGGTTCTTCTCCTTGATGTCGAAGGTGTAGGAGAGGGTGTTCTCAATCTGCCACGACCATGAGCGGGTAAGGGTCGACCATACCGAGGAGTTGGGCTCGTTGCGGGTGCTGTTGAGGTAGTAGGGGAGGGTGTAGCCGTCGTTGGTGTAGAACTGGAGGTCGCCCGACAGCGACGACTTGAATTTGAGGTTCTTGTAGATTTCCAGTTCGGCGAAGACGTTGCCCATGGCGCGGTCGCTGGTGTTCTTGTCGCAGGGGAGGTAGAGGAGCGCCATCGGGTTCGGCATGGCGGCGAAGTCGACGCTGGGTATGGTGAACGGGCGCCCGTTGTTGTCGACCACGGCGGTGGGATGTTCGAGCAGGGTCGCCTCGGGATCAGTGGCGTAAACGGGTAGGGTGGGGGTCATGGCCAGGGCGCTGCCGAGCACCGAGCCGCGCTCGCTGTTGTTGCTTATGCCGCGGGAGGTGTCGTGGGAGTAGGCGATGTTGGTGCCCATCCGCAGCGAGCGGAGCCAGTCGCGCTTGGCCGAGGAGTCGAACAGCTCGTAGTTGTTATTGTTGCGTATGGTGAAGCGCTCGTAGTTGGAGTGCTGCTGCTTGCCGCCGATGATGCCTTCCTGGTAGAGGTAGCTGCCCGACACATAGTAGTTTACCTTCCCGGTGCCGCCGGAGACGCTGATCTGGTGGTTGATCACCGGGGCGTTTTTCTGAAACACGGCGTTCTGCCAGTCGGTACCTTTGCCGAGCGCGGCGGGGTTGTCGTAGACGGGTGCTTTGCCGTCGTTCATATACATCTCGTTCATAAGGGTGGCGTACTCGGTCGCGTTGAGCATCGGGATCTTGCGCTCGGCGTTCTGCCAGCCGTATGAGAAGTCGTATGAGATGGTGGCGCGCCCTTCGGAGCCGCGCTTGGTGGTGACGAGGATTACGCCGTTGGCGCCGCGGGAGCCGTAGATGGCGGCTGAGGCGGCGTCCTTGAGTACCTCGACCGATTCGATGTCGGAGGGGTTTATGAAGTCGATGCCGCCGTTGACCGGGGTGCCGTCGACGATGTACAGTGGGTTTGAGTCATTGATGGTGCCTGTGCCGCGGATGCGTATTTTGTTGCCGTCGCCCGGCTGGCCGGAGGAGGCGGTGATGCTTACGCCCGACACCATGCCTTTGAGCACGTTATCGACGCGCGTCGGGGTCATAACCTTCATATCCTCGCTTTTGACGCTGCTGATGGCGGCGGTGACGACGCTCTTCTTCTGCACGCCGTAGCCGATCACGACCACCTGGTCGAGCTGCAGCGCGTCCTCGGCCAGCACGGTGGCGAAGTGGCTTTTACCGGCGATTTTCAGGGTCTGGGGTTCGTAGCCCACATATGAGATTTTCACGCTCTCGGCGTTGTCGGGCACTTCGAGGGTCCAGCGGCCATCGTAGTCGGAGACGGTGTTGATTTTCATGCCGGGCACCATGACGTTGGCTCCGATCACGGGCTCGTCGGTGTTGTCGGTGACGCGGCCCGAGATCGTGCGCCGGCGGTCGGCGGTGGCGGGTTTGGCGTCATTCCCCCCGACAATCACTATGGCCTTGTCGGAGAGCTTTTTGAATGAGAGCCCGCTACCTGACAGCGCGGCGTTGAGCACGCTTTCCACGCTGGCGTTGGTTTTGTGGAGTGTCACCGGGGAGGCTCCTTCGACGAGCTGCGTGCGGTACGAAATCCTGTAGTCGGTTTGCTGCTCGATTATGCGGAATACCTCCTGGAGCGGCGCGCCGTTGACGTTGACGGTGACTCCGCCGTCAGCCGCTCTCAAGCAGAAACCGCTGAATACCAGCAGTATCGCAAGCAGGGATTTCTTCAGTAGAGAAGTAAGGTTAAACATCAAATAGTGGTATTAAAATGTGATATGATTCGTCGGTCGTGGGGCGCCAGCGGCGCCCGTCACATTAGAGTGACGAATAACATCGCGTTTTGTACCGAATAATTTTGATGTTTTATAACATATTTTGGCGAATATTCAATGTGCGCCCTCCGCGCGGGGTCGGGCGGGGCCTCAGGGACGGGCGGAAACCTCGCATCCTAAGGCGAGCTGCACTACCTTCATAGCCAGGGGCATTGAGGATATGGGCAGGGTGCCGGTGAAGGTCTCGCCGCTGTCGCATCCGATGGTGACGGTCACCCCGTAGTAGCGGTTGAAGGCGCGGGCAATGTCGGCCGGGGTGGCGTTTTCGAGCGAAATCTCGTCGCGCTGCCAGGCGGTAACCTCCTCGATGCCGCCGCAGGGAGCTATGGTTACGCTGCCTGTCTGCCGGTTGATGATGGCTTTCTGGCTCGGTTTCAGCAGTGTGACCCCGCCGTCGGCGGTGCGGAGCTCGACCGAACCGCTCACCAGCGATAGCTCGGCGATACTGTCGGCGGGGGTGCCGTAGAGGTTGAAACTGGTGCCTTTTACGATCGCCTCGAAGCCCGGGGCGCTGATTACGAACGGGTGGGAGGCGTCGGACTTCACGTCGAAAAATCCCTCCCCCTCGAACGTCACGCCGCGGCGACCCCCGGCGAAGTCCCCCCCGGAGTAGGCCAGTTTCGACGACTGGCGCAGGGTAACGGTTGTGCCGTCGGGGAGGGTGACGAGCGAGTTGTTGTGGGGTGTCGATTCAACTGACGCCGTGGTCGAGCTTATGGCCGATAGCTCGCCGTGGAGGTGCCAGGCCGTTCCGGCGAGAAGCAGCACGGCGGCGGCTGCCGCGGCGCCGAGCAGTGCGGGCATCCATCTCCGTCGCGGCGCGGGAGCGTAGGCCGAGTCGAACTCGTCCCAGTCATCCGTAAGGAGCCGCTCAAGTTCGGAATCGGCCATGGCGTCGACCGATTCGCGCAGTTCGCGCATCTCATCGCGCGAAATCTCGTCGCGGCGGTATTTCTTCAAGAGTTTGCTGATGGAGGGACGCATATGTGTGATGTATGATAGTTGAAACGCATTATATTAGGTGGTCACCGTAGCAGGTCGTAGAGCCGTTTGAGGCCGAGCGAGAGCTGGTTGCGTATGGTCTGCTCGCTGAGATTCAGCCTCCGGGCCGCTTCCTGGTTGTCGAGTCCCTGGAGCCGGCAGAGGGTTATGGCCTGCCGCTGTGTCGGCGGGAGGCAGTCGAGGGCCCTCATAAGCTTTTCCACGAACTCGTGATATTCGATCCGCGAGGTTGAAGAGTCGTTCGCGGGTACTTGGTCGATGTATTCCAGATAGTCCTCGTAAGCGCCGCGGCGCAGCTGCGCCCTGAAGGCGTCGATCACCTCGTTGCGGGCCATGCGGAATATGAGGGAGCCTATATGCTCGTCAGCCCTGATGGACCGGCGCGCGTCCCATAGTTTAATGAACGCTATCTGGGTTATCTCTTTCGCGGCTTCCTTGTCTTTGGTTATCGCCCGGCAATAGGATAGCAGACGCCCCGCGTACATTCGGTAAATCTCGTCGAATGCTTCGCGCGAATCGCCGCGGAGACGCTCTATCAGATGGCGCTCGCGCTTGCTGGAATCCTTATGCTTTTGAAAATCAGGCAATGGTACGTATCCCTCCGTGAAAGTTACCGACAAAGTTACGTTTTTTCTCTTTCAGGCCAAAAAAAATGTTTAGCCGCGGGCTTTTTTCGACATATGTCGAGGCTTTAATTCGGGGAAATTGTTATTTTTGCGGGAAATGCGATGTGAATCAATTGTAAGAAAGCGTTTTGCCATGAAATTTCGTCTCTTTCCAACCATTCTGCGGCTGTGGCCGATGGCCGCGTTACTGTTGTTTGCCGTTTCCTGTGCCGACGATGCCGAGGAGGTTCCGAAACCGAAGGAACCCGACGCGGTGAGCGTCGAGACCCCCGAACTCACCGCTCTCCCCGAGGGGGGCGAGGTGGTGATTGTTTTCAACGCGAATACCGACTGGACTATGGAGGTGCCGAACACCAACGAGCATTTCCAAGGCCAAATCACCGAGCGCTCGGGCAAGGCGGGCGCTATGCGCGTCGGATATGTGGCGCTGCCGAACACTTCCGGCGCGGCGCGCTCCACTACCATAAAGATTACCGCCGGGCGCGCTTCGGCAACGGTGGTGGTGCGCCAGGAGGACGCTGGGGTGACGCTCCCATCGGAAGCGGAGGTCAGAGCCTACCTGATGCGTCTCTACGAGATGACCGACGGGCCGAACTGGCGCTTCAAGGGGAACTGGGGTTCCGATCTCCCGCTCAACAAGTGGGGCTCGGAGGTGCGCTATGAGAACGGGCTGCTCTCGCTCAACCTCGGCGAGCGTTACCTCAAAGGGGAGATAGACCTCTCGGGGTGCGACGCCCTGGTGAGTCTGCGGTGCGCCAAGAACCAGATATCGAAAATCGACGTTTCGGGGTGCCGCCTCCTCAAGGAGATTGACTGCACCAACAATTCCATGGAGGAGATTAATTTCGAGGGGTGCCTATCGCTGACGGACGTAAATGTGCCCTACAATAATCTCCAACGGCTCGACGTCGGGTGGAGCAAGACCCTCACCAGGCTCTATGCCAACCATAACCGACTGACGGAGTTGGATCTGTCGGAGTGCGTGATGCTGGAGACCGTCGACTGTTTCGCCAACCGCCTTTCGAAGCTCGAAATACCCCACCGTCAGAGGCTGAAAGATGTGTTCTGCTATGAGAACGAAATCCGCACGCTCGATATCGGGAACGCGCCGATAATGGAAATCCTCAACTGCGGCGACAACGAACTGGAGTCGCTCAACGTCAAAGGGTCGCCCCGGCTTCGCTGGATTTATTGCTACAACAACCGCCTGACGGAACTCGACACCTCCGACCAGATGGACGCGCTCTCCTGTTACTATTGCTTCTCGAACCGCCTGACCTCGCTCGATATGACGGGCTATCGCAACCTCTCGGAGCTGCATTGCTCCGACAACGACCTGACGTCGCTCACCGTGGCCGGATGCCGCAAGCTGCGCTGGCTCTACTGCTCCTACAACCGCCTGGAGACGCTCGACCTCGCGGGGTTCGACGATGTGTTCGAGCGGCTCGATTGCTCCTACAATCGATTGCGCGAGGTGGAGCACATTACCGACTACAGGTATCTGCGCCTGTGGTGCCAGGGCAACCGTATCGGCGGCGAGATACCCTCGCATTTCGACAATTGCCTGGAGTTTGAATATGACCGCCGCTACGAATACCGCCCCGAAACCGGCACCTACAACGACCTCGGCTACGGCTGGTACTACCCCGGCGAACCCGCCTCCATGAAGCACGAAAGACTTCCGTAATTATTTGAACAGTTTGGCGTAATCCCAAATCCGGCCTACGGGTTTGATATGATGTAAGGCGAGTTTCCTGGCTTGTGGTGAGCCGGGGCTTATGCGTATGTCGGTGCTGCCGGAGGAGACCCAATAAAACGAGCGGGCGCCATTCTCCTTTTTCGGAAGTTTCAGCAGCTCAGGCGCGTTATCCTTCAGCCATTTGTTGGCGAATATCGCTTTTTGAATGACACAGTCAATCTCCGATGTTGCGGCGGGATGGATTTCAATGAAGAAAGTGTGCCCGTCATACTCTATCGCATAATCCCAGCGGTTGCTTTGAGGAAAGGACTTTTTGGCCGCTTCGTCTAATGCGACAGAGCCACCAATAAGGGTCGGATCAGGAACTTTGATTGACTTCCGCTCAATCTTTTTCATCGCGCCGAGTCCCGCTGAAAAGAACTCTTTCAGGGCTTGGGCCGAGGCGCACGCATCGGCCAGTGGCTTCGACTCAGCTTTCTGCGGCTGTTGTTGCTTCCGGGCCATATCAGTTCAAATATTCGGAAACCACGTTGTTGACTCGGGCGGAGAATTCCGATATGCCGCCCCACTCGGCGAGTGATTGCTCGTCGGATGCCACATCTAGTGAACTGATGTCTTTGGCGCTGACTTTTGCGTCGGAGCCGTTGCGCGAGAAAAAGTATGTGCGTATCTCTTTCCCGACCATTTTTTCAAGCATTTTGCCTACAGATGAATCGCTCTTGATTTTGAAGAGCGCGCACAATGCTTCGTGGAAATTGTCGCGATTATCCCGCAGGGTGTTGAATGCCCAGGCATATTCCAAAAGCAACGGCGAGTGGGTCGACACTATTACCTGGTGACCGCTCGTGATCAGTTCGCAAATTTGGAGCAGCACGCTTACAATGGCTTGCGGGTGGAGCCCCATTTCAGGCTCTTCGATTATTACGGTTTTGTACGCGCTGCGCTTGATAACCTTCGATGGGGGACCCGACAGGCAGTAGAACGCCAGCAGCAGAGGCATGAATTCCTTTTGTCCCGCGCTCCAGGCCATAAAGGGGATATTCATCCCGTCGACTGACAACTGCATCTTTTTCTGCCCCGCCACTTCGGCCATCACAACCTCTCCTTTATGGAAGATGCTGTTGTCAAACGAGCGCTTCTGAATGTTTTTAAGGCGCTCCTTGATTGGAAAAATAGTTTTCTTGTTGCCGAGTCCGAATTGCACGAAAGTGCGCAGAGTTTCGGTAAATTCTCTAAGGACGTATGGTGTTGTAAAAGAAAAGTCACTGAAGAATTTTGGATAGCCGTCGCCCATACACACAATTCTCTGCGCCGGGACGTAGAATACGGAACTTTCCTCTCCTGATGACTTCTTTGACAACTTGGCGAGAGTAAGCGCCTCGCCATCGAGTGCCATTTTAGTATGCGGGTTCCACATCCCCTCCATGCCTTCGCCGAAGTAAACATTGAGAATGCGCTTAGAGTCGTGCCCGAGGATATAGTTATATCGGTCGAGCGTTTCGATAATGCTGTCGCGGTCGGCTATGAGCTTTATGGCTTCAAGAGTGATGCTCTTGCCGCTCGCCTGTGGCCCCACGAAAAACGTAAGGTCGCCCAAATTAACATCAACTTCTCCTATCGGCCCGAAGTTACTTATATTAAAGTGCTTTATCATAAACGGCTGCGTTATACTCTTTTAAATGAGGTAAAATGCCCTGCGAATAGATACTGACTAATTTTTATCCAAGTATCATACAATCGCAAAGTTAGCAATATTCGACGTATTATCCAATACCTGCGATTTTATGTGGTGCGTGATTTGGTTGGCTAAGGACGTGAACAGGAATCCCCGCCAAGCGCGCGGGGCGGTTGGCGGGGATGGCGTTGGGTAGGTCGGGAAATTCTTATGCCTTACAAGGCATAAATTCGGGGGATTACTTGATGAGCACTTTGCGGGTGGTGCCATCGGTGCGGCGCTCGATGTAGAGGCCGGGCGCGAGGTTGTCGGAACCGACCTCAACGCCGCCGATGGTGAAGTAGGTCGAGGGGCCGGCGGCGGTGTTGTCGGCCGATACTTCTTCGACTCCGGCGGGATCGCCGACGGGCTGCCAGGCGCAGGCGATCACGTCATGGATTTTGAGCACGGAGGGTTTCTCCTCGTCGGTCCATTTGGTGAGGTAGGCGATTACCTTCATATTGGAGGGGTTCCATCCGGCTTCGAGGGGGATGTTGGCGTTAAGGGTGCCCTTGTCGCCGTTCATTTCGAGGCGGGTGCCTTTCGCTCCGTTGTAGTAGAGGCGCGCCACGTTGTTGTGGGTGTAGATGCGCTCTGTGGGTCGGCCACCGAAGCCGGTCACCATCTGCGGTGCGCTTACGTTATCCTCGGTGAGCACGATGTGGAGCGCGATGTCGCCGCATATGGCCGTTGCTTCGGGAAGGGCGTCGACGTCGACGGTAACGTTCACGCTGTTGGAGGCTCCGTCATAGAGGCGCTTGATGTCGAGGGTGGCGAAGGCGAGGGCCATGATGTCTTCCTCAATCAGCCCCTCGAAAACGGTAGCGCCGAAATCGCCGGGGAGGCTGTTGAGGGCCGAGATGTCGACCGCGATGTTCGGCTCGCCCATATCGGCGCATCGGTTGGATACGAATGAATAGGGGCCGTAGGCGGCGTACCATTCGTGGAGGTCGGCCGACGCGTTGCACGCAAGCGTGTTGCCGGGGGCGTAAGTGTTGACTTTGCACACTTTGCCGTCGTAGTCGCCGGCCTGGGCCAGGCGGTTGTAGAGGTCAGCGCTCTGCACGGAGGTCTGGTCGGGGTATCCTTCGGCCAAAGCGGCCTGGCGGGGTACGGAGTTTTCGTAGATTGCGATGTAGTCGGTGAACTGGTTGTATTCGTCCGGCTCAACATCGGCACCATTGATTTTCGCCACGAAGAGCCGGGCCGAGTGGTTGCCGATGGCCAGGTGCTGCATGGAAATATTTGTGGGATTCCAGAGGTATGTGCCGCCGGAGGGTATCGCGTTGGGGCATTCCACGTATACGGGCTCCTCGTTGTCGATTTGGTAGCCAAGTGTCATCTGAGTTATCGTTTCGCGTCCGACGTTCTGCAGAGTCGCCATAGCCTCGAAAATGTCTTTATTCTGGCGGTAGTGGGGCACTGTCATCTTGGTAACGAACTCGATGGCTCCGGCGGGCATATTGGTCGCGTCAACGATAAGCTGGACGCAAATCGCGCCTATGCCGGTGAGGGTGTTCACGGTGTTGTTCTGGAAGATTATGGCGCAACCTTCGGAGTATGTGTCCCCCTCCAGGGTGAAGGCTATGTAGCCCTGCTCGGCGGCAACCATCTCGGCGGTTTCCTCGTAATCGTAGCCGAAGATGAGGTCCTCGCCCTCTTTGATTGTGTAGCCGTTGCCGTTGAAGATGATGTTGTTCCACCCTTCGTAGAGGCGCTGGCGCTGCTCGTTGACGGTGGTGATTCCCTCATCGTTCACGGCGTGGAACCAGGTGTTGACGCGGCCCGCGCCGGCACCAACAGCCACGCGCATGCCCACCACGCGGCAACCGACGTAGTGGCGCAGACGGTCGGCCGACAGGTAGGCTCCGATGGGGTATGTGCCCGCCTGGCCGAAGTAGGCCGACTGGGGGTATATGTCGTTGGTGACGGTATAGCCGATCACGCGCTCGTTGGCGGCCAGGCCCATATCGTTGTCCTGGGCGGCGGCGGTGAATACCGCCGCTGCCAGGAGTAACAGGGATGTTATTTTGCGAAACATATTGTGTCTGTATTAGAGTCCTTATTTGTTTCAGAGGATTACTTTGGTGACCTTGGCGCCCCGGCGGAGGATGTAGACTCCGGCGGGAGCTTCGGCGGCGTTGACGCGGCGGCCCGAGAGGTCGAAGAGCTCGCCGGGAGCGTCGGAACTGTCACCCTCGATCTCCAGGATGCCGGAGGTGGAGATGGTGTAGGCAGCCATCTCGGAAGCGCCGTTCTGGTAAATCGCCTTGATGCCCACGGTGTGCTCGCCGTCGGTGAGGGCGGGGAGGGTGAACTCGGGGGTCTCCGATTCGCCGACCTTGGCGCCGTCGAGGTAGATTTCGAAGCGCACCACGTTGCCGTAGTCGATCGCTTCGCCCTGACCGCTCTGGGGGCCGACGGTAACGTCGTCAACCTGTGCCAGGAACGCGTCGTAGCTGGTGTAGCGTACGGCGAGGCGGGCCTTCTGTCCGGCGTAGTCGTCGAGGTCGTGATAGTAGAGCGACCAGTATTCCGAGGTCAGGGCGTCGATCGAGCTCAGGAGGGTGAAGTCGGCGGGATCCACGCTCCCCTCAACGGTGCATATCAGCAGTTCCATCGACTCGGTGTACATCGAGGTGTAACCCTTGGCCTTGAAGCTGAAGCGGAAGTTGTCGCGGATGGTCAGCTCGGGGGTGATGAGCCATTTGTCGGACTTGCCCATCTGGGCGGAGCAGAACATTACCGACTTGTCGCCCGTGGCGGCGGCGATGGCCGGGTCGGTGGGGAGCATCGCGGGCACAGTCTTGTAGGGGTTGAACACGATGGGGGCGAGGGCCACCGGGTTAGTGGCGTTGCCCGAGCCGGGGAACGACACTACGTTGCTCTGCGAGCCGAGGGCGATGGGGTACACGGGGAGCTTGTCAACATCGAGCGACACCCAACCGCCGAAATTCTTCACGGCGAAGTCGTCGTAATCCTCGAAGCTGTCGGTGAAGGCGAGCTCCTGGTTCCAGTTGATCACCATCGAACCGTTGTCGCCGGGGGTGGCGGTGATGTTGTATGGAGTGATCACGCGGTCGGTGAGCGCGAGGTCGATCGCGGCGTCGGCTTTAACGTCGATTTCGCGGCGTACAGCCTCGTAGGCACCTTCGGCCACTCCGAGCTCATATTTGCCATAGGGGAGGTAGGGTACGCGTACCTTGCCGTCCTTCACCGTCAGGGCCAGGGTGCTGGCCGAGGCGAGGTCGAGCAGGTCGATGGTCATCCCTTCGGGCGAGAGCTTGCTCTGGGCGGTAACGTTCACCGTGAGGTCGGCGTAACCCTCCTCGGGGAGGTCAACGTTGATTTCGGTGGTGGCGCTGGCGGCCTGGAGGTAGACAGCTTTCACGCCGATGGTGTGCGCTCCGGCGGGAACGTCGGTGAGCAGGCAGTTGTAATCCTCAACGGTGGCTTTCTTCACGCCGTCGAGGTAGATTTCGAACTTCTCGAAGCGGTTGGCGGGCGACTTGGCCACGCGGCGGGCGCGCTTCACGAGCGAGGCTTCGGCCTCCTCATCGACGGGCTGGCCAACATACACGTCGTCGACCATGAGCATGAAGGCGCCGTAGAGCTTGGTGTTGCTGATGTAGCGGATGGCGAACTTCACCTGCTGTCCGGCGAGCGACGCCACGTCGTAGCTGAGGGTTTTCCAGCCGCGGTAGTCGACGCTCTCGTAGTTTCCGGCGTCGAGGCGGATGAAGTCGGATGCCTCGGGGTTGTCGAGCTTGGTGGTGTAGTACACCATGAAGCGCTCGTCGTAGCGGTCGGCGGCCTTGGCCTTGAAGGAGAAGATGTTGTCGGTGCCGACGGTAATCGCGGGGGTTATCAGCCAGTCGTCGTTGGCGTTGCCCGAGTTGGTGCGTATGAAGCCTACATACTGCTGGCCGCTGTAGGGGCGCAGGATGGGGTATTCGTACCACCAGGTGGGGGTTACGGTCAGCGGGTTGATGATCTGCGCGTATTGCATCATGCCGCGGTTGGGGTAGGTGCCAACGAGGGGCGCCGTAGCCTCGCCGTCGGCGTCGATGCCGGTCCATTCGCCGAAAGTGAGGGCGAAGGGCTCGTGGCTCTCGAAGTCATCGAAGAAGGCGGGTTTCTCGCGGTTCCAGCTCAGGGCTATGTCGCGGCGGCCGGTGAAGGGGTCGCGGGTGGCCTCGGCGGTCACGGCGAAGGGGTCGCGGGTTTTCTCGGTGAGGTTCACGGTGACGGTTTTCTCCGTCTCCCCTTCGGCCACGCTGAACGAGTAGTCGACGGGGTTGAAGCCGTTGCGCTCGATTTCGAGGCGGTGGTTCCCGGCGAACACGTTGAGCGAGCACTCGCCGGAGGCGTTGAGCTTGAGCGCTCCGTAGCCCACGGCGTAGTCGGTTTGCGTGAGGCTCACGGCCTGCCCGGTGAGGATGTCGCCCTCGACGGTGCCCACTTTGATGGTGAGGCGCGTATTACGCTGCTGAGCCACGCCGCTCGCGAAGAGCAGCATGGCCAGCAGGGTAAACAGAATGCGGGTAGTTTTCATGCAAATCTGTCCTTTCTTTCTGTGAGTGGTTTGATAGGAAAAAGGCCATCCAAGTTCCCGGTTCGGGTTGACTTGAATGGCCTTTTACCGGTTATTGCTTACTTAATGATGCTGAAAGCTTTGGAGCCTTCGGCCTTCACAACGTAGAAGCCTTTGGCGAGCTTGTCGAGGGTGGCGGGGCCGTAGCCGGCTGCCACGAGCACGCCGTTGATGTTGTACACTTCGACGCGGGCGTTTTCAGCGATGGTGCCGTTATCCTCGGCCGATACGTTCTCGATGCCGGAAGCGTCGACGTGGAAGTCGGTGAGGGTGAAGTCGTCGAAGAACGCGAGGTTCGAGGGGCTGAAGGTCGAGTGACGGAGGGCCACATAGACGCTCTGGCCGGCGTAATCCTTGAGGTCAACCTCGTAGTGGTTCCACTGGGAGCCTTCAAGGAAGGGCATCTCGGTGGTGCGCATCACGGCAGTGAACTCGTTGGTGTCGGTGTTGCCACCGGTGCTTACCAGCACGCTCACGCAGTGCTTGGGGTCGGGGAGCACGCTGTTGAGCGATTCCCAGTTGCGGGCGTAGAAGTCAAACTTGGCGTTCTCGCCGGCGATGAGCTTGCGGGAGATGATCCAGTTGTCGGCGTTGACGGCGGTGCCGGAGGAACCGACGAGGGCGTGCATACCGGAGATCGGGGCCATCATACCGTATAGGCCGTTCTCCTTGGAGTCGCTCTCGACGGAGAAGGCGCCGCGTACGCCGTCGGCGGAGTAGTGGATCCAATAGGATGTGAAGGAGAAGTTCGGAGCCTTGTCGGCGTCGATCATGGTGAACTCCTCGGTCCAGTCGAGGTCAAGGTCGTTGGGCTCGAAGGAGAAGTAGCGGGTGGTGGCGGGGAGAGCCTCGCCTTCAACGGGGAAGGTCGCGATGTGGCCACCTTCGAATTCGAGGGTGAGGTTGTCGCTTACCAGAGCGGCGGTCTGGAGGGCGTCAAACTGGATGGTGAAGGGGGTGGTGGACCCTGCGGGGAGCACGTCGCCGGCCTTCAGCGAGGTGGTGAAGTTGGGGTTGGCGAAGGTAGCGCTCTTCACGGTGAGGTCGTTCTTGCCGAGGTTGAACACGGTCAGGAGGTCGCCCGAGGAGATGCTCTTCTCATAGTTGATCTTGCCGGTAGTCCAGCGTGCGCGGTTGAAGGCGGCGTAGTCGCCCTTGGCCTCCTCGATCACGATGTGGGTAACGGAGCCACCATTGTCCTGGCCGTTGTAGCTCTTGTGAAGCCAGCGGAACTGAACTTTCTTACCGGCGTAGGTGGTGAGGTCGTGGCGCTCATTGATCCAGTATTTGTGCTCGCCGTCGTAGGATTTCTCGGAGATGGTGCTGAGGGTGGTCCACTCGCCGTCGGCGTAGATTTCGAAGAGCAGTTCGCTGACGCCGTTGTTGGGCTCCACGTTGTTCTTCTGAACCATGCCGGTGGGATCAACCATGAGGCTGGCGGGGTGATCGTCGCCCCAGATGAAGGAGATGCTCATGGGCTTGTCGGCGGGGAGGGTCACGTCGGGCGAGAGCATGGCGTTGGAGTCGCCTGCGTTGAGCCAGATGGTACCGGCCACACCGTATGCTTTGCCGTCGTTCTCGTACTTCTTGAGGGTGTTCACATACCAGGTGCGGTTGTAGTCCTTCGAGGGGGTGGAGATCCAGCCGATGGGGAGCTCGTCGTCGGTGTCGGTGAAGTTCTGCTCGTAGGGGAAGTCAACGATCGCGGCGTCCTTCTGGGTGGTGAATGTCCAGGTGGTCACGTTGTTGTTGGCGTCGCCCTTGCTGTTGTAAGGCACAATCTTCCAGGTGTAGCGGGTCTCGTAGGCGAGGTCGGGGAGCTCGATCGAGAGGGCGTCGCCGAGATCCTGGCCGTCGATTACCTCGTTGCATGCCGAGGTGGTGCCGAGGTAGAGCTTGTAGCCTTCGGCGAACTGGGCGGGGTTCCAGCTAAGCACGATACCCTTGGGGTAGACGTTGGCGGTGCCGGCCGCGGGGGTCGGGTTGGTGGCTGCCATAGGCACGCCGTCGGCTCCGTAGACCTTCGGGAGCACCACGCGGTCGAGGTAGAAGGCCGAGTGCTCGTAAGCGCCTTCGTCGTCGCTCTCAACGGCGGGATATTCCCAGCGGAGGTAGCAGTTGTCGGTGGCGGGGTCGAGGGTTATGGTCTCGGTGAGGAGCTGGTTGAGGCCGTTCTGCCAGTCGGAGGTCCAGAGGAGCTTGTTGAAGGTCTGGCCACCGTCGGTCGAGAGCTTGAGGGTAACGTCGTACTCGGGAGCGGTCTCGCCGTCGTAGGCGTTGTAGTAGGTGAAGGAGATCGAGCCGCCGTCGAGGAGGTCGAGGCGGGGAGTGGTGAAGGTGGTCAGCGAGAAGTCGCCACCCTGGTAGGCGCACTGGTCACCCTCGAAAGCGTTCGGGTTGGCTGCCCAGCCGCGGTTGGTCCATCCTGCAGGGGGGAAGAAACCTTCGAAAGTCTCCAGGTATGCTCCTTCGGGGAGGAACTGCTTGGAAGCGTTGATGTCGATGCTCACGTCGCCGCCGGTGGTGTGGATTGTAACCTTGCCGGAAGCGGGGGAGGTCAGCGAGGCGGTGTAGGCCACGTTGAACATCGTGCTCTGGTACGACTGGAGGTTGATCGACTGGTCGAGGGTGGTGGTTACCCCTTCGGGGCAGTCGATGCCGGTGATGCGGAGGCCGTCTTTACCCATATTTACCAGAGTGATGGGGTCGGAGTACATCTTCTCGCCGATATACATGGCGGGGAAGGTGAAGCGGTCCATCGTGATGCTGGCCACGGGCCCGGTGGCGGGAGTGAATTTCTTCACGGTGATGTCGTCGAGGTCAAGCGAGTTGGCGCTCTCGGCCATCATCTTGTAAACGAAGGCGAGCTTTACTTTCTCACCCTTGAAGTCGCTGAGGTCGACTTTGGCGGTGCGCACTGCCCAGTCCTGGATGGGGAATCCGATGATGCCGCTCTCGCGGAGCATCTTCTCGTTCTGTATGGAGAAAATGGTTTCTGCGCCGTTGAGGTTGTCGCCGGTTACTACGCGCACCTGGAAGTCATAGCGGCTGTTGTCGGAGCAGTTCACGGGGCTCACCTTGAAGGAGAACTGGAGCTGGTATGTGTCGTCGAGATTGAGTTCGGGCGAGAGGAGGATTTCCTCGCGGGGGCCGCCTCCGTCGGTGGGGTTAACCGAGAGGGGTCCGGTTACCGTCGCGCAGCAAGCGCCCTGGATGTAGGCACCGTATTTGGAAGTGGGGTCGGAGTAGTAGTTCGACCAGTTGTACTTCTCGGTAGGTCCGTTGTAACTGTTCACCGTCGTCCACCCGGGGCCCGCGGCTACCGGTTGCGGATTGTTGCCGGTGTTCCCTGTCTCGAAGTCCTCGGAGAGGATCGTCTGCGCCTGAGCTCCGATTGCGAGAGTCAGCGCCGCTAATGGCAGGTAATACTTCTTCATTGGTTTAATATTTGGTGATTGATAATTCGTGATTTTTGGTCTTAAAAAAACGAATTGCTAAAAATTGGTAAAATCGCTTGACAAATATACACAAACAATTTGAAACTTAAAGCATTTTTCCAAAGAATTAACGCGAAAAATTTAATGGATATGCGGCGGATATAGAAAATACCTGATTGTTTGTGAATAAATATACATTTTGCATATGATTTCGACATCAACTCACGGAACCTCGCCCAATCCGATTCGAGGGTTACGGATCGATAGAATAAAAGCGCCGCGCCGTGGCACTGGGCCAGGCGCGGCGCCGCGCGGATCGCGCTTTCGAGGCGGCTTATTTCACGAGAACCTTGCGGCCGTTGACGATGTAGACACCGGCGGCGGAGGGGTTCTTGACGCGGATACCCTGGAGGTTGTAGATCTCAGCGTCCTCGCCATACTCGGCGGCAACGTTCTCGATGCCGGTGTACTCGGTGAGGATGTCGAAGCGGAGAGTCTGCAGCTCGCGGCCTTCGCGCTGCTTGACGTAGGCGCGGAAAGCGGGGAGGGTCTCTGCGGGTTCTTCGGCCATGAAGCTTACGCCGTGGGTGGCGGCGGCTGTGGTGGCCTCGTAGTTGTCGGCGGTCAGGAAGAACATGCCTTCGGTGACTGCCACGGGGGCGTAGGTCGCGGTGAAGTCAACTGCGTAGTGGGCTACCGAGGGGGTGTCGGCTACCACGGCGCGGCCCTTGACCTTGATGGGCGCGGGTTCTTCGGCGATCTCAAGGAGGTAGGGCACGCCGGCTTCCATGCCGTCGGTCTTGGCGTAGAAGTGGGCCAGGGCGTCGATTTCGCCGTCAACGCTTACGAACTCGTAAACCTTGGCGTCCTCGCCGAAGAGTGCTGCCACTTCATCGGTGGTGAGGGCCACGGGGAGGGCGATGGCGTTGAAGCCGGGCTTGAGGCCGAGGTCGATCTTCACGAGGGCGCTCTCGATCGAGGTAACGCCTTCGGTGGCGTCGTTGAGCTCGGCCACGGTGTAGAGGGTGAAGTCGTTGGTCTTCGATTCGGGGAATTCAACGGCGTCGGCGTAGTCTTCCTTGCCGTCCTTGGTGACGAGCACGTCGTATGCGCGGCTCGACTGCACTACGTTGATGCTGTAGGCGCCGGTAGCGTCGGAGGTGCCTTCGTACTGCACGTCGTCGCCGTCGGTGCTGACGAGTGTGATGGTCGCGCCTTCGGCGGCGTTACCCTCGGTGTCGGTCACTGTGCCGGAGAGGCTGATCGCTTCGGTGACGAGGCTGATGTGGAGCACGGGGAGAGCCAGCTCGTTGACGGCGGTCCAGGTGCCGGTGAACTCGTTCCAAGTGCCGTCGTCCTGATGCTGGAAGCAGTTTTTCTTGAGGTTCGAGCTCTCGGTGAGCAGGGAGTTGTTGCCCGCGTCGGAGGAGGCGTTGGAGCGGAAGAAGAGGCGGAGCGACTTGCCGGCCTGGTAGGTAGCGGGCTCGGCGAATTCGATCACGAAGAGTTCGGCCATATCGGAAGTGGTGCCCATGGCGTGCCATTCGTAGCCATCCTGGTCGATAACCTGGGTCATGCCGAGGTCAGCGTAGGGGAAGGCGCCGGTGGATTCGGGGCGGGTCTGCTCGGTATCGTCGGTCCACTGGTAGTAGAACTTGAAGTTCGAGGTGAACTCCTTGGTCATAACACCCTTGATGGCGATCTTGGAGATTTTCTCACCTCCGCTCATGCCGAGGTCGGCGGCGGTGTAGAGTGCCACGGTTTCGCTGTCCTTATAGTAAAGGTTGAGCGGGGTCTTGTTGCTGGTGCCGTTGGGGGTGCCTACCACGATTTCGTTGGAGAGCACTTCCTCGGTGAAGGTCACATCCTGGGGCTCGGAAGCCAGCACGAAGTCGCCGGCCTTCAGTTCGAGGTAGACGGGGAAGGTGCCTACCTTGGGCGAGCGGAAGGGGATTTCAAACGCGGTGGTGGCGGCGTTGAAGGTGTTGGCCATGGGGATTTCCTTATTCCCCTCGATGGTCTGGGCAACGCCGTTGACGTAGGCGGTGAGGGTGTAGCTTCCGGCTTCCTCGTCGCTGAGGCCGAAGTTGCGCACCGCGAAGCTCGCGACCTTGGTCACGTTCTGCATAGCGGTGGAGGGTACGAGGGTGGCGGCGAGCTGGAGGTCGTGCTCAACGGGGGTCAGCGAGAGGCCGTAGATGTCGTTGACAACGGCGCGGTCGGTGCTGATGAAGCCGATGTAGTAGTCGCCGGCCTCGGGGATGGTGACGGTGAAGGTCTTGAAGTCGCCTTCGATCTGCTTGTCGGCGTCATCGCTATCCTTCGAGAATTCGGCGATCGGAGCGCGGTTTTCAGTGTCGAGGAGCTCTTCGCGGGTGGCGGCGGCGTAGACGGCCACTTTGCCGCTGGAGCTGTAAGAACCGTAGAGCTTGGAGTCGAAGGTGAACGATTCGCCAGCGGTCGCGGTGAGCTTCGGGGTCACGAACATATTGTTGCTCGTCGAGTTTGAGTAGAAGCCGACGTCGGGTACAGCGTAGGTGCCGGCGTTGTATAGCGTTGCGCTCGACTCGTGTACGGTACCCGCGGGCCATACGCCGTTGACTGTGCCGTCGTCAAACGAAGCGTACCACTTCGAGGGGTCGAGCATCACGGCGCTGATGGGGAGCGAGAACTCGGCGTCGGCGCCGTCCTTGTCAACATAGGTCACGGTGAGGTTACCCTCGTAGGTCCCGGCCACGGTGGCCGAGAGAACAACGTCGACGGCCTGGCGCTCCTTGCCTGCCACGGTGGTCTCACCGGCGGCCTGGGGCTCTCCTTCGGCAACGGGGTAAACGGCGGTGAACCCTTCAGGAACGGTGACGCTCTTGACGGTCATCGGAGCGGCGCCCCAGTTGTAGATGTCGAAGCTCTGGGTGAGGCCGGGCTGGTTGACCTTGCCGAAGCGGATGGGGTCCTTGCGGTTGTCGGGACGGTAGTTGGGGTTGGCGTATCCGTCGCGGTTGAAGAATACGAACTCGGGCTGGAACTCGATGGTGAGGTCCTTGGGCTGGGAAACGAACTTGGTGCCGTCGGTGAAGTTGATCTCGAAGTGGGTCGAGAAGGTGGTGGTGACGCTAAGTTCGGGAGTCCATTTAGCCACGAACTGGGTTTCGCGGTTGTTGGAGGCGGTAAGGGAGATGGAGGGCACCTCGACTACCTTCTCGCCGTCGGCGAAGAAGCCCACGGTGTACTCGAAGGAGTCCTCGGTGGTCAGCGGAACGATCACGAGGGTGGAGGAAACTTCCTTGCCTCCCTGTACGGTCTCATCCTGGCGCACGTCCTTAATATATATGTCGCAGTCAACGGGAACCTTCTCAAGGCCGGACACGTTGTTGAGGCGCATGCCGAAGATGGCGAAGCCAACGTAGTAGTCGCCGGCCTGGTCGAAAGTAATCGAACGGTTCTCGAAGGCGCTGCCGCCCATGTCGCTGGGGGTGTAGGTAGCCACGGGCTCGCCCCAGTTCACGCGGTCGGTCGACACATACACCTTCATAAAGTAGGAGGAGTTGTTACTTTCGCGGGCCACGTCGAAGGAGAGCTTGTCGCCTGCCACGGCGCGGAGCTTGGGAGTGATGAACTTATTGTTCCCTTCCTGGTACGACGAAGAGGTGTACGAGTTCAGGTAGATGTCGTAAGTACGGGTGCTGGAGTTGTAGTTATAGCCGCTCTGGATGCCGGATTCGGCGATAGAGCCCTCGGGGTATGCCACGGTGCTGGAGCCGTCGGGGTTGTCGAAGGTGGTGAACCATGTGTTGGCACCAAGCACGGTGCCCGTAACGGGGAGTGTCTTTGTGACTTCCTCGCCGTTCTTGTCGAGATACACGATGGTGATGTCACCGCTGAAAGTACCGAGCGCGTCGGTGGTGAGGGTCACGTTGAAGGGCACGCTGGTTTTCTTGGCGAGCACGAAGTCGGTGGTCTGTTCGAGGTCGGTGGTGTACCCTTCGGGGAGGGTGACGCTCTTGACGGTCATCGGGGCGGCGCCGTCGTTGTAGATCTCAAACGCCTTGGTGGTAGGCTCGGAAACCATGCCGAACGTAATCGCGCTCGACAGGGAGCTGGTCGAGGTGGAACCAGCTTCGCGGAGCACGAACTTGGGTTCGTAGGCGCGGTAGTTGGACTGCGCGCGGTTCAGGGTGCTCCCCTGGAAGTTTTCGCGCACGTCCATATTGAGATAGGAGTAGGAGCTCGGCCAGTTAGACACGGGCACCATGGCGGTAACCTCGAACGGCTCGGAGGTCTCGCCGATGGCGAGCGCCTGGGGCACGGGCACGGTTACGAACGCTTGCTTGTCCTTGCGGTTGATGATCGACACGGAGAAGTTCTCCTCGCCAAGGGCGATGTCGGCTTCGCCGTTGTTGGTTACGGTGACGATGTAGGAAACCTTCACGGCTCCGTCGGGCTGCTGGAACCAGTAGATGGTGCCGGTGGCACCGTTGCCGGTGTAGTCGCAGTCGTTGGGCTGGGCGGAGTCAACCGCGATGCTCTTCTCGACGTCGATTTCGGCCGAGGTGGCGGCTACGTTGTCGAGGCGTGCCTGCGAGAGCTTGATGCCGACGCGCATGGGCTGGTCGAGAGCGATGGTCATCACGCGCCACTCGCTCTGCGAGAGCTCGGAGCTGCTGAAGCGGTTGAGCTGCGAGCCGCGGGAGCCGTCGTCGTTGATGGCGTAGAGGGTGACGTAGCCGGCGTAGTTGGTGAGCTGCGCGGCGAAGGAGAGCTCCCCGGAAATCACGGGGGTCACCAGGAGGTCGTTCACGGCCAGCTGGTCGTCGTAGTCATAAGGGTCGCCGATTATCTGGCTTCCGGCGCGGAGGCAACCGCTCTGGTCGACGCCGTTAGAGGTGTCGTAGTAATAATCGACGTAGTACGAACGCCCGTAGCTCTCGAAGGAGTCGACGATGTGGCGCCAGTTGGAGGCCACGCGGAAGTCGGACGTTACGGTCGCGATCGGCGTGTTGAAGTCGACCAGATACGGCGCGACTGTCTCGGCCCTCGACGTTAACGTCGCGGACGCCGCCAAACCAAGCGCGAGCAGCAAAAAGTTGCTTTTTTTCATACGCAAGTTTGATTGATTAGCAGGGATGCCCTGTGGCTCGCGGGATGATACCGCCATTACCGCGGCCGCCCGGGGCGGTTGCGCGGCGAAATTGGAAGATCGAACGTATGCGATACCTCGGGGGTACCCTTTGGTTATAGATATAGATTGAATAAAAATGTGTATATTTCATAGAGGAAGTATAGTTATTCCGTGAAAGTGCATAAAAACAACTAATAATCCTCTAATTTTGCAAAGATATAAATAAAATCGCAAAAAGCAATACCGTGGCGGGAAAAAAGGTGAAAAGAGTGAAAGGAGTGGAGAGTTAAGAGGTTATAGGTGGTCAGGGGCGGAGTTGTGAGGTTAGATGTCAGGGGCGGAAGGGGCGGTGGGAGCGGATGGCTTCGGAGAGGAGGGTGGACTCGTAGCCGCGGGAGAGGCCGAAGCGGTAGAGCTTGGTGCGACCCTCGTAGGTGTCGCCCTCCTTTATGGAACGGGCTTTGGCGGCGAGGGCGTCGAGCATAGCGGCGCGGTACTCATCCTCGTCGAGCTCGTCGAAGGCGGCCTGTATGTCGGTGTAGGATATGCGCTTTAGGCGCAGCGCGGCCTCGATTTTGCGGCGCCCCCAGCGGGCGTATAGCGCTTTGTCGCGGGTGAAGGCGGCAGCGAAACGCGAATCGTCGAAGTAGCGCTCCTCTTCGAGCCGCCGCAGTAGGCGCTCCCCCTCGGCCCGGGGCACCCCCCAGGCGTAGAGTTTCTGTTCGAGTTCGTGGCGGCACCGCTCGGCGCGGGCGCAGAGGGTGGCCAGGCGGCTCAGGGCCATTTCGGGGGAAATCGGTTCGCGGCGCATACGGGTTTATATAATAATTATGGTGTAGTCGCGGCAGCTCAATCGCGGCGGCGCGCGATGGCGAAGCGCTGGCGCCCCTGGGAGTCGGGGAGTATGTCGGCGGTGAACCCGAGGGTGTCGGCGAGCCGCTTGAGGTCGTCGGCGAAGAGGGGGTTGATTTCGAAGTACACCGTTCCGCCGGGTGCCAGGGCGCCGTCGGCGGCGTAGCGCAGTATGGCGCGGTAGAAGCGGAGCGGGTCGCTGTCGGGCACGAAGAGAGCCGAGTGGGGCTCGTGGTCGAGCACGTTCTTATCCATCGCGGCGCTCTCGCTTTGAGCGATATAGGGCGGGTTGCTCACTATGATGTCGTAGCTGTCGGGACCGGGCGCGGCGGCGAGGATGTCCTCGCGGCGGAATGTCACGGTGGCTTTGAGCGCGGCGGCGTTCTCGCGGGCCACGGCCAGGGCGGCGTCGCTGATGTCCACGGCTGTGACTTCGGGGAAGGGGAGGAAGCGGCTGAGCGCTATGGCGATGCAGCCGGAGCCGGTGCCGACGTCGAGCACGCGGAGGTCCTTGCTGTCGGCGTGGCGCTTTACGATCAGGTCGACGAGTTCGGCGGTCTCGGGGCGGGGTATCAGGGTGTCGGGGGTGACTTTGAAGCGCATGCCGTAGAATCCGGCGCTCCCGAAGATATACTGCACGGGTTCACCGGCGGCCACGCGGCGGGCGGCGTCTAGCGCTTTGTCGGCTATGAAGTCGCTCACCGGCTCGGCGCCGCGGATGGCGAGCTGGGTGAGGTCCCACCCTTTGAGGTCGTACATGATCTCGCGGCTGATAGCCGCGGCCTCGCGGTCGCCAGTGGCGGGCTCGATAATGGTGCGCATACGGTGCGTGAGTTCGTTGAGGGTGGTTTCGTCGGCCATATCAGAGAGTTATTTGTTCGTCGGGAGCGAAATCTTTTACGGCCCGGGTGCCGGTGACCGAATCCCAGAGCATCGGCGAGATGCCCCCGCCGGGGCGCTTCACTGAGAGGTTCTCATCGGAGAGGATTTCGCCGCGGGCTATGGAGCGGGAGGCCACGATGCTCTTGCGGGCCACCGCGATGTTGGGACGCTCGGAGTCGCTGACGCGTTTCGAGCCGTTGCCGAGCGCGAGTTCGATGTTTCGTATCTGGCTGACCATCAGGGCGAGCTCGGCGGGGGTGAGCGATGCTTTGTGGTCGGGCCCGGGGAGGTCGCGCGAGAGGGTGAAATGCTTCTCGATGACGCTCGCACCGAGTGCTACGGCGGCTACCGGCACCTCGGTGCCGAGTGTGTGGTCGCTGTAGCCCGCTGAGGCGGCCCCGAGGGTACGGAGGGCCTTCATGGCGCGGAGGTTAACATCGGCCATCGGGGTGGGGTACTGGGTGTTGCAGTGCAACAGTATGACCTTGGAGCGCGGGGTGCCCGCCTCCTCCAGCGCGCGGAGCGCGGCCTCGACCTCTTCGAGGTCCGACATACCGGTGGAGAGTATCACGGGCTCGCCGCGGGAACCTATGGCCCTGAGGTAGGGGAGGTTTGTGATTTCGCCGGAGGGTATTTTCCAGTAGTCCATGCCGAGGGGGGCGAGGTCGCGGATGCTGTCGAGGTCGAAGGGGGTCGATAGAAAGCCGATCCCTTTTTCGCGGCACCTTTCGGCGAGGGTCGCGAAATCCGCTGCCGAGAGCTCCAGGCGGCGGAGCATTTCGAGCTGGGTGGAGCCGGAGGAGGGGTCGTTGGCCTCCTGGTAGCCCGCTTTCGGGGCGGAGGCGCTCACGAGCTTCGAGGCCTTGAAGGTCTGGAACTTCACATAATCGACCCCGGCCTCGGCGGCCGCGTCGACCATCGCGAGCGCCCTTTCGAGCGAGCCGCAGTGGTTTACTCCGGCTTCGGCTATGATTATCACTTTCGGCATTGTTTTTCAATTTTTCTGGCCGGGCACCCGAGGTAGGTGGCGGGTGTGGTGATGTCGGCGGTGACCACCGCGCCCATGCCGATTATCGCGCCGCCGCATATGGTGAGGCCGTTGCGGATCACCGCTCCGGCACCGACGAGCACGTCGTCGCCTATCCTCACCCCGCCGCATACTACGGCACCGGGGCCTATGAAGCAGTTTTCACCGATGGTGGTGGAGTGCTCGACGATGGCGCCTGTATTAATTATTGTGTTGGGGCCAATGGTGGCGCCGTTGACCACCGCGCGGTGGAGCAGGGCGCACCCCGGGCCGATTTCCGACCCGGCGGTGACTATGGCCGTGGGGGCTATGACGCTTACGAACTCAGCTCCGGCGAAGCGGTCGATGATGGCCCTGCGGGCGCCGAGGGTGTCGCCGCGTCCGAGGGCCACGGCTATGTGTATCGGCCCCCGGGCCTCGGAGTCGTTGCCGAGCCAGGGGAGCGGCATGCCGTCGACCGGGGCGAGGTCGGTGTACCCGGCGGGCTCCAGCCCTTCGGGGAGCGCTTTTAGCAGCGACTCGCAGTGGCCACCGCCCCCTATGAGCGTGAACTTCATCGGTTGTAGATGTCGGGCTTGTATCGTTTGAGGTTCTCCGGGTTGGTGAACCATTCAATGGTTTTGGCGAGTCCCTCGCGGAGGGTTACGCGGGGGCGCCAGTCGGTGAGCGATGTTATGAGGGTGTTGTCGCCGCAGAGGCGCATGACCTCGCTTCCGGCGGGGCGTAGGCGCTGCGGGTCGGTGACGTAGCGCACGTCGGCCCCCATGATTTCCGCAATGGCGCGGAGGGTGTCGCCCATCGATATTTCGGTGCCGGTCGCGATGTTTATGTCGCGCCCCTCGATACCCTCGGCGGTAGCCAGGGCGAGGAAGCCGCGGCATGTGTCGGCGACGTAGTTGAAGTCGCGGGTGGGGGTGAGGTCGCCCACCTTTATCTCCCTCATACCCGAGGCAATCTGGCTGATTATGGTCGGGATGATTGCGCGGGCGCTCTGGCGCGGGCCGTAGGTGTTGAAGGGGCGCGCGGTCACCACCGGGAGGTTGAAGGCGTTGTGGAAGCTGTTGGCGATGGCGTCGGCGCCGATTTTGGTGGCCGAGTAGGGCGACTGGGGCTGGCGGGGGTGCTTCTCGTCGATGGGGACGTAGAGGGCTGTGCCGTAGACCTCCGATGTGGAGGTTACTACGAGGCGGTCGACATCGTTGTCGCGCGCGGCTTGGCAGATGTTGAGGGTGCCGTTGATGTTGGTGTCGACATAGCTGCCGGGCGCCTCGTAGCTGTAGGGGATCGCTATGAGGGCCGCGAGGTGGAATATGGTGTCGACCCCTCTGGCTATGTGGCGGCAGTAGGCCGCGTCGCGCACATCACCGCACACGATTTCGAGGCCGTCGCGCTTCATGCCTTCGAGCCATCCCCAGTTGTTGAACGAGTTATACTGGCTGAGGGCCCTGACTTCGATACCCCGCGAGAGGAGCTCCTCAACGAGGTGTGAGCCGATAAAACCGTCGGCGCCGGTGACTAACGCTTTCTTTATCGTTCTTGCCATAGCTTTGATTCAATGATTTTTGGATAAATCCGTTCAGCCCCATTTCTGCAGATGGTAGCGGATCACGCTCCCGTCGGCCGCGGCGTACTCAAGCACCATGTAGGACGATGTCTCGGAGATGATTTTGAGCCGTATGCCGGAGGTCTGCCAGGGGATGAGGAGCACTTCGGGAGGGGAATAGCGGAATGTGCCCTGGTCGTCGGAGAAGTCGGTGTCCAGCACGATGTAGCCGTCGGACTCGCTCCACTGGGCGAACGTCTCGTTGTATTCGGGAATCCCCTCGACGTAGGTTACCAGGCGGAAGCTCAGCGAGCCGCTCTGGAAGCCCCAAAAGATGTTGCGGGCGTAGGCGGGGTTCTCTTGGCCGTCGATGGTCATGGCGGTGAGTTTCCACTCGCCGAATTTCGAACCTATGTCGCCGTCGTTGCGGGTGCAGGCGGCGAGGAGCGCGCCGACCACCAGGGTCAGGAACGCTATATAACGGAATGCTTGCTTTCTCATTTTTTACCGAAAATAAAGGTTCCTGAATAGCGCACTCCGAGGAGGGCGCCGAAGTGGTCGCCGAACATCGAGCCCTTGTCGCCCGCGAGCTGCAGGCATACTTCCAGCCCTTTGACAGCCGCCGGGCGGTATTTCCCCTCGATCATCACCGAGGTGGAGCTGGTGGGTTCGAGCAGCTGCTGGAAGGGGGTGCCCCAGCCTTTGCGGTAGCCTCCGAGGGCGCGGTAGGCCCACTGGCCTCCGGCCTCACCCTCGATGCCGATGTGGAAGCCGCGCACCCGGGTGTTGAGGAATTGCAGGCAGCCGTTGGTGTTGTAGATCGGGGAGGGAACGAACGGCGTGCCGAGCGACATACCGTAGTTGGCGAATGAGTTGTACTCGAAGTTGTTGTAATAGTTGTCGGCCCCGCTGGAGTGTCCTCCCATGGTCGAGCCGGGGAAGTCGTCGGGGTCCCAGTGGTTGGGTCCCCCCTGGTTTGTGAGGTCGATGTATTCGATTACGGCCCCGCTGATCCAGCCTTTGCGCGCCGCCTTGTATTCCAGGCCCCAGAGGCCGTCGAAACCGTTCATGAATCCGATGCCTGAGCCGTCCTCGAACGGTTTCTGCATATAGGCCCTGAGTTGGTCGCCGCCGGGGAGGCGGTATCGCAGGGCCACGTCCCAGGATCCGAGCGAGCTACCGGCGTAGTATTCAGCGCCGCCGTCGGTCGGGATGAGCATTTTGAGGAACATTTTCAGTCCCCGGGAGGCCGTTGTGACGCGGAACACCTGCCCGTCGAAATACGAGGTGGTTGTGCCGCCGAAGAATCCGGCGGCCTGCATGCCGAAGGTTGCCGAGAAAGGCATCGAGGGCTTGGTGCGGAAGTAGAGGCGCTTGTAGGTGTAGATGGCGCCTGTGTTGATGTGGTAGTCGTAGTAGTTGTAGCGGCGCTCGTTGTACTTCTTGTCCATCATCTTGCCGTAGGAGAGCTCGGCCTGGAGCTGCACCCAGCCGTTGATCCAGGGGATGTCGGTGTAATCAATGAATCCGACGCGTACTTCGGGTATTGGGCGGGCGTTGGCGCTGTGGGTCATATCGCCGCTCGACAGGGAGTTGTCGAGCATCGCCGAGCCGCGCTCCTTCATACCCGCGGAGAGGAAGAGCGAGCGGTATTTTACCTCGCCGTAGAGCTGCTGTACCCACACCGGGGCCGGGCTCTCGGGCGCACGGTCCCAGGGTGCCTCGGGGCGCCCCGGCAGGTAGTTGAGATAGTCGGCCGAGCTGCCGTAGCCCCCTATGAAGTCGGCTCCGAAGCCGTAGGAGAAGCGTTTGGAGCGGTCGATGTCGCGGCTCGCTCCGAGACGCAGCAGGGCGTTGGCGCTCTGGGTGACGGTGCCGTAGCGGTTGGCCGACATATAGTAGGGCGCGAAGTCGCCCCCGGCGAAAGTGCCGAGCAGCGAGCCGTGGTAGTCGACGGCGTATTCGGCCTTGGCCGACGCCGCGCCCAGTATGGCGGCCGCGGCCATGAATATGGTTTTACTGAGGGAGATTTTCATCGTGGGTGAAAGTTTCAATGTGCCGCCGCTTCTTCTCCTCGAAAATATCGTCGATGGTGAGGAAGATGCCGGTCTCCTCGACGTCGCCGAATTCGTCGTTGATGGCGGTTCCGAAGATTTTCATCGTCGGGGAGAGGGTCATATAGGCGTTGACCAGCGGGGGGATGTTGATGCCGTGGCGGCGTATCTCGTTGTTGAGCACGCGGTAGTCGTCGTGGAAGTTTTCACCGTTGAGTATGGCGGCGAAGCGCTCCGTGTCGGGGTGGGTCTCCAGGGGGTGGAAGGGGCGCGCGAGGTTGTCGGGGTCGGGGAAGTGCTTGTTGAGGAAGTAGAGCAGCAGGTCGCGGCATTCGCGCTCATAGCTGGGGTACATGGTGAACTTCCCGAAGAGGTATTTGATTTCGGGGTGGAGTACCGTGAGCGCCCCGAGGCCGTCCCATAGGTTGTCGAGGGCGAAGATGGCCTTGGCGCCGGCGCGCGACGACTGGTATTCGAGCCTTACGAACGAGCGCCCCAGCTCGATGGTCGAGGGGAGCATCTCGTTGATGAACCGGGGGGAGAAGTCGAACATATGCGAGGTCGCGATGCGGGGCGACCCGTCGGGGTTGAAGCGAATGTCCTTGCCGAGTATGTAGCGGTATCCCCCGGTGATTATCTTCTCAACGGGGTCCCACACCACGAGCTGCCGGCAGGGGGGATCCATCAGGTCGTACTGGTCGATGTCGCACTCCTTGCCTGTTCCGCCCCCGGCGGTGCGGAACGCGATTTCTCTCAGGCGGCCAATCTCGCGCATTACTTCGGGGGCCTCCCGGCCGTCGAATATGTAAATTTCGTTGCCCCCCTTGTTGGTGTGCCGCAGGAAGCGGTCGCTCGTCATAGCCTTTTCGATAATCGACGGGTCAACGGGGGGTATGATGTCTTCTGCCATTACTGGTGTCGGGAATGATGATGGATAAGGTTCAGGATTAATTAAACAGAGGCGCGTCGATCGACTCCTTGTCGAGCAGGTAGGTCATCGAGCGTATGGTGTCGGCCGAGCCCTGCGCCTCTTTTCCACCGGCCAGGGTGTTGTATGGAATGCGGTCGCCCACTATAACCCGGAAGCTCTTCCCCTCGGCCTTGAAAATCTCCTGCGGGAGGTACACCATTTCCAGGTTGAACGGTATGCGGAGCCGCTTGCGGTTGAGGGCCACGCGGTAGAAATGGTCGGAGTTTTGTCCGCTGAAGAAGAGGGGGATCACGTCGCGGTGGTGCTGGATGCATTTGTTGACGAACATCTTGTTCCACCTAAGGTCGGCGATCTGGCGGCAGCGCTTGCCTAAGAACGATGTTTTCTTGAGCCGTGAGCAGAGCCCGGCGGGGAAGATGATCACCGGGTCGTCGCCGGCGAAGGCCCTCTCGATGTCGGCGGCGGCCTTGCGCGACTGCGCCCCGTGCTTGTTGATGGGGAGGAACACGTTGTTGAGTGGCTTGACGGCCATCAGCAGGTCGTTGACGATGAACCATACCTGGCCTCCGAAGTGGGTCTGTATGATGTCGATGAGCGCCATGCCGTCGAGCCCTCCGAGGGGATGGTTGGAGACGAACACCACCCGGCGGTCACACTTCGGGGGTAGCTTGTCGGCGTTGGTGAGTTCGGTCGAGATGTTGAGCGAGGCGAGCACGCCGCGGCAGAAGTCGGCCCCTTCGAGCCCGCGGTTCTCCTCCAGGAGCCGGTTCATGCGGTCCTGGCATATGACGCGGGCGAGCCAGCCCGTGGCCCACTTCGGAATGAAGCGCGCCAGCCCCGGCACGCGGTCGCGGATTACCGCGTCCACGTCGATTTTTATGCTGCTCCGGTCTAACATACGGCAAAATTACTAAATTTTGCTGTAACCGCGATGTAATTAGCCGCCGAATTGCTAAATTTGCGTAAATATTAGTCTCGAAAAATCAGCCAAAAATGCCAGCCGATGAGTATTAACGACAAACTCGCTTCGTGGGCCGGGGCGCTCGGCGCTTCGGCTAAATCGTTGGTCAAGATAGTGTTGCAGACCAAGCATCACCGAATACCCCGCAGCGCGATCGACAATCAGGCGCTCGTGGTGCTCGGCAACGGCCCCTCGCTGCGCGGTGTGCTCGATGGCACGCCCGACCTGCTGCGGCGCCATCGGCTTATGGCTGTTAACTTCTTCGGCAACACGCCGGAATTCAGCGAGTTGAAGCCTGAATTCTATGTGCTGGCCGACCCGCATTTCTTCCGCAACCCGGATGACCCCAACGTAGCGTCGCTGATGCGCAACCTCGCCGGGGCTACCTGGCCGCTGACACTTTTCATACCCTCGGGAGCGAAAGTGCCCGAGGCGCTCAGAAAGGCGGAAAACGTTGTCGTCACCCCCTACAACTGCGTCGGGGTGGAGGGCTTCGGCTGGCTGGAGCGGCTCGCGTTCCGCCACCACCGCGGGATGCCGCGGCCGCGCAACGTGCTGGTGCCCTCAGTGATGCTCGGGCTGTGGATGGGCTTCAGGCGTATATACCTGCTCGGGGCCGACCATTCGTGGCTCGGGATGCTGTCGGTCGACGAGCAGAACCGCGTGGCCACCGTGCAACCCCACTTCTACAAGGAGGATGAGCGGGAACTCTCGCGCATCAAGGCTGACTATATCAAGCGCCCGCTCCACGAGGTGCTCCGCGGTTTCTATCTGGCATTCAAGTCGTACCACACGATCGAGCCTTACGCCCGCTCGATGGGGGCGGCGGTGTACAACTCGACCCCCGGCTCGTTTATCGACGCTTTCGAGCGTGCGCCTCTCCCTGAAAACTAACCTGATAACCCACCACTGACGGCATGGCTGACACATACCATACGCTCGCGGCGCCCGCAGAGGCATCGCTGACTGAGAAGCGGAGCCGCTTCCTGAGTTTCGCCATACCCGTGACCACCGCCGCCGAGGCCCGCGAGGAGGTGAAGCGCTTCGCCAAGGAGTACTTCGACGCCCGCCATGTGTGCTGGGCCTATATGCTCGGGGCCGACCGGCTGGAGTTTCTGAGCAACGACAATGGGGAGCCATCGGGCACGGCGGGCAAACCCATACTGGGGCAGATCAATTCATTCGGCCTTACCGACCTGCTTATCGTGGTGGTGAGGTACTTCGGCGGTATCAAGCTCGGCACCCCGGGACTGATCGCTGCCTACCGGGAGGCGGCGCGGCTCGCCATCGAGGCGGGGGAGATCATCGAGTGCCATAATAAGGAGACCATCAGCTTCACGTTCCCGTATCTGGCGATGAACGATGTTATGAAGGTGGTGAAGAATCCCGAAGTAACCATCCTCTCGCAGGAATTTGACAACTCCTGCTCGATGACGCTATCCGTACGGGCCGACTACGCCCCGGAGCTCTCGGGCCGTCTTGGCGGAATCTCCGGGGTGTCGCTGTTGTGACCGTGGTTTATCGGCTGTTGTTGAGCGCGTCGAAATAGAGTTTGAGCGTGAGGAGCGAGACCAATTTTTCGCGGTGTGGGTCCTTGAAGCGCGCGACATATCTGTGTGCGTTGTCGATTATTTCCCTCGCTTCGGCAGGGTGCGATTGGTAGTAGTCTGTTTTTTCCTCAAGGTCTGAAAAATCGTCGGCGATTTCTACATAATGCTCTCCGCCTTTCAGCGTGCCCTCCATAAACCATGTCTCGAATCGCATTCTCGGGGTTACGGCCAAAGAGTTTGACGCCATGATCCATTTGAGATTCGAGGCCACATCATTGCCTTCGAGCGCCATTATCGTCTTTGCCCTCAACTGCTGCCTTATTGTAAGCTTCTCGCAATGCCAAAGTTCCCGTCCAGGAACGGTGTCGATGCTCCCCGCATCGATACCGGGTTTGCCATAAAAGTCCTCCATAAATCTTATGCGGTTTTCCTTGCCTTTGATCTTTCCCCGGAAAAGCACGCTGTTTTCTTTGGCATCGAAACTCACCTTGTCGTTAGGAAAGATGAAATGTCGTATTTTGTTGAGGTTAAGAAGCACCGAGTTGCCGTTTTCGCTATGGATGGGACGGCTTTTGACTATGGTCGGCACTTCTGGTACATAAGTTATGTCGCCTGACAGTATGTTTATGCGTTGATTCGGGTCGAAAAAGCGGGCGAACTCCATAATGTCGTGGTAATAGACTTTTTGTCTTGTCACGCGGGTTGTCCCTATAGAGGCCCGTTGAATCGCCGGATGGATTACCGGGGTGCTTTCCCAGTTTCCGATGCTTTCCGGCGTGATTCGGCAGTAATAAGCGGCACGGCTGCGGATTTCGTCGGCATCGGCCCTTTTGTCAATCTCTTCCAACAGGTGGTTGAGTCTGCCGCGTGATAATGAGGATGGATAGAGCTGTCGGGCATAGGCCTTGAGATAATACTTCCATTTCGGATTCTTCCCGCTGTTGATAATCATTTTTAACCGTTGTGTGAGCATTGGCAACTATTTGGCTGATGTAATTAGTTCTACTGCGATAATGTATGGCGTGGCCCGATATTGTTGAGGTTCATACTGGGCATTGTGTCGCGGCGTGGTTACGAGTATTGGATTCGAAATGGGTTTATCGGTGAGTGGCGGCGAGGGCGAGAGCCGTGACGCGGGCCGAGGGGGCGGCTTTGTGGAGGGCGGCGCAGCAGGCGAGGATGGTTGCCCCGGTGGTTATCACGTCGTCGACCACGAGGATGTGGCACCCGCCGAGTTCCACGGCTTCGGGTATGGCCGAATAAACCTCGCTGACGTTGCGCTCGCGCTCGGCGGCCTGTTTGCGGGTCTGGGTGGAGTGGGGTCGGGCCGAGAGGTATTCGCCAACCTGTATTCCGGCGGTTTCGCCGATTGCCTCGGCGATTTCGACCGCCTGGTTGTAGCCTCGGCGGAGTAGCTTGGCGGTTGCCATAGGCACCGGCACAATGAGGTCGATGTCGTCGAGGAATCCGGCGTCGAGGAGCGTCGCGGCGTACTCCCTGGCGAGCTGGCGGTCGATTTCGGGGCGGTCGCTGTATTTGGCGCGCTGTATCAGGCGGGCGTAGGGAGAGTCCCTGTGGTAGTGGTACATCGCGGCGGCGGTAACCAGCGGAGCCTTTCGGCTGGCGAGCTTCATGGCCAGCGGGTTGTCGGGGATGGCGTGGTAACCTGTATACGGCATTTCGCCCCGGCAGCGGAGACACATAAGCCGCTCACCCTTTACCAGGGTGCGCCCGCAGATTTCGCAGGTGCGCGGGAAGAGCACGCGGCCCAGGTCGGCGAACCACTCTTTGATCGCGCCGGTTATGCCGGGCGCCGCCGGGGAGGAGGGTTTTGCCGAGGCCATAAGCGGGTCAGCGGTCGAAGAAGGGTGATTTCGAGGAGGCGGAGACGGGTATGGCGAAATACTGGCGGCAGGCTCCCGCGGGGGTGTCGAGCAGCCCGAGACGCTGCGCTCCCATACCGGCGGAGTACATCACGCGGGTGTCCACGCGGCAGTCGGCGGCAGCGGCGGCGGCCGAGCCGAGGGCGATGCCGATGTCGACACTGTTGAACACGCAGGGTACTTCCGCGGGTTTCGCGCCGCAGGTCGGCGATCCGCAATGGCCGCAGTTGAGGCCCATCGGCTGGGGGCGGGTGGCGATTACCACCAGTGCGTCGGCCTTGAGGATGTTGGCCGCGTCGCGTTCGAACACCGGGCGCCCGGTTTCGGCAAAGAGCCGGAGCATGGTGTCGGACAGGCGCTTGATGTCGTCACCCTCGACCACGCAGCATTCCAGGATATCCACCCCGCGGGCTTTCGGCGCGGTGCGGGCGGCGGTGATCATAGCGTCGGCGGCGGCGAGCACGCGTCGGCGGCGGCTTTCACGTTCGTTTATAACCATAATGGCAAAGAGTTTAGTCGACGATGAGCATAGCGTCGCCGTAGGCGCCGAACTGGTAGCCCTCCTTTACGGCCTCGTGGTAGGCGCGCATCACCAGGTCGTAGCCGCCGAAGGCGCAGGTCATCATCAGCATCGTGGAGTAGGGGAGGTGGAAGCCGGTGACGAGGGCGGTCGACACGGTGAAGGTGTAGGGGGGGAAGATGAACTTGTTGGTCCAGCCGGTGTAGGTCTTCATATGTCCGCCCATGCTTACGGCGCTCGCGATGCCGCGGAGGGTGGAGGTGCCCACGGCGCAGACGTTCTTGCCCGCGTCCTTTGCCTTGTTGACCAGTTCGACCAGCTCCTCGCTGACGTTCATATCCTCGGAGTCCATACGGTGCTTGGTGAGGTCCTCGACGTCGATTTCGCGGAACGCGCCGAGACCGCTGTGAACGGTGAGGAAGCCCTGCTCCACGCCCCGGATTTCAAGACGCTTGAGGAGCTCGCGGCTGAAGTGGATTCCGGCCGAGGGAGCCACTACGGCACCCTCGTTGCGGGCGAAGATGGTCTGATAGTCCTCGGCATCCTGTTCCTCGGGTTCGCGCTGGATGTATTCGGGGAGCGGGGTCATGCCGAGTTTGAAGAGGTTGGCCTTGAACTCCTCGTGAGAGCCGTCGTAAAGGAAACGGAGGGTGCGGCCGCGGGAGGTGGTGTTGTCAATAACCTCGGCCACCATCGACTCGTCGTCGCCGAAGTAGAGCTTGTTGCCGATGCGGATTTTGCGCGCGGGCTCGACGAGCACGTCCCAAAGCTTGTGCTCGGGGTTGAGTTCGCGGAGGAGGAACACTTCGATTTTGGCGCCGGTTTTCTCCTTGTTGCCGTAGAGGCGCGCGGGGAAAACCTTGGTATCGTTGAACACCATCACGTCTCCCTCGCCGAAGTAGCCGAGAATATCCTTGAACACCTTGTGTTCGATTTCGCCGGTCTTGCGGTGTACGACCATCAGGCGGCATTCGTCGCGGGCGGTAGCGGGGCGTTGCGCGATTAATTCGTCGGGAAGTTTGAATTTGAACTGTGAAAGTTTCATATCGGTGTAAGCTATGATGGTGTTGTTTATTCTTCAGATTCAGAGTGGGAGCGGCGGGAGCGCTGGTCGAAGGAGAGGATGTCGGCGCGGTGGCGGGCGGTGTCGGGGTCGTCGGGGCGGTTGCGGAGTTCGAGGGGCTCTACGGCGATCGCTTCCCCGTTTTCGCCGGTGATTTCCATCGGGGCGGTGAGGATGATGTCGGCGGCGCGGTCGGGCGGGAGGGAGTCGGCTATCGAGTGGTTGCCGACGCGTGTGCGGCGCAGGGCGGTGAGGTGGGCGCCGCTTTGGAGCGCCAGGCCGATGTCGCGGGCCAGGGCGCGGATGTAGGTGCCTTTGGAGCATACGACGCGCACGGTGAGCTCTGTCGGGGAGAACGAGAGCAGCTCCAGCTCGTCGATCACGAGCACTTTGGGCTTCAGTTCGACTTCCTGCCCCGTGCGGGCCATTTTGTAGGCCCTGTTGCCGTCGACCTTGCATGCCGAGTAGGCGGGGGGGACCTGCTCGATGCGTCCGCGGAATCGGGAGAGGGCTTCCTCGGCGAGTTCGCGGGTTATATGGTCGGTGGGGAATGTGGCGTCGACGGGTGTTTCGAGGTCGAACGAGGGGGTCGTGGCCCCGAGGGCCATTGTCGCGATGTATTCTTTCACGCCGCTCTGGAGCTCGTCGATGCGCTTGGTGGCCTTGCCGGAGCAGATGATCATCACGCCGGTGGCGAGCGGGTCGAGGGTTCCGGCGTGGCCCACCTTCAGTTTGCGCACCCCGGCGCGGCGCAGGCGCGTCAGCAGGGCGGAACGGAGTTTTTTGACCACATGGAACGACGACCAGCCGAGCGGCTTGTCAATCACCATTATTTCACCTTCGAGCGGATTCATTTCTGACAGGGGCGGGGTTGTTTTTTCTTCGGAGTACGTTTTTTTCGGCGACGCGGGGCTTTACCAGCAGATGCATAGCACGCCCACGACAACGCAGTAGAGGGCGAACCAAACGAGGCCGCCGCGCTTGACGAGCTCGATCATCCATTTGCAGGCCAGGCACCCAACCACGAAGGAGGCGAGGAAGCCCACGGCCATCGGAAGGAAGCCGATAGGGGAGTCGGCCCCCTCGCCGCCGAGGAGCTTGAGGAGGTCGAGCAGCGCCTCGCCGAGAATCGGGATTATGACCATGAAGAAGGAGAACTGGGCTACCTCGGAGCGCTTGTCGCCTAGCATGATGCCCGTGGCGATGGTGGTGCCGGAGCGCGACAGGCCGGGGAGCACGGCCACGGCCTGGGAGCAGCCGATCACGAAGGCGTCGGTCCAGCTGATCGAGCGCCCTTTCTCAGCGGAAACCACTCCGGAGCCTTTGGCCCCGCCCACATAGGTGCGCGAGAAGTAGGCGAAAGCGAGGAGGGCGGCGGTGACGCAGAGGCATATGCCGACAATCTGGAGCCCTCCGCCGAAGAACTGCTCGACGTAATCCTTGAAGAACACGCCGACGATGCCCACGGGGATGCACGAAAGGAGGATTTTCCAGACGTAGGTGGTGTTTTCGTCGCGGCGCAGGGTGAAGAACGACGTGCAGAGGGGCACGAAACGCTTCCAGAGCACCACAATGGTGGAGAGCACCGTGGCGACGTGGAGCACCACGTCGAATTGCAGGGAGTCGGCACCCGAAAGGTCGAGACCGAGGATTTCGCGGAAAATCTCCAGGTGTCCGCTGGAGCTTATGGGGAGGTACTCGGCGAGACCTTGAACGATGCCGAGGATGAGGGCGTCTAACCAGTCCATGTGTAAGTAAGAGGCTTGGAAATAGTTGAAGTCAGGTGGGCGCGGCGCGCCAACGCGTTATGGCGGAGAGTGGCGGGGTTCAGTTCTTGTCTTCGTTCTCTTTGGCGGGGCGGCTGGGGCGGAGCACAATCGACACCCCGAGGGCTATGAAGCCGAGGAAGGCGATGGTCGGGCCGACCACGATGCGCCTTGCCGAGAATATGTCGGGGTTGAACTGGGCCTCGGTGGAGGAGCCGCCGAGCATCAGCAGGAAGCCGAGCACGATCATCAAGGCCGAGGCGCCCATCATTATGAAGTTGCGTTTTCCCAGGGGGAATTGCGAAGCGCTCTCGCGCTCAATGCGGTTTTCTTTCGCAGACATTGTTTCGCGTTAGTTGGATAGGACCGTGGAAACGGTGATGGAGGAATCAGTTGAACATATCGTCGTAGCTGGCGCGGAGATAGCGGTTGGTGGCTATCACGGCGGCGAGGGCACAGATTGCCACTCCCACTATTACGACGGCGCCGAACACGACGGCCAGGGCGCCCCAGGGGAGCAGGGAGTCCATTGCCGGGTCGAGGCTCTTGGCCCAGCCGGTGAGGAGCGCGAGCAGTCCGCAAGCGAGCGCGGCGGCTATCAGCCCCTGCAACATATTGGAAACCAGGAAGGGGCGGCGGATAAACGAGCCTTTGGCCCCGACGAGCTTCATCGTGTGTATGAGGAAGCGGCGGGAATAAACGGTGAGCCTCACCGTGTTGTTAATCAGCACGAAACTAATCAGCAGCAGGGCGGCGGCGATAATAAGCAGTATTGTGTTGAGCATACGGGCGTTGCGTGCCAGGTTGCCGACCATCTCCTTGTTGACCGACACCTCCTCGACTTCGGGCTTGCTCTCCCAGGAAGCAGCCAGACGGGAGATACTGTCGACGTCGGCGTAGACCGATGTGACGCGTATGTCGATCATCGGCGCGTAGGGGTTCACGCCGAGAAGCTCCACGAGCTCGGCACCCTCGCCCTGGGTCTCTTCGGCCATCACCTGGTCGGCGGTGAGGTATTTGAACGAGGAAATGTACGGTGCTCCGGCGCATTCAGCCTGGAGCCGTTCGGCGGCTCCGGGCGCGACACTGTCGCGGAGCATCACCGTGAAACCCATTTTCTCTTTTACCTGGCGGTCGATGCCGCTGTACGTTATGTTGATAGCCGCCACGAGTCCGAGAATGAACAGAACGAGCATCACAGAGATAGTCGATGTCACGCGGTCGCCAATTCCGGCCGAGCGGTTGTGGTTTTGATTCTCCATATTTATTTCAGGAGCATAATGGAAACGAGCCGATGAGGCACCCCTTCGGGGCCGTAAGTCCCGATCTGAAGTGCCATGAGGGCCGTTCTCGCTCTAATTTCGTGCAAAATTACAACATCAGTGCCCCCTTGTCAATGATTTTTGTCTTAAAATTCCCTAAAAAGCCCGCCGGAGCCTTGTTGGAAAAGTGTGTGAGCGCGTATCATTTTTGGAATGTGCAGGGGATTGATAAGGACCGGGCGCGCCACACTCATTCGTGGCGCGCCCGGCGAAAAGGGGTGAGGCGGAGTCGGGTCAGAGGGTGTAGGTGAGACCTACGTTGAGGTAGACGTTGTAGGTGGCCATGTCGACTTTGCGGGTCGATTCGTTGAGGACGCTGCGGAGGCCCCATTTCAGGGAGGCCCGAACACCCAGGCCGCGGTAAACGCGGCGCGTGGCGGCAATGATCACGCCTGTGTCGAAGCGGTTGATGTCGGAGGAGTAGTCGTATTCGGCCCGGTCGATGCCTACGGCGGCGTGGAGCGGGGTCTCGCGGATTTTGCCCCCGGCTACCTCGCCGGTGAACTCGCGGTCGACGGCGGCGGCGAAGTAGAGTCCGGCGTTGAACTCCCAGGCGGCCGAGGGCCGGAACACGGCGTAGACTGGCACGGATATGTAGCCGATCTTGGTGGTGTTCTTGATGTCGCCGGTGAAGTAGCCGGTGCGGGTGCCAGTGCCCTCGCCCGAGAGGATGTTCATCGTAAGGTGGTAGTTGCGGGCCGAAATCTTGGTTTTCATACCGACGGTCTCGTAGGCGACTCCGAGGCCGAGGCCCCAGGCGCTGGAGAACATTTTCGCGCCGTAGGCTCCCACGGAGAAGTTGAAGCCGGGGTTATAGCCGTTTATCGAGCGTATTTCGGCGGGGAGCCCCATGGGAGTTGTGCCTCCGATGTTGTAGCCGGCGGCAAACGTGTAGTCGAGCCCTCCGGCGTGGGCCGCGGGAGCCGCGGCGGCAATGCCGAGGAGCGCCGCGCCGATGCTTATTTTCTTGATGTTTGAAAGGCTCATAACTGGTCGGTGTCGGTGGGTTGGTCGCAAATAATCTCAATGTCGTCTACAATCAGCACGCTCTCGGGCGCTCCGTCGTAGACGTCGCCGTTGCGGCTCGCCGAGAAGATTACAGCCAAGTTGTAGCCGCCGGAGCTGAGAGCGTCGGGGTCGATTTGGGCGGTGTAAGCGAAGGGTATGTCGAACGTCGCGAAACCGTCGCCCGGGGTGTCGGCGCCATCGGCTTCGGGGAGTTCGGCCCTGGCTACGATGTTGGGGCTGTTCTTGACGGAGTAGCCGTTGAGATGGCTCACGCCGGGCGATGTGCGGTAGAGCACCGCCTGAATCTTGCAGCAGTCGGGCTTGCCGGACTTCAGCGTCTCGCCCCCGGAGCGGTATTTGTACTTACCCGTGAAGCGCAGGGGTTTGAGCATGAAGGGGAGGCCGAACTGGGTCGATTCCAGCGGATCGCGGAGCGATGCGTCGAAAGAGCCTATGAAAAGGTTGCCGGAGGCTATCGGGCGGTCAATCTGCCCGGTGAGGCGCGTGACGAGTTTGGCGGCGAGGCTCCCCTCGGCGGCCTCGGATGTAGGCTGGGTGGGGAACACGGTGTAGTCGTCAAACTTGTCGGTGAGGAAGTTGTAAGCCTCGTTGCCGCAGGCCCATATGTTGAGGTTGGTTTCGTTACCTTCGGCATCGGTCGTGGACTCGAACGGAATGCGGTAGCGCATGCGTTCGGGCTGGCGCCAGTTTTCGAAGCGGAACCTCGTAGGGAGGTTGGCGGGGCGGACACTCACGGTGTATGCCTTGGACCACGCCATGTCCTCGCTGGTAACGGTGAACCGGCGGTCGGCGGTGTAGTCGGTAACCTCCTCGGGCTTAGGGGTAATGGTGGCGCCTTCGGAAATCGCGAAGTCGAGGTCGAGCGCCGCCAGGTCGGTTCCCGGGGTGACGAACACGTCGATCAGGTCGCTGCTGAAAACCACGTTGAGAATGTTCCCCTCCGGTGAGCTGACTTTGAGTATGTCAACCTCAATATTAGGCTTCTCATCCTTGATGCAGCCCGAGAGGCCCACAAGGATGAGAAGCGAAAGGAGTTGGAAAAATGTTTTCTTCATCAAGAGAGATGGATGGGTTTGTCAGATCAGTTGGCCGCGTTGGGCTGGCGGGGCTGCACCTTGCCTTCGGCAGCGATGTAGTCGGCCACGGATACTTTCTTGCCGGCAGCGCCCCACTGGCCGAGAGCCATCGCGCAGATGTACTTGGCGGGGTTGAGCATGGGGTTCACGCCGGGGCCCACGGGGTCGAGCTTGCGGAGGGAGTGCTCGTAGTCGTCGGCGAACACCATGTTGCGGTAGAGGATCATCACGCCGTCGCCCCAGCTATCGCCGTCCCATTCGAGGATGTTGTAGCCGTTGGCCTCCGCGAGGCTCTTGACCTTGGCGTAGTCGGCGCCGTTCTTGTCGGCTACGATGTAGTTGGCGAAGCCGTCAGCGTCGATTTTGGTCTGGTAGTCGCTGATGGCGAGCGGGGTGTAGGTTGCCTGGTTGCCCACGCACACCGACCAGTAGCGCATATCGGTCGAGCCGAACTCGGAGGCGTTCTTGGGGTAGGAGGGAGCCTTGAAGTTGAACACCAGCACGTTCTCCTTCTCTACGACATTGCGGGCGTAGCAGTATTCGGCGGGGCCGTTGGGGTAGGCGTAGGAGAAGGGCGCACGGAAGAAGGGGAGGTTGGGGCTGGAGGAGAAAGCGCCGCCGGGGATGCTCATATTGCCGTGGAGGCCGCTGAGCTCGCGCTTGGGTGCCGCAGTGGTTTTAGCGGTGGCGAGGTCGAGTCCCTTGATCACGGGCATGTCGACGCCGCCCTGGATGCCCACTTCGGGGATGTAGTAGCGGAGGATGGTGCACACCTTCTTAACGTCGGCGTCGAACCAGATGATGTTCTTCTTGCCGGCGCTGATGCTCTCGGGCGCGTCGGTGGGGAGAACGTAGATGGTGTAGTCGCGGTTGGAGCCAGTGGCGCCGAGGAAGGGGTTTACGGAGCCATCGTCGGGAATGATTTCCGTGTCGAGGAGGCTGAAGCCCTTTTCGCAGTAGCTTGTCTGCTCGTCGTCGTCATATACGTTGTAGCTCAGGAAGCGTGAGTCGGGGAACGCGCCGGTGATCACCAGGCCGGTCTCGGGGTTTGCCTCGGCGTCGAAGGTGTACTCCCAGTAGTATGCGAAGTGGTCGGGGAAGAACTGGAGGGTCATATTGTCGCCGCGGAGCACGTCGCCCCACATATCGACAGCTTCGGTGCCGTTGTCGTCGGAACCGTTGCCTCCATTGCTGTTGTCATCGTCGTCGCTGCAAGCGGCGAACCCGAGCGCAACGGTAGTGGCCGCGAACATAAGGGCGGCTTTCTTAAAGTTCATAAATTTCATCAGAGATAGTAATTGATTGGTTATTTTCTTGTCAGGTTGTTACAATCGTCAGATTGTCAAAATTATGCGGCGAAGTTAGTCAAAAAATGCGGAACAGGCAATTTTTCGGCCTTTTTGACCAATAAATTAGGTGAATAGGTGGTGTGCGTCAGTCGGCCAGCTCGCAGAGGAGGGTTGCCGAGGAGCTGGAGACCACGCGTACCTTCACCAGGTCGCCGACGCGGAAGTCGCCGCGGGGGAACACGCAGGTTTTGTTCTGCTCGGTTCGCCCGATCCATCGGTCGGTGCTCCGCTTCGACACCCCCTCGACGAGCACCTCGAACACCTTCCCCTCGTCGCGGCGGTTCGATTCGGCCGACAGCTCGTTCTGCAGGGCGATCATACGGTTGAGGCGGTCGATTTTCACCTCTTCGGGGATGTTGTCGGGCATCTCGCGTGAGGCGAGTGTGCCGGGGCGCTCGGAGTACTTGAACATGAAGGCCGAGTCGAAAGCCGCCTCGCACATAAGCGAGAGGGTCTGCTGGAAATCCTCCTCGCTCTCGTCGTGGAAGCCGGTGAAGAGGTCGGTCGAGAGGCCGCATCCGGGAACGCGCTCGCGGATGGCTCGCACGCGCCCGAGGTACCATTCGCGGGTGTATTTGCGGTTCATAGCCTTGAGCACCTTGTCGGAGCCCGACTGCACGGGGAGGTGCACATGGCTGCAGATGTTGGGGTAGCGGGCGATCACGTCGATGGTCTCGTCCGACATATCCTTGGGGTGGGAGGTGGTGAAGCGCACTCGCATATCGGGCGCGGCCTCGGCCACGGCGGCGAGCAGCCCGGCGAAGCCGGTGGTGTTCCCCTCGGAGTCGGTGTAGCGGTAGGAGTTGACGTTCTGCCCCAGGAGGGTGACCTCCTTGAAGCCGCGGGTGCGGAGGTCGGCCAGCTCGTTGAGGATGCTGCGCACTTCGCGGGAGCGTTCGCGGCCGCGGGTGTAGGGCACGATGCAGTAGGAGCAGAAGTTGTTGCACCCGCGCATGATGCTGATGTAGCCGCTGACGCGGTTGCCTGAGATGCGCGAGGGGATCACGTCGCGGTAGGTCTCGGTGGTGGAGAGCTCTACGTTGATGGCTTTCTGGCCGTTTTCGGCCGCGGCGAAGAGGTTGGGGAGGTCGAGGTATGAGTCGGGGCCCGCCACGAGGTCGACCCCGTGCCCCTCGATGAGCTCCTCCTTGGCGCGCTCGGCCATACACCCGATCACACCTATTATATAAGGGTTGTCGCGGCGCTTGCGGCGCACGGAACCGAGGTACTGCAGGCGGCTGATGATTTTCTGCTCGGCGTTGTCGCGGATCGAGCAAGTGTTGAGCAGAACGGCGTCGGCCTCCTCGGGGGTTTCGGCGGCGCCGTAGCCGGCCATTTCCATGATCGAGGCCACCACCTCGCTGTCGGCCGCGTTCATCTGGCAGCCGTAAGTTTCTATGAAGAGTTTCTTTTCTTTTTCCATATTATCAATGGCCAACCGCGCACGCTGCGGAAAAGTGTGCTATAAAACAGACGGAAAAATTTGCCCGTGATACGCAAATGGCCTAATTTTGCGCAAAATTACAAAAAAAGCGCCTTATTTCAATCGCCCGACTGAAATTTGGCCGACAGAGCAGAATATTAACCCTTTCATTATGGCATTCAATTTCATATCGGCGCAGGAAGCCGCCGAGCACATCAAAAACGGCGACACCCTCGGTCTCTCCGGTTTTACCGCACCCGGTAACCCGAAGATCATTCTGGAAGCGGTGGCTGAGAAGGCCGCCAAGGAGCACGAGCAGGGACGCGAGTTCAAGGTGAACATTTTCACCGGCGCCTCGACCAACGATCACGTCGACGGCGTTCTGGCCCGCAACAACGCGATCAATATGCGCGCCCCCTACCAGAACACCCCCGACCTGCGCAAGCGTATCAACTCCCATGACGCGCACTACTTCGACCGCCATCTCTCGGAGATGGCCCAGGAGGTGCGCTACGGGTTCTACGGCGATATCGACTATGCCATCATCGAGGCGGCCGACGTTTCCGACAGCGGCGAGATTCTTCTCGGCTGTGGCGTGGGCAACATACCCACCTACGCCCCGATGGCCAAGAAAATCTTCATCGAGCTTAACGAGGAGCTCCCCAAGAGCCTCTACGGGATGCACGACATCTACAAGCCCCTTGACCCGCCCCGCCGCCGCGAAATACCCATCTACGCCCCCAACGACCGCATAGGCGCGCCGACCCTCAAGGTCGATCCGTCGAAAATCGTGGGCATCGTGCGCACCAAGGCGTTCGACGGCGTGAAGCCTTTCACCCAGCCCGACGAGGTGTCGAAGCGCATCGGCGCCAACGTGGTCAACTTCCTGGTTAGCGAGTACCGCAAGGGTCGCATTCCCAAGGAGTTCCTGCCGCTGCAGAGCGGTGTGGGCAACGTGGCCAACGCCGTGCTCAACTACCTCGGCGAGGATAAGGAGCTCCCCAACTTCATGATGTACACCGAGGTGGTGCAGGACTCCGTGCTGGAACTGCTGCGCCTGGGCAAGTGCACCTTCGCTTCGACCTGCTCGATGACCTTCTCCGACCAGGTTGAGAGCCAGCTTTTCGCCGACCTCGACTTCTTCCACGACAAAATCCTCCTCCGTCCGGCCGAAATATCGAACAACCCCGAGGTAATCCGCCGTCTGGGCGTGATCGCCATGAACACCGCGCTTGAGGCCGACATATTCGGCAACGTCAACTCGACCCACGTTCTTGGCACCCGCATGATGAACGGCATCGGCGGTTCCGGCGACTTCTGCCGCAACTCCTACATTTCGATTTTCTCCTGCCCGTCGATCACCAAGGAGGGCCTGATAAGCAACATCGTGCCCCAGGCGTCTCACGTCGACCACTCGGAGCACTCGGTCGACATCCTCATCACCGACCAGGGTATCGCCGACCTCCGCGGCAAGGATCCCGTGCAGCGCGCCCGCGAGATAATCGACAACTGCGCCCACCCGATGTACCGCGAACTCCTCAACGACTACCTCAAGATCGGCCGCGGCGGCCAGACCCCGCTGGTCACCGACGCCGCGTTCGAGTTCCACCGCGCGTTCTCCAACCTCGGTGATATGCAGAAAGCCGACTTCTCGAAGTTCGCTTAAACAGAACCGCGACTCCCCGACAGATTACCGATACAAAGGTCGGAGGTCTCCCGCGATATGATGTCGCACGAGGTCTCCGGCCTTATTTTTGCGGAAAAAGACGGGGTTGGGAAAAGTCGGGGGCTGAAATGTTGGAGATTACGGGGATTTTGCGTAACTTCGTGCCCGGAATCAACGATGGTTCCCCCAGTGTGATGGGAAAATAATTACACATTATTTTTGAGTAACACATTTAAAACTTACAGAAAATGAAGACTTTCCAGCTCGCTGCCGAGCCTCGTACCGACCTCGGTAAGAAGGCAGCCAAGACCCTCCGTGCGGAAGGCAAGATCCCCGTGGTTCTCAACGGCGGTGAAATCGTGACCCTCCCCTTCACCGGCGCCCTCAAGCCCGGCGAAAAGCTCGTTGAAATCGAACACGGCCGCGGTATCATCACCACCGACCTCACCGTTACCAACGAGGCTGTGCGCAAGCTCATCTATACCCCCGACATCTTCGCTATCGAGCTCGCTCTCAACGGCGAGAAGAAGATGGCCGTGCTCCGCGAAGTGCAGTACCACCCCGTGAAGGACACCATCCTCCACATCGACCTCCTGGAGGTTACCGACAAGAAGCCCGTCGTTATGTCGGTTCCCGTCAAGGTTGAAGGCCACGCCGAAGGTGTGAAGGCCGGTGGTAAGCTCACCCTCGCTATGAAGCGCATCAAGGTTAAGGCTCTCTACAACGACATCCCCGAGCGTCTCGTGATCAACGTTGACAACCTCGGCCTCGGCAAGACCATGCAGGTCGGCGACCTCCACTTCGAAGGTCTCGAACTCGTTACTCCGAAGGAAGCAGTCGTTTGCGCCGTACAGCTCACCCGCGCCGCCCGCGGTGCCGCCGCAGCTGCCGCCGCAGGCAAGTAAGCTACCTCGCAGCAACGCTGACAACGCTTTGAAGCGGCCTCGGGATGCCATAGCGCGCCCCGGTGCCGCTTCTCTTTTTGAGACTGTTTAAACGGTTTCTGATTTACTAAGTAGCTGTTTTTGCGAAAATTCCTATGAAATACCTTATAGTCGGGCTTGGCAATATCGGAGCCGAGTATGCCGGAACCCGCCACAATATCGGTTTCCGCGTGGCCGACGCGCTCGCCGAGGCCCGCGGGCTGCAATTCTCGACCGAACGCTACGGCGACGTGGCCCGCGGACGCTTGAAGAACAAGCAGATCGTGATACTCAAACCCTCGACCTATATGAACCTCAGCGGCAACGCAGTGCGTTACTGGAAGGAGAAGGAGGGTATCGAGATGGAGCACATCCTCGTGGTGGTCGACGACATAGCCCTCCCTTTCGGCGCGATACGTATGAAGCCGTCGGGGAGCGACGCCGGGCACAACGGACTGAAGAACATCGCCCAGATGCTCGGCTCGCAGGCCTACCCGCGGCTCCGCTTCGGCATAGGCGACAACTATCCGCGCGGTTGCCAGATTGATTACGTTCTCGGCCAGTTCACCCCCGAGGAGCGCCAGGAGCTCCCTGCGAGGGTCGAGGTGGCTGTCGACGCCGTGCAGACGTTCGTGCTCGCCGGGCTCCAGCACGCGATGTGTGACTTCAACAATAAGTAACCCCTTATGAAAACGGAAGTTAGAATAGACAAGTGGCTCTGGGCGATGAGAGTGTTCAAGACGCGCACCGTGGCCACTGACTCATGCAAGAAGGGGCGCGTGACGCTCCGCACGCCGGGTGGCGACGTTGTGGCCAAGCCATCGCGCATGATCAAGGTGGGCGATGTTATCGGTGTGCGCAAGCCCCCGGTTACCTATTCGTTCCGCGTCAAGGCGCTCACCGAGAACCGCCTCGGAGCGAAGTTGGTGCCGGAATATATGGAGAACATCACCCCCAAGGAGCAGTACGACCTTCTCGACGTGATACGCATCAGCGGCTTCATCGACCGCCGCAAGGGGCTCGGACGCCCGACGAAGCGCGAGGGGCGCGACCTGGCCCGCTTTACCGGCGAGATGTATGCCGAGATGCCCGACGATGCCGACGATCCGTTTTTCGTCGATTCGGACCCCTACGATTTGGACTTCGACGAGGAGGACTTCGACGAGTAAGAAACAGTGAAGTCAAGATGACTTCAGTTTCTAAGACTTCGCACGCGCCGCGGCGCGTGTGATTTTGTTATTGCCGTTCGGAAAATATTTCGTAAATTGCGCCCATAATATTGTTAACAATCAATCGAAATGAAGAAATTAATCACTGTTTTCAGTCTTCTGCTCGCTCTCGCCGTGGCAGCTCCCGAAATTTCGGCTCAGGACAACGCCGCCGCTCCCGCCACCGAGGCTCCCGCTAAGAAGAAGGAGAAAAAGAAAGTGCGCCCCATCGAGGAAATCGTGGCCGAGATGGCGGCAAAATGCCCCGATAAAGAGGCCGACGGCTCCGTGCTCGAAACCGTCATGATCGTGGAGAACAATGTGTTTATGAAGACCCGTCTCCCGATTCCCGCCGAGGGTATAGGGCAGCTCAACCAGCACGCCGCCGAGATGAAGCCTATGTTCATCTCGCAGATGGCAGCGGCCAACGACCCCGAGACCCGCGAGTTCTTCAAGGCGCTCCGCAAGTCGGGCAAAGGCTTCACTTTCATCATCGGCCCGCTTGAAGGCGACGACACCGTGACCCTCACCTACACCCCCGAGGAAATCAAGGCCGCCCGCTAAACGTAATCATATACAAATACAACAAGGCGCTGTGTCAGAAAGCATGACACAGCGCCTTGTCGTTTATTATCGCTCGGTTAGTCTTTGGCGGGGGTGAGGTTCTTGGGGGCGGGGGCGGGGATGATGCCGTCGCGTATCAGGAGGGCGTCGATGGTGGGATCCTGGCCGCGGAAGCGCTTGTAGAGTACGGAGGGGTTCTCCGTGCCGCCGCGCTCAAGCACGTTGGTGCGGAAGGAGTCCGCGGTGGCGCGGTCGAAGATTCCGTTCTCCTTGAACTTGGCGAAAGCGTCGGCGTCGAGCACCTCGGCCCATTTATATGAATAATATCCGGCAGCGTAGCCTCCGGCGAAGATGTGACTGAACTGGGGGGAGTGGAGCGAGCCTTCAACATCGGGGAAGATGCGTACCTGCTCAATGGCGGCGCTTTCAAAGGCGGCGGGGTCGTCGACCGGGGCGGTGATGGTGTGCCATGCCATGTCGGCGTAGCCGAAGCCGAGCTGGCGCATGCAGGCGTAGGCGGCGCCGAACTGCGATGACTTCACGATTTTTTCAACGAGGTTTGCGGGAATCTTCTCGCCGGTCTGGTAATGCTTGGCGAAGGAGTCGAGGAAGAGCTGCTCGGTGAGGTAGTTCTCGTTGAACTGCGAGGGGAGCTCCACGAAGTCGCGGTATACGCTTGTGCCGGAGAGCGAGCCGTAGGTGCAGCGGGTCAGCAGGCCGTGGAGGGCGTGCCCGAACTCGTGGAGGAAGGTCTCGACCTCGTAAGGGGTGAGGAGCGAGGGCTTGTCGGCGGTGGGCTTGGTGAAGTTCATCACGATCGAGACGTGGGGACGCTCGTCAACACCCTGCTCGTTGATCGACTGGCCTTTGAATTCGGTCATCCACGCGCCGGGGCGCTTCGAGGCGCGGGGGAAGAAGTCGGTGTAAATCACGCCGATGAAGTTGCCTTTGTCGTCGGTCACGTCGAAAGCCTTAACGTCGGGGTGGTAAGGCTGGATGGAGTCGTTCTGGGTGAACTGGAGGCCGTAGAGCTTTGTAGCCAGGCCGAACACGCCGTTGATCACGTTGTCAAGCTCGAAGTAGGGGCGGAGCTCCTCCTCGTCGAACGCGTAGCGGGCGTTCTTGAGCTTGTTGGCCCAGTAGCTGTAGTCCCAGGCGTTGATGGTTACGGGCTTCCCTTCGGCCTGCGAGGCAAATTCGGTAAGCTCTGCCATCTCCTTGTCGAGCGCGGGGCGGTAGGCGTCGCGCAGCTGGTCGAGCAGTTTGTACACGCTCTCGGGGTTCTGTGCCATTGTGCGGCGCAGCGAGTGCTCGGCGTAGGTTTTCGCACCGAGGAGGTTGGCTATTTTAAGGCGCAGCTCGGAGATGCGCTTGATGTTCTCCATATTGGAGAATTCTCCCTTGGTGTTGCGGCCGGTGTAGAGGCGGTAGAAGCGCTCGCGGAGGTCGGGGCGCTCGCTGTACTTCATAAACGCCATATAGGTAGGCTGGGCGAGGGTGAAGAGGAACTCACCCTTGCGACCCTTCTGCTCGGCAAGCTGGGCGGCCTCGGTCACAACCCCTTCGGGGAGCCCGGCGAGGTCGTCGGAGGTCAGCCATATTTCGTAGGTGTTGAGCTCCTTGAGCACGTTCTGGCCGAACTTGGTGGTCAGCTCGGAGAGCTCGGAGCTGAGTTTGCGGTATTCCTCTCGGTCGGCTCCTTCGAGGTTCGCGCCGGAGAGGGCGAAGCTGTCGTAAGTCTTCTGGAGGAGGGTCTGCTGCTCGGGGGTGAGCTTGAGGGCGCCGCGGCCATCATAAACGGCCTTTACGCGCTTCCAGAGATCCTGGTTGAGGATGATCGAGGTGGAGTAGTCGGAGAGCTTGGGGGTGACGCGCATCGAAATCTCCATCATCTCGTCGTCGGAGTCGGCTTCGAGGAGGTTGTAGAAGATGTTGAGCACGCGGTCGAGGTCCTTGCCCGAGCGGTCAAGCGCCACGATGGTGTTCTCGAAGGTCGGGGCTTCGGGGTTTGTCGCAATAGCCTGGATTTCCTTGCGTGCCAGGTCGATACCGCGGTCGATGGCCGGCTCGTAGTCGGCATTGGTGATGTTGGCGAACGGAGCCGTGCCGTGTACGGTTTCAGTGAACGGCTTGGCGAACACCGCCCCCGGGGCGGAGGCCGCCTGCATAGGCGTTGTCTGTGTCATAAGTGCGATGGCGGCAGTAAGCGCCGGAATTACTTTTTTCATATAATGTAGTTGGTTATACAAAGTTACGCGTTTGGCGCCCGATATTCAAACTAATAGTGGTGAAATAATGCAAAATTACTTCATAAACACGAGGTATACGGCGCCGATGAGCAGCAGCATCGCGGCGAAGTGGTTCCACCGCAGCTGGAAGTCGTTGAAGGCTATCACGCTGAATATCACGAATACCACCAGCGTGATTACCTCTTGCATGACTTTGAGCTGCATGAGCGAGAACGGGCCTCCGTTACCCTCGAAGCCGAGCCGGTTGGCGGGCACCTGGAAGCAGTATTCAATCAGCGCTATCCCCCAGGATACGAGGATGATGACGAACACGGGCCAGTTGGCCGACACGCCCGTGCTCTGGAGCTTGAGGTGGCCGTACCAGGCCACGGTCATAAAAATATTGGCCACAACGAGCAGCCCTATGGTGAGTAGTGCCGGATTCATCACTGAGATAAAACTTGGTTGTTATTTCTTTGGAGCCTGCGGGTGGCGCGAGCGGTATTGGGCGAGCGCGTCGCGGCGGCAGGCGTCGATGTGTTTCCTTATGAACGCGAGGTTGAAGCGTCGCTGTTTGCCGCTGCCGGATACGGCTTTGGATTTAAGGGAGTTGGCGCGGTCGCACTGGGGCGAGCGCCCGTTTCCGTCATCGAGCAGCGGGAGCGCTATGGAGTCGAGAGTGGCCGGGAGCACGCTCGACAGGGTGGGGAAGCCTATGGCGGTCCACATCACTATGCCCCGCCCCGGATCCTCGCCGGGGAGCGGACCCTCGATGACCACGGAGGCGCAGGAACTCCCACGGGCGATGCACTTTCCGCGGTCGGGAGCCGAAGCGTTCCCCCGTGCGAAGGGGTCGGAACCCGTTGGGAGGCGGAACGAGCGCGAAAGGGTCTCGGTAAAGTGCCACGGGGCGAGTTTCCCGCTGGCGGTAATGGTGTCTATTATGTACCGCTCGTTGTCGTAGCGTTCGACTCCGAGGCGGTTCGCGGTGCCTCCCGACATCGAGTAGTTGGTGCGCAGAATCATGCCGTCGGGGGCTTCGGCCAGGTCGAAGCGCGTGAAGCCATTGTCGTCAGTTTCGAAGAACGCGCCGTTGCCCGCGGCATCGACTACTCCGAAATTTGCCTGTACCCCCATCGGGCGGGGGAGCGAGCGCAGAAGCGAGTCGAAATCCTCGATCGAGCGGCAAACACCCAAGGCGCGGCTCATCACGAACCCCTCGCGGTCCTTCAGCCGGGCGGTGTCGGGTGCGAGGTTGTAGCTCGCGGTGTTCATCACGGCGAAGCCCGTCGAGTTGAACCCGATCCAGGCCTCGCGGCGGTCGCGGTCCTCAGCGTTGAACAGTGCGACGAAGGCGAGGGTTGAGTCGGTGGCCTCCACGCGGTCGACAACGTTGTGCGGATGGCCCGAGTCGCGGTGCTTCCACAGCATCCAGCGCCCTGTGGCCGAGGCTTCGGCTCCCACGAGGGCCGAAGTGCAAGCCCAACCACCGGCGGCGACCATGGCCGCGCACGCTGTCGCGAGCCACTTCTTTGACACTTCTCTCATTATACGCATATTCGGTGCAAAATTACTAATTTTGTTTTGAAGATTCCCCGAAAACCCCTAACTTTGGTTTTATCAACAACACAAGATACAACATTACAAACATCTGAGCATAATACCGCCATATGACCCGGGAAACCCGATACACGTTTGAACTGCCTATGAAGGTGCGCGACTACGAGGTTGACTCGCAGGGGATTGTCAATAACGCCAACTATCTGCACTACCTTGAGCACACCCGCCACGAGTTCTGCGAGAGCCGCGGGGTGAGCTTCCGCGACATGCAGCGCCGCAGGGTCGATCCCGTGGTGAGCAAGATTGAGATTTCCTATCTGCGCCCCCTGCGCCTGGCCGAAAGGATGACGAGCTGCCTCTGGCTCGAACGCCGCGGCGCGAGGTTCATCTTCCACCAGGATATTTTCAACGAGGCGGGGCAGCAGGTGGTGAAGGCCCTTGTGACCATAGTGTCGACCTCCAACGGGCGCCTGAGTCGCGGCGAGGAGCTTGCCGAGGCCTTCGCCGGGTCGATCACGACAACTGAAACACCCTCCAAATGATTATACAACCGTCGCGAACCGATATGCCGGAACTCTTCTACCGTGTGGCCTTCTCCCAGCTGCGCGGTATGAACATTGGCCGGGCCGAGCGGCTTCTGGAGCTGTTCGGGTCGGAGAAGGCGCTGTTTGAAAACGGCACCGAGGCTTTCCGCGAGGTGGGTACCGGGAGGCGCGTGTCGCTTTCGAGCGCCGACCTTGACGCCGCGATGGACGCGGCCCGCGAGGAGCTCCCTTTCATCGAGAAGAACGGGATCAGGTGCCTCTATTTCCGCGACGACGATTTCCCCCGGCGGCTCGCCGCCTGCGACGACGCCCCGGTGATGCTCTTCGCCAAGGGTGACTGCGACCTCAACGCCCGGCATGTGCTGGCGGTGGTGGGCACCCGCAACGCGACTGTCTACGGCGCTCAGTTCATCAACAAGCTCATCGGCGACCTAGCCGAGAAGCTCGACGACCTGCTCGTGGTGAGCGGTCTGGCCATAGGGTGCGACATTCTCGGCCACCGTCGCGCCATGGCCGCGGGGGTGCCTACGGTTGCCGTGGTGGCCCACGGCCTCGACACGATATACCCCGCCGAGCACCGCAACGACGCCGCCCGTATTGCCCGCGGCGCTGGCGCGCTCCTTACCGACTATGTGCACGGCACCCGGCCCCACCGCGGCAATTTCCTGGCCCGCAACCGCATAGTCGCGGCGTTGTCCGACGCCGTTGTGGTAGTTGAGTCGGCGGCCGACCGCGGGGGCGCCCTGAACACGGCCCGCGTGGCCCGCGCCTACGACCGCGAGGTGTTCGCCCTCCCGGGGCGCACCTCGGACCGCTTCAGCGCCGGGTGCAATATGCTCATAAAGGAGCAGACGGCGGCGATGGTCGAGAATGCCGACGACATCATCCGGGCTATGGGGTGGACTCCGCGCCCAGCGGAGGGTGACCAGGCCGAGCTCTTCGCCCCGCTGCCCGAGCCGCAGGCCAAGGTGCTCGACTACCTCACGCACCACGGCGAGGCCACCGTCGACCATCTGCAGAGCGCGCTCGGCATCCCCGCCGGGCAACTGATGGCCCTGCTGGTCGAGATGGAGTTCAACGACCTCGTGATGGCCCTCCCCGGAGCGCGTTACCGCGCGAACTGAACTTTCACGTTACGCGAAGCGTAAACAATAATACACCAACACAACAACCATGGAAAAGAAAATCATAGCACCTTCCGAGCTGATCATCAACCCCGACGGGTCGGTATTCCACCTCCACCTCCTCCCCGAGCAGCTTACCGACCGGATAATCCTCGTCGGTGACCCGGGCCGTGTTGACATCGTGGCCGAGCATTTTGACACCCGCGACTTCGAAGTGTCGTCGCGCGAGTTCCACACCATCGGAGGTACCTACAAGGGTAAGCCGATTATGTGCCTCAGCCACGGCATCGGACCCGACAACATCGACATCGTGATCAACGAGCTCGACGCGCTGGCCAATATAGACTTCGCCACCCGCGAGATGCGCGACACCCACCGCGAGCTCACCATGGTGCGCATCGGCACCTCCGGCGCCCTCCAGCCCGAGCTGAAGCTCGGCACCCCCGTTATCGCAGAAAAGGCCATCGGGTTCGACGGCGTGCTCAACTATTACGCCGGCCGCGACGAGGTGGCCGACCTCGATTTCGAGCGTGCCTTCTGCGAGCACACCGGCTGGAACCCCCTCTGGGCCAAGCCCTACGTTGTCGATGCCCACAGCGCCCTGGTCGACCAGATCGGCCGCGACGACATGGTGCGAGGCAACACCATCTCCGCCGTGGGCTTCTACGGCCCGCAGGGACGCGAGCTGCGCCTCCCGCTGGCCAATCCCGACCTCAACCGTCGCATCGAGGAGTTCCGTTTCGGCGACCGCAAAGTCACCAACTACGAGATGGAGTCGGCACCCCTCCAGGGCCTCAGCCGCCTGATGGGGCATCGCGCGATGACCGTATGCTCGATTATCGCCAACCGTATGCGCCACGACGCGACCCCCAACTACAAGACCGCCATCCGCGACCTCATCGCGACCGTCCTCGACCGCATCTGACCCGCACCCCCCGCAATACGCCGCCACCCCTGCCGGACTTTCCGGCAGGGGTGGCGCAATTAAGAAAATATTGTAATATTGTAGGGACGTGCCTTTGGCACGTTGCAAAGGCGGGAACGGTTTGCATGACCAAGAGGAATCCATTCCGACATGCCAAAGGCATGTCCCTACGTTGGATGCCTCCGCGGCCAACGACAACGGGCAGGGGTGGCGCTGTTTTTAAACCTATTTAAAGCCAAATGCTTCTGTTTCAGTTGGCGCGCAGGATGGCTGATTCGGAGGTCGAGCGGTCGGGCCCCTCCTTGGTATGCCTCATCTTCTTGCCGAAATCTACGGAGTATGACACCCGTATATACCCGTGCGACATATCGGTTTTCTCCTTGCGGGTGGAGAGGCCGCTAAAGGAGCGCGAGTAGGTCCAACTTTCGGTCGCGGGTTTTAGAAACAGGTTGTTGAAGCCGGCCTCAAGCAGCCAACCGCTTGTGGCGAACGAGGCCGACGCGCCATATTTATGCGATGTGCGTATGCGCGTCAGACCGTAGCTGCTGATTTCGTTGGGCGACTCGTAGTTGGCGTTGATTGAGAACTTGCCTATGTAATACGATGCCTGGGCGCGGCCGATGAACAGGTTTACCCAGGGAGTTGTCTCGCCGGGCACCTTGTTACCCTGATAGGAGTATGACGCTGAGCCTGAAATGCTGAACTTGTTGTTGGGGCGCCAGGTACCGCTGATGTTGGTCACGAAAATATGGTTTTTGGTGTCGGACCGCAACGCGCGCACGAGGAGGTCCCCCTCGGTGTCGTATCGGTACGCTATAGCGTTGTTCTGCAACAGGTATCTCGCGAACCATTGCAGATTGACCTTGCCGATGCCTATGCCGTAAACGAGCGTGCCCATATACATGCGGGTTACATCGAGTTCGGGATTTCCAACGGAGACTTCCAGCGGGTCGATATACTGGATGGCGGAAGTCATAAAGCTTGTCGGGGGGTAGGAGACACCCATATACCCCTCGAAGAATATGAAATCGTTTTTGCCGGGCTGGCCGTCAAGACTGATGGTGAGGCTCGGGGAGTAGTTATGTGTCGTCTTGTAGCCACGGGTGTGGTATAGCGATGTCGCGATACCGGGCATAAGGTTGGTGGTCCATTTGCCGAAGCGATGCTGCCAAGAGACGCCTCCGGTGCCTAAACCTATGAATATATGCTGATTGTTCGTGATTGTGCCCCTGTATTCGGCGTCGTTGATTTGGCTTGAGTATGTGGCTACGGCTGAAAGCGTGTTCTTCCTGTCGGCGTTCCAGACGTATTTCAGATTCGCGCGCTGGTTAAAATTGTCTTCCGACACGTTGGATTCAATGCCCGGTGTTTCCGACTGTAGATAGGCATAGTTATATTTGTTGTGGCCGTAGCGTGCGAGCACGGAAGCCTCAAGCATATGGTTGGAGGCGATGTTGAATTTGCCGTAGAGTTTCAGAGTGCCGGTTGTCGAGCGGTTGGTGGTTTTGGTCGATGTGGTGAAATTCCTCGATTCATCTATGGAGTATTTCGTTGACCCATTGGTTTCGTTGCGCGGGGTCGCGTCGCGACCGAAAATTAGGTCGCCCCTCAGGGTGCGCTTTATTGCTTGAAATTTCAATAAAATATTTTAAGTTTTTTTAACTTTTGGTTTTTGCGTTGAAATCCAGTAATTTCAATGAATGAGAATAGGGCTGTGTCATAATCGAGGAAAATGTCCCTGATTATGGCACAACCCTATGGTGCTTTGTTGTCGCGGGATGCCGTCGGGGTCAGGCGTCGCGCTTGGTGGTGTTGCCTTCGTAGTAGTTGATGTAGGCGAGGTTCACAAGGCGGGTGCCGCCGGGGGTGGGGTAGTCGCCGGAGAAGTACCAGTCGCCGGGGCACCCGGGCACGGAGGCGTGGAGGCCGTCGAGTGTCTGGTAGACAATCTCGACTTCGGCCTTTGTGCCGGCGGGGGTGAGCATCTCAACCATCTTGCGGGAGATGTCGGCGTCGGTGAAGGGGGCGTAGATGGCCTTGACGCAGTTGACCTGCTGGTCGGCGGGGAGGAGCGACTGCTCCTTGCAGCGGCGGTAGGTCTCTTCGAGCACGTCGGCCATGCCGCGCTCCTTGAGGAGCTCTACGGCGGCGCGGAAGGCGATGAACTCGGCCATACGCGACATATCGATGCCGTAATAGTCGGGGTAGCGCACCTGGGGCGAGGAGCTGACAATCACGATTTTCTTGGGGTGCAGGCGGTCGAGCATTCCGATGATGGATTGCTTGAGGGTGGTGCCGCGCACGATGGAGTCGTCGATAACCACGAGGTTGTCAACATCGTTGGTCACGCATCCGTAGGTCACGTCGTAGACGTGGGCGGCGAGGTCGTTGCGCGACTCACCCTCGGCGATGAAGGTGCGGAGCTTGATGTCCTTGATGGCCACCTTCTCGACGCGCAGTTTGTGGTCCATAATCTCGCGGACGTTGCCGGCCGATAGCGTGCCGCGGCGGCTGAGCTCCATGATCTGCTTTACCTTGAGGTCGTTGAGATAGTTCTCGAACCCTTCAACCATACCGATGAAAGCTACCTCGGCGGTGTTGGGGATGAAGGAAATGACGGTGTGGTTCACGTCGTTGCCTACGGCGCGGAGCACTTCGGGGGCTATGCGGCGCCCGAGTTCCTTGCGCTCGCGGTAAATGTCGGCGTCGGAGCCGCGCGAGAAGTAGATGCGCTCGAACGAGCAGCGGGCGTTAGCCCCCTTGCCGAGGATGTCGGTTACCTGGATGTCGCCGTTTTTGCTGACAATCAGGGCCGAACCGGGCTCCAGCTCCTTGACTTCGGCGCGGCGCACGTTGAACACCGTCTGAATCACGGGGCGCTCGGAGGTGAGCACCACAACCTCGTCGTCGATGTAGTAGAAGGCCGGGCGGATGCCGTTCTTGTCGCGGAGGGCGAACATATCGCCCGAGCCGGTAGCGCCGCAGATTACGAAGCCGCCGTCCCAGGAGGGTGAGGCGTTGGTGAGCACGCGCTTGATGTCGATGTTGTCCTCGATGGCTATGCCCAGCTCGGGATCCTGCAGGCGGTCGCGGAACTCGCGGTAGAGGCGGTGGTTCTCGCTGTCGAGGGCGTAGCCGAGCTGTTCGAGCAGCACTATGGTGTCGGAGTAGATTCTTGGATGCTGTCCCTTCTCAACTATGGAGCGGAAAACCTCGTCGACGTTGGTCATATTGAAGTTGCCGCACATGATGAGGTTGCGCGAGCGCCAGTTGTTGCGGCGCAGGAAGGGGTGGACGTACGAGATGCCCGACTTGCCGGTAGTCGAGTAGCGGAGGTGCCCCATATAGATTTCGCCTAAGAAGGGGGTCAGTGCCTCTGCCTCGCCGGCTGGCTTGGAGTCGACGTCGTCGGCCTTGAGGGCGGGCAGCACCGAGGAGAATATGTCGGAGATGGCTCCGGCGCCGAGGGCGCGCTCGCGGAATATGTATTCATGGCCGGGCACGCTGTGGAGTTTCACAACGCCGATACCTGCGCCTTCCTGGCCGCGGTTGTGCTGCTTTTCCATAAGCAGGTAGAGGCGGTTGAGGGCGTAGGCGTAGGTTCCGTATTTCTTTCGGTAGTACTCCAAAGGCTTGCGCAGGCGTATCATAGCTACGCCGCACTCGTGTTTGAGCTGCTCCATAAAGGGGTGTATCTGGTGTTAAGGTCTCTCTTTGAGAGTGGTGGAGAGGGGGTTATCTGATTTAATATTTGTTTTTGGGGATGCCGCCGCGCCGTCCGAGTGGGGGCGGCGCGGCGGCACCATTCCGTTTGGCGGTGTCGGATCAGCGGATGAAGAGCATTTCGCGGTACTTCGGCAGGGGCCACATCTCGTTGTCGACCATCAGTTCCAGCTTGTCGATGTGGTAGCGGATGGTGTCCATCGAGGGTACCACGTTGTCGTGGTAGGCCACGGCCTTCTCGCGCTCGTTCTCGATGCGGTTGGCGGCCTTGCGGGCGTCGGTCATCTGCTTCACATAGGTGCGGATGGCGGCGATGTGCTTCGAGATGGCCTCGATGGCGTCGCGGTCGCAGGCGCTCATTTCGGCGGCCTTGTCGGCGGGGAAGAGGCTCTGGAGCTTCACCAGGTTGTCAACGAGGATTGACTGGTAGCGGGTGGCCACGGGCACGATATGGTTAAGGGCGAGGTCGCCGAGCACTCGGGCCTCGATCTGTATCTTCTTGGTGTACATCTCCCACTTCACCTCGTTGCGGGCGCGGAGCTCAAGCTCGGTGAGTACGCCCGACTTGGTGAACATCTCGATGGACTCGGGGCGCAGGTAGGCGTCGAAAATCACCGGCACGGAGGTCTCGCAGTCGAGGCCGCGGCGCTCGGCCTCGGCTTTCCATTCGTCGGAGTAGCCGTTGCCGTCGAAGTGGATGGCTTTCGACTTGGCGATCAGCTCCTTCGACTCCTCAAGGATGGCGTGGTATAGCGATTCCTCGCGCTCAACGCGGGCATCGACGCGCTTCTTGAACTCGGCGAGCTGCTCGGCCACGGCGGCGTTGAGGGCGATCATGGCGGCGGCGCAGTTGGCCGACGAGCCCACGGCGCGGAACTCGAAGCGGTTGCCGGTGAAGGCGAAGGGGGAGGTGCGGTTGCGGTCGGTGTTGTCGAGCATGATTTCGGGAATCTGCGACACGCCGACGGTGATACCCTCCTTGGCCGAGAACTCGATCAGCTCGTCGTCGGTGCTGTTTTCGAGGCGCTCGAAAATCTCGGCGATCTGCGAACCGGTGAAGATCGAGATGATGGCGGGGGGAGCCTCGTTGGCGCCCAGGCGGTGGGCGTTGGTGGCGGAGGCGATGGAGGCTTTGAGCAGGGCGTTGTGGCGGTGTACGGCGGCCATCACGTTGGCCACGAATGCTATGAAGCGGAGGTTTTCGCGGGGAGTCTTGCCAGGGGCGAAGAGGAGCGAGCCGGTGTCGGTGCCGAGGCTCCAGTTGTTGTGCTTGCCCGAGCCGTTTACGCCTGAGAAGGGTTTCTCGTGCAGGAGCACGCGGAAGTTATGGCGCTTGGCCACTTCCGACATAATGCTCATAAGCAGCAGGTTGTGGTCGTTGGCGAGGTTGCACTCCTCATATACGGGGGCCAGCTCGAACTGGTTGGGGGCCACCTCGTTGTGGCGGGTATGGGCGGGTATGCCGAGGCGGTGGCATTCGAGCTCAAGGTCGAGCATGAAGGCCTCGACGCGCGAGGGGATCGCACCGAAGTAGTGGTCTTCGAGCTGCTGGTTCTTGGCGCTCTCGTGGCCCATAAGCGTGCGGCCCGTCATAACCAGGTCGGGGCGGGCGGCGTAGAGTGCCTCGTCGACCAGGAAGTACTCCTGCTCCCAGCCGAGGAAGCAGTTGACATGGCGCACGTCCTTGTCGAAGTACTGCGCGACGCCTGTCGCGGCCTTGTCAACGGCGTTGAGGGCGCGGAGCAGCGGGGTCTTGTAGTCGAGCGACTCGCCGGTGTAGGATATGAATATGGTGGGTATGCAGAGAGTCTTGTTGTGGATGAACACAGGCGAGGAGATGTCCCAGGCCGAGTAGCCGCGGGCCTCGAAAGTGTTGCGTATGCCGCCGTTGGGGAAGCTTGAAGCGTCGGGTTCCTGCTGCACGAGGAGCTTACCTTTGAACTCCTCGACCACGCCCCCTTTGCCGTCGTGCTCGACGAAGGCGTCGTGTTTTTCAGCCGTTCCCCCGGTAAGGGGCGCGAACCAGTGGGTGTAGTGGCGCACGCCGTTGTCGATGGCCCACTGCTTCATCCCCTCGGCGATGCTGTCGGCGAGTTTCAGCGATATGGGCTGTTTGTTGTCGATGGCGTAGACCAGTTCGTCGTAGACCTTCTTTGGGAGGTACTCAAACATTTTCTGGCGGTTGAAAACCAGCTCGCCGTAGTACTTTTCGGGGCGTTCTGCCGGAGTTTCAACACCAACGGCTTTGCGGCCGGAGGCTTCGCGGACCGCTTCAAATCTTAATAACGACATATATTTACTTATTAGAAACCAGGGGAGGGTGGAGAGTGAAAGGTGGAGAGTGGAGAGAGTGAATTTGAATCAGGCGAAGCGGCTTACGATGCGGCGCAGGGCTTCGCGGGTGTTTTCAAGCGTGTTGAAGGCCGTGAGGCGGAAGTAGCCCTCGCCGGCGGGGCCGAAGCCGGAGCCAGGAGTGCCCGCTACCTGGCATTCGCGGAGGAGCAGGTCGAAGAAGGCCCAGGAGTCCATGCCGTCTGGGGTCTTCAGCCATACATAGGGGGCGTTCTCGCCCCCGAACACCTCGAACCCGGCTTTGCGGAGCTCGGAGAGCATCAGAGCGGCGTTGGCCATATAATAGTCGACCGCCTCGCGGGCCTGGCGGCGTCCCTCGGGGGTGTAGATGGCGGCGGCACCGCGCTGGGATATGTACGAAGCCCCGTTGAACTTGGTGCACTGGCGGCGGTTCCAGAGGTGGTTGAGCCCTACCTCGCGCCCTTCGGAGTCGACCCCTTTGAGCTCTTTGGGCACCACGGTGTAGCCGCAGCGCACCCCGGTGAATCCGGCGGTCTTCGAGAAGCTGCGGAACTCGATGGCTACCTTCTTGGCTCCCTCGATCTCGTAGATGGAGTGGGGCACACCTTCCTGGCGGATAAACGCCTCGTAGGCCGAGTCGTAGAGTATGAGCGCGCCATTGGCGGCGGCGTAGTCAACCCAGGCTTTGAGCTGCTCGCGGGTGAGCGCCGTGCCGGTGGGGTTGTTGGGGTAGCAGAGGTATATCATATCGACCTTCTCCTCGGGGAGAGCGGGCACGAAGCCGTTCTCGGCGGTCACCGGGAGATATACGACCTTGCTGAAGCTCCCTCCGGCGAGGGGCGCTCCGGCGCGGCCGGCCATAACGTTGGTGTCGACGTACACGGGGTATACCGGGTCGGTGACGGCCACGCGGTTGCTGGCGGCGAGGATGTCGCCGATGTTGCCGGTGTCGCTCTTGGCCCCGTCGCTCACGAAAATCTCGTCGGGGGCGATTTCGACACCGCGGGCGCGGTAGTCGTGCTCGGCGATCGCCTCGCGGAGGAAGGGGTACCCCTGCTCGGGGCCGTAGCCGCGGAAAGTGGCGGCGTTGGCCTCGTCGTCGACGGCGGCGTGCATCGCCTCGATGGCGGCGGGGCAGAGGGGTATGGTTACGTCGCCTATGCCGAGACGAATAATCTCGGCTTCGGGATTGGCCTCCTTGAAGGCGGCTATGCGGCGTGCCACTTCCGAGAAAAGGTAGCTCTCGGCGAGCTGGCAGAAGTTATCGTTGATTTTGAACATCGTAGGGTGGTGGTTGCTTTTCGCGTTTACAGATAATATACCCCGTCGAACACGATGGCGGCGGGGCCTGTCATAAATATATGGTTTGTGGCCTCGTCCCAGCGGATGCGGAGGTCGCCCCCGAGAAGGCGCACAGTCACTTCGCGTCCGGCCCGGCCGGTTACGGCGGCTGCCACGGCGGTGGCGCAGGCCCCGGTGCCGCAGGCCATAGTCTCGCCGCTGCCGCGTTCCCACACGCGCATGCGTATTTCAGAGGGTGAGAGCACCTGGGCGAACTCTATATTGGCGCGTTCGGGCCACATTGGATGGTTTTCGAGAGCCTGTCCGGCCGAATGGACCCTCTCGCCGAAGGCGTCGAGGTCATCGACGAACACCACCCCGTGGGGGTTGCCTGTCGACACGGCGTTCACCTCCATAATCTCGCCGCGGTCGGCCTCGGCGGGTATCGCGAGGTTGCGGTCGGCCAGCACTGGAATCAGTTCCGGGATGAACTCCGGCTCGCCCATGTCGACGGTTACGGATTCCACTTTACCGTCGTTGCCGAGGTGGAGGCTTAAATATTTAACGCCCGAAAGTGTTTCGAGCGTTATATTTTCGCGGTCGGTGAGGCCGCGGTCGTAGACATATTTTCCGATGCATCGGGAGGCGTTGCCGCACATGCGCCCTTCGGAGCCGTCGGCGTTGAACATCCGCATTTTGAAGTCGGCGATTTCAGAGGGGAGAATCAGCACCAGGCCGTCACCCCCGACGCCCGTGTGGCGGTCGCTTACGCGGCGCGCGAGATCCTCGATGTTGTCAGGGCAGGAGGCAGTGCAGTCAATATAGACGTAGTCGTTGCCTATGCCGTGCATTTTGGTGAACTTCAGAGATTCCATTCGGTAGTGAAGCGTGTTTTCAGCGTTAGCGCTGGAAAAAATTCACCGCGAAGTTACGCCATAAACGCGACAACGCCAAGCTCCCGCCCCGATTTTTTTCGCAAATTTTTGTGCCGTTTCCGCACTCGTTTCCGCACCTCGATTTTTCGCATTGTGAGGCAATGGGATATTCACAATCGGCCGATTCCTATTAAGGGTTTGTTTTTGATCATCCGAGTAAGTGCGGAATAAGTGAATCCACGGCCATATTCCGCAGTCAATTTTGCGACACTGTCGCAAGAATCGATTTGCCATAGTTGTCATAGCATTCGTGTCCGATGACAAGTCGATTGTGATGACTGCTTGGGGCGTTGATTGGTTATATAGGTGGTCAGGAGAGGACCACGTCGAGTATCATCATGGCCACGAAGCCGATGGCGAACCCCATGGTGCTGAGGTTGCTGTGGGGCGGCTGGGAGGCTTCGGGGATTAGCTCCTCGACCACGACGTAGAGCATCGCACCGGCGGCGAAAGCCAGCAGGTAGGGTAGGAGCGGGGTGATCCAGGTGGCCAGCAGCAACACGAGGATGGCGCCCAGCGGCTCCACAACGCCGCTGAGTGCGCCGTAGGCGAAGCTGCGGGTGCGGGAGTGCCCCTCGGCGCGCATCGGCATGGAGATGATGGCGCCCTCGGGCACGTTCTGTATGGCTATTCCGAGGGCCACGGCCAGCGCCGACGCCATGGTGATGTCGGAGGAGCCGTCGAGTACGCCCGCCAGCACCACCCCGACGGCCATCCCCTCTGGGAGGTTGTGGATGGTTACGGCGAGTGACAGCATGGCCGTGCGCGACAGTTTGCTGCGGGGGCCTTCGCGGTCGCCGTTGAGGTGGAGGTGGGGCGTGGCCATGTCGAGGCAGAGTAGGAACCCGATGCCGGCGAGGAAGCCCACGGCAGACGGCACGACCGACCACCGACCCATATCGGAGCACATCTCGATCGATGGAATCAGGAGCGACCACACCGAGGCGGCCACCATCACCCCCGAGGCGAACCCCAAGAGCGTCTTTTGCAGACGCGGTGAAATCTCGCCGCGGAGGAAGAACACGAACGCCGCCCCGGCGGCGGTGCCTAACAGCGGAAGAAGAAGCCCTATGATGAGTAATGAATTCATACTTGTTTTAATCTAACCACAAAGATAAACATTTTGTCGAAAACAAAGGTTTTGGCAGGGTTTTCAGACCTGTAGTTGCCGAGTTTTTTGTTAACTTCGCGATAAATAAGAACAATGACAGTAATCAAAACTTTAGGTATGACTTTTCTGAAGCGTTTCGCGGCCGCGGCTGTTGCCATGGCTTTTCTCGGGAGCTCGGTGTGTGTTGCCGACCATCCTTTCCGCCGCCATCGTTTCGATGTTATGAAGACGCTGCCGGTCGATTCAACCGACATAGTGTTTTTCGGCAATTCCATAACCAATATGCACGAGTGGTGGGAGGCCTTCGGCAGCGACGGCCGCATCCTCAACCGCGGCGCTTCGGGCGCGTCGTCGCGCGAGCTGGTTAAGAATATCGGCTCGGTGATCGACGGCAAGCCCGCGAAAATGTTCCTGATGATTGGCACCAACGACATCAGCGGCAAGGTGCCGGTTGATACAGTGGTGTCAAACATCCGCAAGATGGCCGAGCGGGTGCGCAGAGAGTCGCCCCGCACGAAACTCTACATCCAGAGCATCCTCCCGCGCCACGAGGAGTGGAAGAACGACAGCAACCGCGTGGCCAACGAGCGCGTGGCCGCTATGTGTGCCGAGTTGGGCGTGCCGTTCATCGACCTTTGGGACGCCCTGCAAGGGGTGCGCGGCAAAGGAGAGTGGTCGGCCGACGGGCTCCACCTTTTCGGTCGCGGCTACCGTGAGTGGTGCGACATCATTGCCCCGGAGGTAGGGCTCAAGCCGGTGTACACCGACTCGCTGGTCAATCTCCCCTCGGGGCTCCCCGGCAGCTTCGGCATGCGGTCGAGCTACTTCGGTATGCTCCCCCTGCGCGCTACCGACGCCATAATCGTAGGCGACGAGATGGTGCACGGCGGCGAGTGGCACGAGCTGCTCCGCACGCCCCGCGTGAAGAACCGCGGCACGGGCTGGGGCTATGGCGGCCTCACCTTCGACCAGCACAAAGCCCAGCTTAAAACCATACTCACCGGCAACGGCAACAAGGAGCTGCCCGCCAAGATTTTCTTCTATTGCGGCACCACCGACAAGGACCTCGACGCCTACGGCTCGCTGATCGAGTATGCCCGCGGCCTGGCGCCCGGTGTGCCCCTGTACGTTATGTCGCAGATTCCCGTTGACGACCCGATGGGTAACGCCGCCGTTGCCGAGTGGAACGATCGTCTGCGACAACTTTGCGAGAAAAAGGAGGTTACCTACATCGACATTTTCCACCCCCTGCTCGACTACGACGGGCATACCGACAAGGAGTGCGTCCGAGAAAACTATCTCTACGGCAAGGGTTACGTCAGGGTCGCCAACCTCCTGGCTCCCTATCTTAAGGAGGAGGGCGCCCGCCCCCTCTCCGAGGAGGAGTGCCGCCAGGTGGTGGCCCGGCGCCTCGCCCCCTCATATGGAAAATAACAGCGAAAAGAATTGTTAAAATGAATATGCGGAGCGGCATTGCCGCTCCGCTTCTGTTTGCGGCGTATTTTTATGCGATATGCATAATAATTCCGCATATAACTTCGTTTATTCGTAAATGCAAGGGGCACGGGCTTGTAGGTTAGGATTTTTTAACACATTCTTTTCCGTCTGTCCGCTGATTATATGCAGAATAATGCCTATTTTTGCGCCGATTTACCTACGCGGGTGCGCGGCGAGCGCGCTATCCGGTGCCTTTTTCTTAGAATTAAACAGGCCAATCAGATAAAGAGATGAACAAAAGTATTTTGCTCGCGTTTCTCCTCCCCGCCCTCCCTATGGCGGGTCAGGCAAAGCTCGGTCTTAACGACCGCGTGGAGCTCGGAGAGATGCTCGCCGCCTCAGCAGCGGCTAAGGGGACTGCTGCCTCGCAGGAGCCCCGGGTTTCAATGTTCGCGCGTGTTTCCGGCGACGCGGCGGTAGACGCTATGCGCGCGGCCGGCGCCGAAATCGAGCAGCGCGAAGGTGACATCGTGGTGCTTTCCGCGCCCCTGTCGAAAGCTGAGGCTGTGGCGGCCGCTCCCGGCGTGATTACAGCGTCGCTCGGTAGCCAGCTCAACCTCTACGGCTATACCAACCCCCTGGGCCTCGACTTCAGCCGCGGCACGCTCGGTCTTGACAAAATCCACGCCGGGGTGGCCCCGTTCTCGCAGGCCTATGCCGGCAAGGGTGTGATCGTCGGTATCATCGACGCCGGCATCGACGTGCACCACATCAACTTCAAGGACGCCGATGGCAACTACCGCGTGAAGCGCGCCTACAAGCACGCCGTTATGGGCAGCTCGTCGGTAACCCTCACCGCCGACACCCCCGAGAAGATGGCCAAGTTCACCACCGACAACGCCGCCATGACCCACGGCACCCATGTGCTCGGCATAGTGGGCGGTTCGTTCAAGGCCGAAGGTGACGACGCCCCCGACTTCCGCGGCGCCGCTCCCGACGCCGAGCTGGCCGTTTCCTGCGGCACAGCCGACACCCCGCGACTCATCAAGGGTCTGCGCTCGATAATCGACTACGCCAAGAGCGAGAACAAGCCCGTGGTTGTCAACATTTCGATGGGCAACAACGAGGGCCCGCACGACGGTACCGACGAGTTCCCCGCCGCTCTCAACGCCATGGCTGGCGAGGAGGGGGTGACCATCTGTGTCGCTTCCGGCAACGAGGGCGCGACCGAGGCGTTCCTCTATGGTGACTTCTCCGAGGGCAAGACCACCCTCCGCTCCTTCATATCCCCTTCGGACTACACCTCCTCGCTTTGGGGCGGCATGTCGCTCTTCCCCCAGGCCACCGGCTCGATCGAGGTATGGTCGGAGGACGATACCCCCTTCACCCTGGCATTCGACCTCGTTGACGTGCCTAACGGCAAAGTCATCTCGACCTATACTGTCCCGGCCAACGGCTCTGGCGCGCTCAGCACAGCGGGCACTCTCAACGTGAAGGTCGACGAGGTAGTGTCGGACGACGCCAACTTCAACGAGCACTACTATAATAGTTATGTGATTGGCGAAACCGGTACTTACGCGGCCAACAACCGCTACCATGCCGAAATCACCATGCGCCTCGAATGCCTCTCGATGGACAGCTTCCAGCGCTACGCCATAGCCATGCGCCTCGAAGGTAAGCCCGGCCAGAAAGTCTATGTCTACGGCCAGCCTATCAGCCAGCTCTTCCCCTTCAAGTTCATGTCGCGCAACGTACCCGGCTACACCGCCTCCAACGGCGACGGCTCCGTCAGCTCGCTGGCCGGCGCTAAGAACGTGATTACCGTGGGCTCCTACGTCACCCACAACTTCAACGCCGACAACGGCTACCGCCAGTACGAGATCGGCACCACGTCGCCCACCTCCTCCTGGGGCCACCTCCCCGGCGGGGCTGTGCATCCGCAGATCAAGGCTCCAGGCACCCTCATCGTATCCTCGATGTCCAGCGACTACGTTAACGGCTCTGACTATAACGGCACCATCGACATCAAGTACTACTCGCACACCGATGGTGGCAAGACCTACTTCTGGACCCCGATGTCGGGCACCTCGATGGCTTCCCCCTTTATGTCGGGTGTGGCCGCCACATGGCTCTCGGCCGACCCCGACCTCACCACCGACGAAATCCGCTCCATAGCCCAGGAAACCTCTGACGCTCCCTCGGCCGTCAAGGATAACGACGGTGTCTCCGGCAACCTCAACGCCTATCGCGGCCTCTGCAAGATTCTCAATCTTTCAGGCATCAACAACGTGACCGCCGACTCCAAGGGCGCTATCACGGTGAACGACCTCGGCTCCAACCGGTTCAGCATCCAGGCTCCCGCCGCTGCCCGCCTCGAAGTGAGCGTGGTGTCGATGGGTGGCGCGAAGTTGTTCTCCGCCGCTTCCACCAACCAGATTGTCGACTTCGACGGCTCCTCGCTGCAGCCCGGCGTGTATGTGCTTTCGGCCACCGATGGCCTCGTGTCGCGCGCCGAGAAAATCGTAATCCGGTAATCATTCACAAACCAGTAATTAAGCTATCCAAAAATACAGTTCTATGCTGAAATCATTAATCACAGGAACAATCGCCGGCGCGGCCCTCGTTGCCGCCATCCCCGCCACCGCGGGCGCGATTTTCACCCCCTCTGGCCTCGGCCAGAGCGGCGGCCTGAAGTTCGACAACAACAAGTCGGCCCTCCTGCAGCGCCCCTCCCACAAGGCTGGGTACTCGGTCAAATCGATCGACGCTAATGGAGTTATGACCCCCGACCTCACCCTTGAGGCGGAATACAACCAGAGCTCCGCGAATACGGGCTCGCTGTTCGGCCCCGACGGGTCGGAATGGCTCTATGTGATCGAGCCGGAGTACCGCAATATCTCGGGCCCTAATGCCACCTTTGTTGACCGCGACTACACCGGTTTCAAAATCACCGTGTACGACGGCGATATGAACGTGATCGGCCAGGCTTCCGGCTCAATCGACCATCCCGAAGGCACCAAGCGTTGCAACAAGATTACCGTGGGTGCCCAGGCCACAACCCAGTTCTTCAACTCCAACAACAGCGATGTTGAAATCATGGTGATCGCCTCCTTCAACCCCGAAATGGGTTATGGCTCGAAGAGCGTCACCCAGGTTTACTCCCTCAAGCCCGAGGGTCAGGATACCCCCAGCATCTTCACCGCCCCCGGCTCCTATGTAGTGGCTATGAACGCCAGCAACACGGCTTCCGAGAACTACTGGCTGGCTTTCTTCGACGAGAGCACCTGGACCGAGGATCTTGAGATTGATTCCGCCACAGGAAAGCAGAAGTACGAGCCCAAATTCTCCATCTTCCGCAAGGCCGGGTGGGGGACCCCTCCCACCAACGTGCTCGACATCCCCTTCGACGAGCTTTACAACGCTTCCGACGGTGAGAACGACCAGGTGCTCCCCCTTATCATGAATGTTAAGGGTAGCGAGGTGTATGTAGCTACTTGGCGATATGAGAAGACTTTCTTCCTCGACCCGACCAATCCCAGCGACGACCGCCTCTCGCCCGACAACAACTTCCTTATCGACCTCTACAAGGGTGACACCCGCTCGTTCGACAAGGTCAAGACCACCAAGATCCCCGTTTCCGACCCCGACGGCGACTACATGATGCGCTCCTACGGCCTCGGAATGTTCTTCGGCGCTACCGACCTTACCTTCGATTTCGCCACCGGCGACCTTCCCGGCTACATCATCCGTGTCACCGACTCCGACATCCAGGACCACGGCAGCGTTTCGTCGTTCATCGTTTACGATACCGACGGCAACGAAGTCAAGTCCTTCGGCAAGGAGAATGCCGGATTCACCGAAATGACGCGCTACAAGGGTCTCCCCCAGCAGATCATGTTCGATATGACTTCCGAGAAAACCGGTGAGGCCGGACTGGTGCTCTTCGACTATCCCTCGATGACCGAGAGCGGCTTCCTCAACAAGATGTTTATCTATGACGACGACATCTGGCAGCTTATCCAGACCCCTGACCGCGTGAATTCCCGCGACGGAGTGCTCTATGCCGCTCCCGTGCAGTCGACTTCCGGCGCTGCCGCTGCCCGCGAGGTGAATGTAGCCTACTTCACAGCCGACGGCGAGCTCCACCATATGGACCGCATGATGATCAACAACGACAGCGGCAAAATCGCGAAGGTTATTTCGTTCGTTAACGAGGGCGCTGTGCTTGACCCTTATATGGTTCACACTTCGAAAAGTATGGAGTATATCCACTGGGTATCCCGTTACATCGACGAAGCGGCGGGCAAGACTTCGACCGAGCTTACCGTCACCGACGACAAGGGCAACATCCTCGCCGTGCGCGTGATGCCCGAGAACTGCACCTCGCCGTTCGCCACCATTCTCAATATCGAGAACAATCCCAAGTTCGTTGTGCGCTACTCCCTTGCTGCCGACGCTACCGGCTACGCTCCCGAGCGTATGGAGGTGATCAATCTCCCCCTCAACAAGTTCGAGGGTGAGGGTACCGCCGCGTCCCCCTATCTGATCAAGACCGTCGGCGACCTGGAGCAGGTTCGCAACAACCTCACCTCGCACTTCGCCCTGGCCAACGACATCCTTTGCGAAGGTCGCGAATTCCGCCCCATCGAAGGCGCCTTCACCGGCTCGTTTGACGGCCGCGGCCACGAAATCAACGGCCTCAGTATCGAAAGCTCCAAGACGGGCGACGCCATGTTCCGCGTACTCGGCCAGCGCGCCTCCTTCGATGCCGACGGCAACCCCATCGTCACCGAACCCGCCGCGATCAAGAATCTCACGCTCTACAACCCCTCGTTCGTTAGCACCGCCACCAGCGGCAGCATGGAGCACGCTATCGTTGCCAACGTTGTCTACAACTCCAAGATTGAGAACGTCCGCGTGATCAACCCCGCCGTTGAGGTGCCCGCCGGTGCCCGCGCCACCATGGGTCTGATCGCCCACACCGCCAACAATGCCGAAATCTCCGGCAGCGCCGTGCTCGACGCCAATGTCAGCATCCCCCAGGCTACCGGGCTTGCCGGTATCGCCAACATCCTCGCCGGTGGCTCCGTGAAGGCTTCCGCTTTCACCGGCAAACTCGAAGCCGCTTCGGGTGTGGCAGGTATCGCCGCCCAGAACCGCAGCGAGGCCGCTGTGATTGAGAACTGCCACGTCAATGCCGAGCTCGCTGCCCAGCACACCGTGGGCGGTATCATCGCTACCTCCAGCCGTTCATCTGTGAAGAACTGCCTCGTAGAGGGTAAGATTTCCGCTACCGCTCCCACCACCGACTACACCGAGGAGGACGTTTACACAACCTACAATGCCGGCGGTATCGTGGGCAAGCTCGAAGCTGCTACCTTCGAGGATCCCGACGCTGAGGATTTCCTGGCAGTTGACAAGTGCGTCGTGGCTCTCGAAAGCCTGACCCTCTCCACCGAGCCCGACGCGGCCGACGCTGTAGGCGCTCATCGCCTCATCGGCTGGTCGTCGATCGACGGCGGCCCCGTTACCGAATGGGTGCTTGACGGTGGCGATGAATCCCACCCCGTTATTCACCCCGCCGAAGCCGAGAAGCGTCTTGGTCAGAACTTCGTGATCGGTTCGCTCGCTCCCGTTGAAACCGCCGACGAGCCCATCGTTACCGAAGGCACCACCTTCGAAGGCTCCGCCGACAAGGCTTGGTTCACCTCCAACGGTTACGCTTTCGACGGCGCTTCCGCCGCCGCTCCCTGGACTTTCGAGGCTGCTCTCCCCGAGCTCTTCTATGAAAGCTCCGCTGCTCAGGCGCTCTACTTCGCCGACGCCGAGCTGACCGGCACCGAGGGTGAGACTCTCACCGTGGCTCTCGTGCTCCGCGACATTGATCCCTCGACCATAACCGTTACCTCCTCCGACGCTACCGGCGCTTCCGTTGAGTACGCCGACGGCGAGGCCGCCATCAGCCTCCTCAAGGCCGGCACCTACACCATCACCGCCACCAACGGCACCAAGACCGCTACCACCGTGGTAACCGTCAAGGAATACGTCGGCATCGGCCAGGTTGAGGCGGAAGCAGCATCCGCTCTCCGCTACAACGGCACCGAGGTTGAGGCCGAAGGTTGCGCGATCGCCATCTTCTCCGTGCAGGGTCAGCAGGTAGCTGCCGGCAACAACGCCATCTCTACCGAAACCCTCCTCCCCGGCGTATATGTGGCAAAGGCTGTAGCAGCCGACGGCTCCGTGGCAACCCTGAAGTTCGCCACCAAGTAAGCACGCCGAACACCTAGCATACCCATAGTCGGTATGCCTGACAACCAATAATGATGAACGCCCCGCGGAACCAACTCCGCGGGGCGTTCTGTCTTTTTTCGGTCTGGTGGGTTGGTGTTACCGGCGGGTGCGGGCGTTGATGAAGCGCATCAGGCCGTAGACGTAGCGGCGCATTCCGGGGCGGTAGCCGAGCAGACGGTCGAACCATCCGAGGCGGCGGCTGAACTGCTTCACGGCATACCCGACGTAGACCATGGCGAAGAGAGTTCCGGCACCCACCACGTTCCACAGCCAACGGCTGAAGAACAGATAGCAAGCCCCAACGGCGAGTGCCACAAGGAGGATGTCGATGCGGATTTTCACGTTGGCAAACTGCTTGCCGCTGATTTTGCTGATGGCGGCGGGGAGCCCCTCGCCGGGCATGGTGATCGAGGCGCAACGCATCTCCATGGCTATGCCGAAAGCCATGACCGTGCAACCGGCAAACTGGGTGATACCCTGCGAGAGGAGCGTGTCGCAACGGAGCGCGGCGGTGATGCCCATATTGATGTCGATCATGGCGCCGAACACGAATCCGATCAGCAACTGAAGCAGCTGTACCGGCTGGAACTGCCGGCGAAGCACCGCGATCTGCGCCACCACGAGCAACACGTTGAGGATGTTGGTGTAGGTGCCCAGTGAAAGCTCCGGCACAAGCCCCGCCTCCCCGGCGAGGGTGAACGCGAGCGGGCACGACGATATGACGCTACTCCCGAGGTTGGAGCGCACGCACAGCGCCACCCCGGCGGTCATAAAGAATAAGGAAACCAGCAGCAGAGCGTGCTGCCATACGAACGATACTGTCTTTTCTTTGGTTGGAACTGAAATTGAGTGAATCATTAATTTAACCTAAATTTTCCGCGAAGTTACTCAAATTCCCCCATACCCCGTATCTCCTCGGCATCCCGCCCCTAAAAATCAGCCGTTTGCGGATTAATAATGAAGGAGATGGAACAAGGGTTGGGTAATTCGGGGGAGTTTGCTAACTTCGCGGCCGGTTTGCCGATGGTTTGCCGGTTTTCCAACTTTAAGGTATCTTAATCGTTTTGAAGGTTATGAAGAAGAGTTTGATAGCTCTCGCGATTCCTACTTTCTGTCTGGGGATCGCCGAGTTCGGTATGATGGGGTTTCTCGATGATGTGGCCCGCGCGCTTGACATAAACGTGGTCAAAGCGGGGAGGCTTATTTCCGCCTATTCGCTCGGTGTGGCCATAGGCGCTCCGGGGCTGATCGTACTGCGGCGGTGGCCTATGAAGCGGTTGCTGTTGCTGCTGACCGCCATAATGTGCGTGGGCAACGCGTGCGCGGCTCTTTCACCCTCGTTTATCACACTCTTATGCTCGCGCTTCCTGGCCGGGCTCCCACACGGGGCGTTTTTCGGCGCCGGTGCCATCGTGGCCGAGCGGATAGCTCCCGAGGGGAAGAAGGCTATGGCTGTGGCGGTGATGGTCGGGGGAATGACTATCGCCAACGTCGTAGGTGTTCCTCTCGCCACGTTCCTTGCCAACGCCCTGAGCTGGCGGCTCGCTTTCGCGACCGTGGCCTTGGGTAGCCTCGTGGCTTTTTTCGGAATCCGTGCTTGGGTGCCGACGCTCGAAGCGCTGCCTGACAGCGGCCTCAAAGGGCAGTTCGCCTTTCTGCGTAAGCCCGGGCCGTGGCTCATCTACGCCGGGGTGTTCTTCGGCCAGGCTTCGGTGTACTGCTGGCTTAGCTATATATCGCCCATTATGACCGAGGTAACTGGTTTCGCTCAGTCGTCGATGACGTTGATCATGGTCGTGGTCGGGCTGGGGATGGTAGTGGGCAACGCTGCCGCCGGGAAGCTCGCCGACCGCTATCCGGCGGCACTCGTCACCGGCCTTACCGCGGCTCTCCTTCTGCTCATAATGCCGGCGGTCTATTTCCTCGCGCCGTATAAAATACCTTCGGTCGCACTGGCGTTCCTGGCTCCTGCCGGTCTGTTCGCCGTCGGAGGTCCGTTGCAGTACCTCATCGTTCGCTATGCCAAGGGGGGCGAGATGCTCGGTGGCGCTGGTATTCAGATCGCGTTCAACGTGTCAAACGCCGTGGCCGCGTCGCTCGGCGGGGTGGCCATACACCATGGTTTCGGGCTCGCGTCGCCCGCCCTTGTGGGTATCCCTTTTGCGGCTATCGGTGCGGCCGCCCTGCTCATCCTTTACCGCCGTTACCCCGCGCCCGGGGCGTCGCGGTGAAAAAGTTGGGCGCTTGGAGGGGAATGTCGCGGAATTTGCGTAATTTTGCAAGGAATTTTGCTAAGAAATTAATTGAGACATTCTCATCTATATATACTGCTGATATTCGTTGCGTCAATTCTCGCCGGGAACCTGTTCTCGCGCGATGGTGTCGACGCGGCGTCGCGGGTGCCGTCGGCCGGTGTGGCCGTTGACTCCGGCGAATCGGCCATAGATGTGACGCGGCTTGCTGTAGAATCCATAAAGGGCTTCGTGCCAATGGATTCCGCCGTTATCGACTCGACTGACGCCGCGTGGCTGATGAGTGGGACCGTAGTGCCCGATTCAGCGGCGGTGGCCGACACGGTGACCGCGGTAGCCGATTCCGTAGCGGTGGCGGTTGACTCCGCGGCGCTTGCCTTGGACTCCGTACCCGCCAAACGCCCGTCGAGGATCCGCCGCCAGAAAGTCGACCTCGACAACCAGGTGGTGTTTTCCTCTGCCGACTCAATGATTCTCATCGGGCGCCAGACCACCTATATGTACGGCGACGGCAAGGTGGACTACGGCAATCTCAAACTCACCGCTTCGGAGATCCAGCTCGACCTCGATTCGAGCATCGTATATGCTTGTGGCACACCCGACTCCATCGGCGACCTGCAGGGTACGCCCGTGTTTGAGGAGGGGGGCACGAGCTACGAGTCGAAGACGATGCGCTACAACTTCAAGTCGAAGCGCGGCTTCATCTCCGACGTTATCACCCAGCAGGGCGAGGGTTACCTCACCGGCGGCAAGACCAAGAAGACCGCCGGGGAGGATTATTACATTCAGGACGGTATATACACCACCTGCGACGACCACGAGAACCCACACTTCTGGCTCCAGCTTACCCGCGCCAAGGTGCGCCCGAAAAAGAATATCGTTACCGGGCCGGCCTATATGGTGCTCGCGGGCCTGCCGCTCCCCCTGGCGGTGCCGTTCGGCTACTTCCCGTTCACTGACAAATACGCCTCGGGCGTGATCGTGCCTACATTCGGCGACGACTACAACCGCGGCTTCTACCTCAGCGACGGCGGCTACTATTTCGCCATCAACGACAACATCGATATGGCGCTGACCGGCGAATTTTACACCAAAGGTTCCTGGGGACTCTCGGCGCAGTCGACCTACAACAAGCGCTACAAGTTCAACGGGCGCTTCAACATCAACTACCTCAAGAGCATCTACGGCGAGAAAGGTGACCCGGACTACTCAACCGCGACCAACTTCCAGGTAATCTGGAGCCATACCCAGGACTCCAAGGCCAACCCCAACATGAACCTTTCGGCCTCGGTGAACTTCACCACTTCGGGCTACACCCGCAACTCGGTGAACTCCTACTATTCCAGCGCCTTCACCGAGAACACCAAGAGCTCGACGGTGAACCTCTCATACCGCTTCCCGCAGTCGAAGTGGGCCATATCGACCTCGCTCAACATTTCGCAGCGCACGCAGAACTCGACGCTCGCGATCTCGTTCCCGAACATCAACGTCACCATGTCGCAGACCAACCCCTTCAAGCGCAAGAAGGCCCTCGGCGATGAGAAATGGTACGAAAAGATTCGTCTTTCCTATTCCGGCCAGTTCCAGAACTCGCTGACAGCGCCTCAGGACGAATTTTTCAAGAAATCGCTCATAAAGGACTGGCGCAACGGTATGAAGCACAGTGTGCCTATCTCCGCGACATTCTCCCTTTTCAAATATTTCAACCTCACGCCGTCGATCTCGCTGAACGACCGAATGTACACCCAGAAGGTGCGTCGAGCCTGGGATCCCGTGGCCTCGGCCGAGGTGGCCGACACCTCGTACAGCTTCTACAACGTGTGGGACTTCAACGCCTCGATCTCGCTTGACACCAAAATCTACGGCTTCTTCCAGCCGCTCCCCTTCCTGGGCGACAAGGTGAAGATGATACGCCACGTCCTGACCCCCACTATCTCCTTCTCGGGCGCTCCCGACTTCGGCTCGTCGTTCTTCGGCTACTACGGCTCCTACTCCTACGTCGACCCGCAGGGTAACCGCCTGAAGCGCACCTATTCGATGTTCCCCAACGCGCTCTTCGGCGTTCCGGGGCAGGGGCGCACCGGTGCCGTCTCCGTATCGTTGGCCAACAACGTCGAGATGAAGGTGAAGTCCGACAATGACTCAATCGGCGAGAAAAAAGTTTCGCTCATCGAGAACTTCACCGTGTCGCAGAGCTATAACTTCGCCGCCGACTCGCTCAACTGGAGCAACATAAACACCTCCATACTGCTCCGCCTCACCAAGCAGTTCAACCTCAGCCTCTCGGCTACCTGGGACGTGTATACCTACCAGCTCAACTCGTCGGGCAACCCGGTGCGCGTCAACGTGCCCCGCTGGAAGGTCGGCAAGGGGCTCGGTCGCCTCTCGTCGACGGGCACTTCGTTCTCCTACACGTTCAACAACGATACCTTCAAGAAGAAAAAGAAGGATGCGCAGGGTGGCAAGGGGCAGAATCCGCCACCCGACGAATCCTCGGGCTTCGACAACGACTACCTCAACCGCGACACCCGCGGCGGGCGCGGAGGCCATAACCACAACGACGGCGACATTGAGCTTGATGCGGACGGCTACGCCCCCTGGACCGTGCCGTGGAGCCTGAGTATCAACTACTCGGTGAGCTACTCCTACGGCGCTTTCAACAAGAAGAAGATGGAGTATGACGGCCGCATTACCCAGAACCTAAGCCTGTCGGGCAATATCCGCCCGACCAAGAACTGGGAGTTTTCGGCTACCGCCTCATATAACTTCGACACCCACCGCCTGGCCTATATGAACATCAACATCGGGCGCGACCTCCACTGCTTCGCCATGCGGGCGAGCGTGATACCAGTCGGCCCGTACAAGAGCTATAACTTCCATATCTCCGTGAAGTCGTCGCTCCTTAGCGACCTCAAGTACGACAAACGCTCGTCGCGCACCAACGGCATCGAGTGGTACTGACGCCGCCCCTTTCACTCTCCACCCTCCACCACCTTCACTCTCCACTCTCCACTCTTCACCTTTCACCGTCAACCCTTCACTTTCATATCCCTTATGATTACCCAGGAACAACTCAAAGAGACCATAGAGCGCAAGAGCGCGCTTAAGAAGTATCTTGACATCGATTCGAAGAAAATCCAAATCGAGGAGGAGGAGCTCCGCACCCATGTGCCCGACTTCTGGGAGCACCCCAAGGAGGCCCAGGCGCAGATGAAGAAAATCAAGGACCTGCAGGCGTGGGTCAACGGCTACCGCGACGTCGAAGTCGCCGTCGACGAGCTGGCCAACGCCTGGGATTTCTATAAGGAGGAGCTCGTCAGCGAGGAGGAGCTCGACGCGTTCTACGCCGATGCCATCTCCAAAATCGAGGCGCTGGAGCTTCGCAATATGCTCCGCCGCGAGGAGGACAGTATGGATGTCGTGATCAAAATCAACTCCGGCGCCGGTGGCACCGAGAGCCAGGACTGGGCTTCGATGCTGATGCGCATGTATCTCCGCTATTGCGAGAAGCACGGCTACAAGACCTCCGTGGCCAACTTGCTCGAAGGCGACGAGGCCGGCATCAAGTCGTGCACTATCAATGTCGAGGGTGATTTCGCCTACGGCTACCTCAAGAGCGAGAACGGGGTGCACCGCCTGGTGCGCGTCTCCCCCTACAACGCGCAGGGTAAGCGTATGACCTCCTTCGCCTCTGTGTTCGTGACCCCGCTGGTCGACGACTCTATCGAGGTGAAAATCGAACCGGCACTTATGTCGTGGGACACGTTCCGTTCGGGCGGCGCCGGTGGTCAGAACGTCAACAAGGTTGAGTCGGGCGTGCGCCTCCGCTACCAGTACACCGACCCCTACACCGGCGAGAAGGAGGAAATACTCATCGAGAACACCGAGACCCGCGACCAGCCCAAAAACCGCGAGAACGCCCTGCGCCACCTCCGCTCAATCCTCTACGAGAAGGAGATGAACCACCGCCTCGAAGAGCAGGCCAAGGTGGAGGCCGGAAAGATGAAAATCGAATGGGGCTCGCAGATCCGCTCGTACGTCTTTGACGACCGCCGCGTGAAGGACCACCGCACCGGCTACCAGACCTCCGATGTGGGCGGCGTGATGGACGGCGACCTCGACGGTTTCATCAAGGCTTACCTGATGGAGTTCGCCGGCAACCAGGAATAACCAGCCTCGCTTAGCGAAACAACAGCGATACCCTGCCAACCGCGGCTTGTCCGTTCGTTGGCAGGGTATCGCTGTTCCTATATTATATTGTTCCTATATTATATAAGGTGTGTTTACGCGTTTATGTCGCGCAGGGCGCGCTCGTGGGCGTCGCGGATGTCGGCGATAGGGAGTGGCGACTCATCGGTTTCGGCAAGGCGTTGGCCGGGCGGAACGGCTGCGAGAGCTTCCGAATTGAAGCGTTCGCCGAACGAAATGTACAGTCCGGCGGCAGCGAGTTGCCGCGCCTGTTCCCTCTTACCACGGAAGCCGTGAATAATCCAAGGTTGCGTCGGGCGAAGCTCCGAACGGAGCGCGAGCAGCCTCTCCTGGGCCTTTACAAGGTGTATTACAAGCGGCAGACCCAACTCCTCGCCCAACTCAGCTTGGCGGCGGAAACGGCGCTCCTGTATCTCCATCGAGGGCCCTCTCAGCTTGTCAAGCCCCGTTTCGCCAACCGCCGCCGCTCCTTCGAGGCTGAGGACGCGGCGTAGGGTCGCGAACCTTTCATCCTCGTTAGCTTCGGACTCATACGACTCCCAGGGGTGTATCCCCGCGGAAAAAAGTCGGCCCGGGTACGCGGCTGAATATGCGGCGGCATCCTCGGGGTTAAGCGAGAGCAGGGCGTGCTCACCACGCTCGGCGTTGTGGGTATGTGTGTCGGGGAGCGCTGCCAACCGTTCGGGCAGCGGAGGTGGAAAATTGCTCAACTTGGGAGAATCAATAGTGTGCCGGAAATTCTGTGTTCCTGCAATTACCGGAACGTTTTCATTGTTGTCTTTCAAGGCACCGGGTCGTAGCCGCTACCTCCCCAGGGGTGGCAGCGCGCTATACGCCGTATGGCGAGCCAGGTGCCGCGTAGCGGGCCGTGGCGCTTCAGCGCTTCGAGGGCGTATTCCGAGCAGGTGGGGGTGAAGCGGCATACCGAGGGGAACATCGGCGAGACGCAGTAGCGGTAGAAGGTCACCAGCCCGATAAGGGGCAGTGAGAGCACGCGTGCCAAGGCCGGCGGCCTGTCAGTTTTCCGCGGCATCGGGTGAGGTGGTGATAGTGGGTGAGGGGAGAGTGGCGGAGATTTTTTTCAGCAGCCGCTTCATCGCGTTGTCGATGCGGCTGTAGGGTTCCACCCCTTGGGCGACGTAGACGAAGGCGATGTCGGCGGCCTGCTCCGGGGCGAGGTTGAGCGACGGGAGGCGCAGGCGGTACGATTCGCGTACGCGGCGACGGGTGAGCACCCGGTCGACGGCTTTGCGCACCCTCTTTTTGGGCACCGAGATCATGAATTTAAGGGGCTCGTCAGACTCCCCGCGGCGGGTGTCCTCGGTGCTCCACACGGCCCGAAGGGGGTAGGCCAATGCGCTGCGACAGCCATTGGCCTGGCTGAAAAGCCGGTCGATGGCTGTCTGCGAGCATAGCTTGTGGGGTTTTCCTAAGCCGTATTTTTTCACGTCTGGTCGCTTGCGTTTGGCGTTATTCTTCGGCGCCGGCGTCCGAACGTTCCTTGAGGAAGAGGTCGAGGGCGGCGGTGATGGATGGAGCCTTGGGGTTGGGGGCTTCGAGGTCGAGGCGGAGTCCGGCGTCCTTCACGGCTTTGGCGGTAGCGGCGCCGAGGCAGCCGATCTGCACGTCGCCCTGCCCCTCCTTGAATTCGGGGAAGTTCTTCAGCAGCGCGTCGATACCGGCGGGCGAGAAGAAGAGCAGCATATCGTAGTCAAACTTCTCCTCGGGTGTGAAGTCGTTGCTCACGGTGCGGTACATCACGGCCTTGGTGTAGTTGATGCCGTGCTGGTCGAGCACGTTGGGAGCGCCGTTGTGCACGTCGGAAACGGTGTAGAGATATTTCTCCTTGTTGTGCTTGGTGAGGAAGGGGATCAGCTCGTCGAGCTTTCCGGTGAGGCCGTGGAAAATCTTGCGTTTGCGGTACACGATGTATTTCTGCAGGTAGAGGGCGATGGCCTCGGTTGTGCAGAAATATTTCATAGTGTCGGGAATAGTCACGCGCATCTCCTCGCAGAGGCGGAAGAAATGGTCGATGGCTGTTTTGGCAGTGAAGATAATCGCCGTGTGCTCGGCGATGTTGATTTTCTGCTGGCGGAATTCGCGGGAAGAAAGCCCTTCGACTTTGATGAAAGGCCGGAAAACCACCTCCACTCCGTAGCGTTCGGCGATGTCGTAGTAAGGTGATTTGTCGGATGTAGGCTTAGGCTGCGATACTAAAATCTTCTTTACTTTCACGATAATGAGCTGAATTGTCAACCCCGTGTTAAAAAACTCACCGAGGTTGAGGAATTTAACCGATTAGCGGTGTGAGATTCATTAAGTAAGCCCGATTGGTAGACTTTGCTTGCTTAAAATATCTTGACCGGTATTTTCAAGGTGCAAAGTTACGAAATTTTTCGTTATCTACACAAACAGCGTTGCCTAAAAAACTGTAAAACCGACAATTTCGCCCCGGCAGATGGCCCTGGCCACCTTGATCAGGGCGGCGGGTGGGAGCACCTCTATCGCGCCGAGATACAGCAGGAAATACACCAGCGAGACAGGACCGCGGTAGAAGATGCGGAACCCTTTGGCGACGAACACCAGGCGGGTCGCTACGTAGGCTCCGGCGCAGGTCCAGAGCATGGCTTGGGTTAGGGCCGGGTAGAAGAGGGCCACGAGCATCGGCAGCGTTATAAGCTGGGCCAGCAGCACCGACGAGGCGTTGAGTCCGCGTCGCCATTGCGAGTTGCGCTGGGGGTCGGCGAAGGCGTAGCCGATGGTGCCGACCGCCGAAAGCTGGAAGATGTAGTAGCCCGCGGTAGCGGCGGTGAGCCACCCTACGACCGACGACAGCGACGCGCCGTGGCCTATGAGGCCGAACCCGACGGTGTTGCCGTGGGGCGCGAGCCACAACAGGAACATCACCGCCGAGAACACGCACAGCTGCGCTATCAGCAGAAAGTTGGACCGGGTCTCGTTGGCGGTGCGCTCGTCGAACACGTTGGCCCTCCGGCGCAGCGACCACAGGTCCTGGGGCAGGGCGTGGAACAGGCGCCGGATATGGCGTGCGTTGAGGGCGAGCATCACGAGCACACCCACTATTATCCCCATCACCTGCGGGTCGGTGCCGGCGGTTACCGCCTTGGCCGAACCCACGATGCCGCGCTCCCACTCGGGGGGGCGGGTGGTGAACGCCGCGCGCTCGGCGGCGGTCATCGGGGCCTCGTACCAGAGGCATACCTCCTCGGGCGCAAACGGCTCGCGGGGAGCGGCCACGGAGGCCGCTCCCCACTCTTCAGCCGGTGCCGGAGCCGCTGAGGCGGCCGCCGGGCGCGGTGATGCCTGTATGCTGTCAGCCGCGGGCATGTGAGCGCTTGTATTCGTCGCGCAGGGTGTCAACAACGTTGATTATGTAGTCGCCGGTCTTTTCGAGGGTCGAGATGATATCCATATAGTAGATACCGCTCTGGTACTCGTAGTGGCGCTCGTTGATGTTCTCGACGTTGGCCGTGCGCAGTTGGTTGCGCAGGTTGTTGATTTCGCGCTCGCGGTTGTAGGAGCGCAGTATGTCGGGCTCGGTCTGCTTCTCGATGTCGCTCAGGAGCAGAATCATATTGTCCATGGCCTTGCCGACGTAGTTGAACATCGAGTCGACGTTCTGGTAGATCTCCTCGTTGAACTTCACGCCGCTCTGCTGCTTGCGCAGAAGGATTTTGCCTATGCCGAGCGCGCAGTCGGCAATGCTCTCAATTTCGGAGTCGATGGAGAGCATCGAGGCTATGCGGCGCTTCGACTCGTTGGAGAGGCGACCCTCGGCGCATCGGTTGAGGTAGTTGGCGATTTCGATTTCCATGCGGTCCGAAATCTCCTCGTATTTCTCAAGCCGAGAGTAGGTCTTGTTGAAGTCGTCGGAGTTCTCCTTGGTGTGTACCAGCTCGCGGGCCATCGGGAGCATCCTCGCGACTCGCTCGGCGAACACGTGTATCTCCTTTTCGGCCTGGCTGATGTTGAGCTCGGAGGCCGAGAGGATACCACCCTGGATGAACTTGAGCTGGAACTCGTCGTCGCCGTGGTGCTTGGCGGGAATGAGCCATTCGACGATTTTCACATACACGTTGGTCAGCCATATCATTATCGACAGGTTGATGAGGTTGAACACCGTGTGGAACATCGAGAGGCCGAACGACACGCTCACCTGCATCGTGGCGATCATCGAGCGGTGGTGCAGTATCACGCCGTCGTCGGTCGGGAGCGAGGCGGAGTAGAGCTGGTTGTAGATGTCGGGATTGTTGGCCTGCAGGTTGGTCACATACTGGTAGAGCGCCGCGGGGTTACCCTGGCCGATCTCCTCGGTAATCCAGGAGTTGAGGTCGACGAAGGGGAAGAACACCGCCAGCACCCACACGGTGCCGAGGAGGTTGAAGAGCAGGTGGCCCATCGCGGTGCGCTTGGCTGCCACGTTACCGCTCATCGAGGCCAGGAGCGGGGTGATGGTGGTTCCGATGTTGGAGCCGAGCACCAGGGCGCAGGCCAGGTCGAAGGTAATCCACCCCTTGGAGCACATAATGAGCGTGATGGCGAAGGTGGCGGCCGACGACTGGATGACCATTGTGACTATGAGGCCCACCAGGCAGAACACCAGCACCGAGCCGAAGCCCATCGAGGCGTAGCGCTGAAGGAACGCGAACATCTCCGGGTTGCTCTGCAGGTCGGGCACATAGTTGCTGATCATGTCCAGACCCATGAAGAGGAACGCGAAGCCGATGGTGAACTCACCGATTGACTTGGTGCGGCTCTTGCTGGAGAAGAGCAGGGGGATGGCCAGGCCGATCAGGGGGAGGGCGAAGGCCGAAATGTCGACCTTGAACCCGAACAGGGCTATGATCCAGGCGGTGAACGTGGTGCCGACGTTGGCGCCCATGATCACGGCCATCGACTGCGCGAGCGTCATCAGGCCGGCGTTCACGAAGCTCACCACCATCACGGTCGAGGCCGAGGAGCTCTGGATGAGCGCGGTGATGAAGAAGCCGGTGACCGTGCCGGTGAAGCGGTTGCGCGTCATTGCCGAAAGGATGTTGCGCAGGCGGTCGCCGGCGGCTTTCTGCAACCCTTCGCTCATTACCTTCATTCCGTAGAGGAAGAGGCCCACGGCTCCTAAGAGTCCGAGAAAGTCAAGTATTGAGTAGTTCATCTCGTTTGGGGATGTTTGGTGTTAGCTGCTTTTGCTAATTGGGGTGTCAGCGGCGGTTTTTCTTCTGCTGCTCGCGGAGCATTGCCTGCTGCTGGCGCTGGGCCTCTTCGAGGCGCGCCATGAAGCCTGATTTCTTCTTGGGCTTGGCGGCGTTGGCCTTCATGCGGGCGCGCACCTTCTCATCGTTGGTGCAGAGGCGGAAAATCCAGGTTTGCACGATGGTGATCAGCAGCGACAGGAAGTAGTAGTAGCTCAGGCCGGAGGCATAGTCGTTGAAGAAGAACAGGAACATCACCGGCATCATATACATCATCCACTTCATGCCGGGCATCGAGGCGGAGCTGGGCTGGTTCTGCATATTGATATAGGTGTAGCCGACGTTGGTCACAGTCATCAGCAGGCAGAAGAGGCTCACATGGTTGCCGTACCAGGGTATGGTGAAGGGGAGGGTGAATATGTAGTCGGGGGCCGAGAGGTCCTTGGCCCAGAGGAAGCTCTCGCCGCGCAGCTCGATGGCCGAGGGGAAGAACCAGAACATGGCGATCAGGATAGGCATCTGAAGCAGCATGGGCAGGCAGCCGGCCATCGGGCTGGCTCCGGCCTGGGAGTAGAGCTGCATGGTTTTCTGGCTGCGGGTCATAGCGTTCTCCTGGCCGGGATACTTGTCGTTGATAGCTTTGATTTCGGGGGCGAGAACGCGCATCTTGGCCTGCGACGTGAAGCTCTTGTAGGTCAGGGGGAAGAGGATTACCTTGATGAACACCGTCAGCAGGAAGATAATCAAGCCGTAGGAGCTGATGAACTTGCTGAGGAAGGTGAACACGGGTATGATGATGAGCGTGTTGATCCAGCGGAAAATCGGCCATCCCAGGGGGATGAGGTCGGTGAGGTCGAGCGAGGGGTCGTCCTTGTCGGCCTTGAGCTCGTCGCTGAGCTTATCGAGCAGGGGGTAGAGGTTGGGGCCGAGGAAAATATCGAAGCTGGCGGGGTTCTCGCTGGTGGAGTTGTAGTCGATGGTGGCTTTGGCGCTGAGGTCCTTAACGAAGTGGGGGGCACCCTTGAGGTCCTTCGACGACACTTCGGCCGAGAGGAAGGCCGAGCGGGGTATCATCACCGACGAGAAGAACTGGTTCTTGAAGGCGATCCACTTCAGGCGCTGGTCGAGCTGCTCCTCCTCTTCGCCCTGGGCGTTGAGGTTGTCGGGCGAGTCGCCGATGAATTTGTAGTATAGGCCCGAGTTGCGCTCCTCGAAGGTGCGTCCCACCTCGTTGCGGTGCATGCGCTGGCTCCAGTGGAAGTCGGCGGTGGCCACGCTGGGGGGGATGATGCTCTCCATGCCTTTCTGCACGATGTCCATGCGCACGACGTAGCTACCCTTGGGGAGGGTGTAGCGGAGCCCCCAGAAGGCGCCCCCTCCGAGGTCGAGCTTCATCATCACCGTCGAGTCGTTGACCTGCTCGGGGGTGAAGTAGAAGTCGGCGGTGTTGAAGCGCTGGGTGGCCGAGGTGAGTATGAAGCTGTACGAGGCGTCGCCGGGGCGCATCACCTGCACGCGCGCGGTGTCGACGGCGTCGTCCTTTGCCGATTTCGGCAGGTAGGTGTCGTAGTCGAGCAGGGTGGCGCGGGCTATCCGGCCTCCGAGGGCCTGGAGTTCGAGATCGACCACGTCGTTGCGGAGGCTTACGGTGCGGTCGGTGCCCGAGAGGTGGCGGGCGAATCCGCGGTAGCGGTCGGCGTCCTCAAGCGCGCCGCGCAGGTTTTTCAGCGCTTCGCGGCGGTTGTCGAGGCTGATGTCGTCGCCGAAACGGCCTGATGCCACGGCGGCGTAGTCGAGCACGGTGTCGAGCGCCTGCACGGTGCCGCTCACGGCGCCGTTCTCGCATACGAGGTCGACTTTCGAGGTTTTGTAGCGGGGTGCGGAGGCGGTGTCGCCGGCGGCGGCCATACGCACAACCGAAGGCACGGCGGCGGCTTCGGCGGCTGTCAGGGTGTCAACGGCGAATGATTTCTTTTCGTTCTTGGCGGCCTCGGCCTGCTGTGCCTCGGCTTGCTGCTCCATCTCCTGGATGCGTCGCTCCTGTTGTCCTTTGTTGATGTACATGAATCCGAAGATCACCATGCCCATCAGAAGGAATCCTAAAAGGGTGTTTTTGTCCATTTCTGCTTTGTGAGGAGGAGTGATGTGTGGGGGTTATCGTAATTAATTAACGTTGAATTCTTCGCGGATGGCGCGGGGGTGTCAGGCCCCGGCCTTTTCGTCGGCATACCTGATGGCGGCGCCGATGAAACTCATGAAAAGCGGGTGGGGCGAGAGCACCGTCGATGAGTATTCGGGGTGGTACTGCGTGCCCAGGAACCAGCGCCTGCCGGGAATCTCGACGATTTCCACCAGGTGGGTGAGCGGGTTTTCGCCCACGCACGCCATGCCGGCTTCCTCGAAGCGGCGGCGGTAGCTGTCGTTGAATTCGAAGCGGTGGCGGTGGCGCTCGCTCACGAGGGTCGAACCGTAGGCCTCGGCGGCGAGAGAGCCGGGCTTGAGGGCGCAGTCATACGCCCCGAGGCGCATCGTGCCCCCGAGGTTCGATATGTTTTTCTGCTCTTCCATGATGTCGATCACCTTGTCGGGGGTGAGCGGGTTCATTTCCGAAGAGTTCGCTTCGGGGAGGCCGAGCACGTCGCGGGCGAACTCGATTACCATGCACTGCATGCCCAGGCATATGCCGAAGGTGGGCACGTCGTGTTCGCGGGCCCACTTCAGGGCGGCGAACTTGCCGTCGATGCCGCGGTGGCCGAAGCCGGGGGCTATCACTATGCCGTCGAGCGGGGCGAGGAGCTCCCCGGCGTTGGCGTCGTTGATTTTCTCGGAGTGAATGAAGCGGAGGTCGAGCTTGCGGTCGTTGTAGGTGGCTGCCTGGAAGAGGGCCTCGTTGATCGACTTGTAGGCGTCCTGAAGCTCGACGTATTTCCCTACCAGCCCTATGCGCACCGGCTTTTCGGCGCCGCGCATCTTCTCCAGGAAGTTGAGCCAGGGGGCCATATGGGGCTCACCCTCGGGGGTGACGCCGGTTTTGCGGAGCACGATTTCGTCGAGGTGCTGGGCGTGCATCGCCAGGGGAACCTCGTAGATCGAGGGGCAGTCGATTGACTGGATCACGGCGTCGGGGGCCACGTTGCAGAAGAGCGCGATCTTGCGCCTCATATCGGCGTTGATGTCGTGCTCGGTGCGGAGCACCAGTATGTCGGGCTGTATGCCGAGCTCCTGGAGCTTCTTGACGGAGTGCTGCGTCGGCTTGGTTTTCAGTTCCTTGGCTGCGGCGATGAAGGGGACGTAGGTCAGGTGCACGCATAGGCTGTTCTCACCTAACTCCCAACGCAGTTGGCGCACGGCCTCCAGGAACGGGAGCGACTCGATGTCGCCCACCACGCCTCCGATTTCGGTGATTACGAAGTCGTAGTCGCCCGTCAGGCCGAGCTGCTTCACGTTGCGTTTGATTTCGTCGGTGATGTGGGGCACGATCTGCACCGTTTTGCCAAGGTAGTCGCCGCGGCGCTCCTTGTCGATCACGTTCTGGTAGATGCGTCCCGTGGTGATGCTGTTGGCCTTGGTGGTGTGGATGTTGGTGAACCGTTCGTAGTGCCCCAGGTCGAGGTCGGCCTCGTGGCCGTCGACGGTGACGTAGCACTCGCCGTGCTCGTAGGGGTTGAGCGTCCCGGGATCGACGTTGATGTAGGGGTCGAACTTCTGGATTGTCACCCTGTAGCCGCGGGCTATCAACAAGCGGGCGAGCGATGAGGAGATAATCCCTTTTCCGAGAGATGACACCACGCCGCCTGTGACAAAAATATACTTAGTTTCCACTATGTGTCGGATGCTTGTGTTGTTTGCGCGACAAAGTTAGAAAAAAAATCGCTAACCTCCGCCCGGTTCGGCCGCAAAATCGCGGGGGAATTCGCGCAGGGCGTACAGCGCCCCCTCGGCCAAATGGCGCAGGGCGCCTACGAAGGTGGCCTTCCCGGCCCGGCGGAGCCTCCAGGCGGTGAGCGGAATCCGCGGCACCCACATCACGCGGTGGCGCAGGGCGGTCAGCGCGCCGGTGGTGCGCAGCAGCCCCGGAGGGCTTTTCGGAAGCGCCCCGGAGGTGAGGGTGGGGTGCTCGGCGATGGTCGCGGGGAAGAAACGGCAGTTGAGGCCGCGCTTTACCGCCGTCAGCAGAAAGAATTCATCCTCCCCGGCGGTGAGGTAGGGGGCGCCGGGGCCGAACAGGGGGCTGAACCTTAGCCTCCCGGCGCGGCTGTCGCGCCTGAGCGCTATCTCGAAGGTGGTCTGGTAAAAGCCTCTCGGTATGGGGCGCAACGGGGTTTCGGCCTCGGGGTACGGCTTGCGGTCGGGGCTGTCGTAGCGGAATGAGGCGTATTCCAGCTCCGGGTCGCGCTCGAAAACGCGCCTCACAGTGTCGAACGCCTCCGGGCGGTACACCAGGTCGTCGTCGCCGATGAGTATGATGTCGGCGTCGCAGTGTTCGAGGGCGTTGTTCCGATTGGATGACAGCCCCTTGCCATCGAACCGTAGCACGGTCGTGTCGCGCCGCCCGGCTATCGCTTCGGGGATGGGCGCCCCGCGGTGGTCCTGCCACGATACGACGTAGCCCACCCCCTCGCGTTCGGGGGGCAGCATACGCTCCACCCTGGCTATCCCCTCGGGCTTGTGCGTCGGCACGGCGAGCTGCAATGTAAGTCTGTGTCCCATTCTCCCGCGAATATAATGAAAAAATGGCTGCTTCGCCATCGAGTAATTCGAAATTGCTACAAATGAAGCTACAAATGAAGCGCTAACCCGCCATTTCGCTCCCTGTGCAAGATCTCCGACCTTGCTTTATATCCGCGCCTACCCCCCCACCAACCGCCGCTGGCGCGGCTTATGGCGGGGCTTCCAATGTTCAAGGTCTCCGACCTTGGTAGTGTATCGGATTATTCTTGTTGGATTAAAAAAAATTAAATAAAAAGGGGCGGGTAGGGCGTAAAGTCGGCGGGTTTGTTGTACCTTTGTGGTTTCCAACATACATCCCGGAATGAGATATATCGGATTTCGCCGAATATGCCGCGTGCGCGTGCTGGTCGGCGGAAATAAGAAGCGGCGCTGAGGAAATGGCCCCCTGTAGATCTCGATTCCGTTTTTATCTACATTGGGTGGCGGCGGTCCTTAGCCGCCCTTGCCTCCCGCTAACAGCAATTATTTTTATATGACATTTGAAGAATTAGGCGTAAGCGAACCGCTGCGCCGCGCCATAGAGGAAATGGGTTTCGAGAACCCTATGCCCGTGCAGGAAAAGGTGATACCCCACCTGCTGACACAAGAGGGCGACGTGGTGGCCCTCGCCCAGACCGGCACCGGCAAAACGGCAGCCTTCGGCCTCCCGGTGCTGCAGAGGGTTGACCCCGAGCGGCTGGTGCCCCAGGCGCTCATCCTCTCGCCGACCCGCGAGCTCTGCCTGCAGATCGCTTCCGACCTGGCCGACTTTTCCAAGCATATGCCCGACATCAAGGTGATCCCGGTATACGGCGGGTCGAGCATCCAGAGCCAGATACGTTCGCTCCGCGAGGGCGCTCAGATCATCGTGGCCACTCCCGGCCGACTCATCGACCTCATCAACCGCGGGGTGGTGAAACTCGGCGACGTGCACACCGTGATCCTCGACGAGGCCGACGAGATGCTCAATATGGGCTTCCTCGACTCGATTAACGAGATTCTGGAACATGTGCCCCAGGAGCGAAAGATGCTGATGTTCTCGGCCACTATGCCCAAGGAGATCGCGAAAATCGCCAAAAAATACATGAAGGACCCGGTGGAGTTCGTGATCGGCACCCGCAACGAGGGGGCCGCCAACGTGCGCCACATATATTATATGGTCAACGCCCGCGACAAGTACCTCGCCCTGAAACGCGTCGCCGACGATAACCCCGATATCTACGCCATCGTGTTCTGCCGCACCCGCCGCGACACCCAGGAGGTGGCTGAAAACCTCATCCGCGACGGCTATAACGCCGATTCGCTCCACGGCGACCTCTCACAGCAGCAGCGCGACATGGTGATGAAGAAGTTCCGCGACCGGGTGGTTACTATGCTGGTGGCTACCGACGTGGCCGCCCGCGGCCTTGATGTCGACGACCTCACGCACGTCATCAACTACGGTCTGCCCGACGATGCCGCTGTCTACACCCACCGCTCGGGACGCACCGGCCGCGCCGGAAAGACCGGTGTCAGCGTGGCCATAATCCACTCGCGCGAGAAGGGGCGCCTGCGCGAGATCGAGCGCATCATTGGCAAGACCTTTGAGCGCAAGGAGGTGCCCACTCCCGAGCACATCGTCGAGAAGCAGCTCTACTGCCTGGCCGACCGCATCGAGCGCGCCGAGGTCGACGATGCCGAGATGGAGCGCTATATGCCCGGCGTCATGAAGAAGCTCGGCTGGCTTTCGGCCGAGGACCTCACCAAGCGCGTGCTCTCCCTGGAGCTGCGCCGACTGCTCAACTATTACAAGGACGCGCCGACCATCGACCTGATCGACGAGAAGCCTACCCGGAAAAAGACCGAGAAGGAACGCGCCATCGAGGGCCCCCGCTCCGATAAGGAGAAGGACCGCCGCACAGCCTCGAAGGGCATGGCCCGTATCTACGTCAACCTCGGCAAGCGCGACGGCTTCTTCGCCGGCAACCTCATCGATATGCTCAACAAGGGTGTCGACGGGCCGCGTGTCGACGTTGGGCGCATCGACCTGCTCCCCGCCTACTCGCTCTTCGACATCAAGAAGTCCGACGCCAAGAGGGTGGTGAACTCCCTCAAGGGGCTGGAATTTATGGGCAAGAGAGTCTACAGCGAGGTGGCCGAGGCCGACAAGGACTACACCCGCGCCGCGTCGCGCCGCTCCCGCGAGAAGGCCGACGCCGCCCCGGCTCCAGCCAACCGCCGCGAACGCCGCAAGGAGAAATTCGCCCACAAGGATGAGGTGATGGACCCCTACGATTCGTTCGCGATGTTCAAAAAGAAATCCAAGAAATAACCGACAGTATATGCGCCGCAAACTGATTTTCACAGCCGTAGCCGCCGCGATAGCCGCGGCGTCCGTCGCGGTTCCGCGCCGCGCGGCCGCCGTCACCGCCGCCGAGGCTTTCGCCAAGGCCCCGGCAGCGGTGTTCCCCACGGTCGACTCCCTGACGAGGCTCGATATGATCGACTACTTCAACAGCGGGTCGGCCAAGGCATCGCGCAATCTCCTGCGGGGCGACTGCCGGGTGACGGCGGTCAGCGACGCGAGGCTCGACTTCGAGTCGTCCGACATCTCGACCCACTCGATCGAGCTGCTCCCCGCCGCGAAGGGCGACACGGTGGTGATGCTCATATCCACCATGCGCACCCCCGCCGAGGATTCGCGGGTGCGCTTCTTCACAACTTCCTGGAGCGAGCTGCCGGGGATGATGGATTCCGCCGGGCTCGCCGACTGGCTTACGCCCGAGGGGCGCCGCGACAGGGTGGACGTGGAGAATGCCGTACCGTTCATCCTCGCGACCGCCACTTATGACCCCGCGACCTCGATTCTGACCCTGGCGTGCGACCCCGCGGCCTACCTCCCGAAGGAGGGTGCCGAGGTGGCCGAAAGGGGGCTGAAGCGTACGCTCAGCTTCCACTGGGACGGCAAACGAATGAAACTGATGAAATGAACGGGCGCAAGAATGTGATGTCCCTCCGGGGGCTGATGAACGTGGTAGGGCAGCTCGTGCAGGGGCGCCCCGAGACGAGCGGAGTGTGGGTCACCGCCGAGCTGGCCGATGTGGCCGTGCGGGGCGGCCACTGCTATATGGAGCTCCTCGAAAAAGATGACGGAGGGAGGCAGATAGCCCGCGTGCGCGGCTGCGTGTGGGCCAACGTCTACAGTCGCCTCGCGCCCTATTTCTTCCAGCAGACGGGGCAGCAGTTCGCCTCTGGGCTAAAGGTGATGCTCCGCGGGTCGATTTCGATGCACCCGGTGTTCGGTATGTCGTTCGTGATTGATTCCGTCAACCCGGAGTACACGATGGGCGACCTTCTGCGCCGCCGCCGCGAGATTCTCGAACGTCTCAAGCGCGAGGGGATCTTGGAGATGAACCGCGGGCTGGAGTGGCCGCTGGTGCCGCAGCGTATCGCTGTGATTTCGTCGGCAGGAGCCGCCGGGTATGGCGACTTTATGGACCAGCTCATGGGGAATCCCGCCGGGATACGCTTCCATACGCGGCTCTACGAGGCTGTGATGCAGGGAGCTTCGGCTCCGGCGTCGATTATAGCCGCGCTCGACCGCGTGGCCGCCGACGCGCATCTCTGGGACGGCGTGGTGATTATCCGCGGAGGTGGCGCTACAGCCGACCTGCAAGCCTACGAGGACTATGAGCTCGCGGCCAGTGTCGCCCAGTTCCCCCTCCCGGTAGCCATCGGCATAGGCCACGAGCGCGACATCACCGTTCTCGACTATATAGCCAACAAGCGTCTCAAAACCCCGACCGCCGTGGCCGAATGGCTCGTGGGGCTGGGCGAGGAGATGCTCGGCTTCCTCATATCCGCCGGGCAGCGCGTGCTGCAGATCGCGACCGACCGCCTGGCGGGGCACAAGCAGCAGCTCGCCCAGGCCGAGGCCCTTCTCCCGGCCGCCGCGATGAACGCCGTGGAGCGCGCCAGGGCGCGGCTCCGCTCTGCTACCTCGATGCTCTCTGGCGTCTCCGGGAGGAAGGTGCAGTCGCAGCTGGCCCGCCTCGATATGACGCTGGAGGCCGTGGGGCGCGCCGCGTCGACCGTCACCAGCCGCGAGGCCGACCGGCTTAAGGCCCGCGAGGAGCTCCTTGCCGTGCTGTCGCCGATGGCCACGCTCCGCCGCGGCTACTCGATCACGAGGGTGGGGGGCAAGGCGGTGAGCTCCGTCGCGGCGATCGCCCCGGGAGCGACTGTCGAGACCACCCTGGCCGACGGCACCTTCCTGAGCACCTCCCATTAACATAACCCTCTTCACTCTTCACTCTATCGAAATGGAAACAAAACCTATGGCCGAGCTGACCTACAACGAGGCAGCCGCCGAACTGGAGAGCATACTCCGACTGATGCAGAGCGACAACTGCGACATCGACCGCCTCGCCGAGCTCACCCGCCGGGCAACAGCCCTGATAGCCGAGTGCCGCCGCCGCCTCACGGCGACCGACCAGGAGCTCAGAGCCATATTGGCCGAGGGTGACGCGGAAAAATAATCGGCGCAAATGTTGGTAAAACTGAATTATTTACCTAACTTTGCACAGTTTTTTCAGCTCCTCTGACCCGCGGTGCCCAGGCCCCGCGAGCCGAGTTGACGCAAAACTTATTGATTATCAATCATATCACCGCAGTGGGAAAGTTTAGCAAATACGCAGTTCCTTTGAAGAGCATGCCCCAGGGGGAGAGAGACTATGATTTCCACCTCGACAAGCAGTTCTTCGACGATATGGAATGCGCCGACGTGCGCGGCGCCAATCTCGACGCCGCCCTCAAGGTGGTTCACCGCAACGGTGTGTACGAGCTTGACTTCACCCTCACCGGCGATGTGACCGTGGCGTGCGACCGTTGTCTCGACGACCTCCAGCTCCCCGTGGAATCAGGCTACCACATCGTGGTTAAGTACGGCGACGAGTTCCGCCAGGATTCCGACGAGCTTCTGGAGATTCCAGAGAGCGACGACTCGGTGAACGTGGCCTATATGATCTACGACACCGCCATGCTCGCCATCCCCATCAAGCACGTCCACCCGCTGGGCAAGTGCAACCGCGCGATGAGCGCCCTGCTGAAGAAACACCGCGCCGTGCGCCCCGACGATCCCGACGCCGAGCTTGAGGACGAGCTCCTCGACGGCATCGACGACGCTCAGGATGGCGGCTCCGCTCCCTCCGATCCCCGCTGGGACGCCCTCAAGGGGCTGAACAGCTCTGAAAACGAGTAAAAAATACAACAAAAACTGATATAGACCAATGGCACATCCTAAAAGAAGACAATCCAAGACCCGTACCGCGAAGCGCCGTACCCACGACAAGGCCGCAATGCCCACCCTGGCAATCTGCCCCAACTGCGGAGCCTGGCACGTTTACCACTGTGTCTGCCCCGAATGCGGCTACTACCGCGGGAAAATCGCCATCGAGAAGGGAGCTGCCGTCTAAACGGCTCCCGGCATTGGAAACCGCGCTCCCCGCTCTGCGGGCGTGACGCGGTTTCCGGCCTCCCTCTCCCACCCAACACACCGACAACAAGGATTACCCCCTCTCTCTTGCCCCACTCTCACTCTTCGCGACGGCGGGGCTTCAATCTACATAACAGCAAGATATGCTCAACGCACGAATCTCAGGCATAGCATCGTATCTCCCCGACGACATCCTCGACAACGAAATGCTGTCGAAAATGGTCGACACCAACGATGAATGGATCACAACCCGCGTGGGTATCAAGGAGCGCCGCATCCTCAAGCGCCCCGAAGGCTCATCCTGGATGGGCATCCAGGCCGTCAACAAACTCCTGGCCGAAAAAGGAATAAACCCCGAGGAAATCGAGCTCCTCATCTGCGCGACCTCTAACCCCGACTACCGTTTCCCCTCGACAGCTTCTGTAATCTGCCAGGGCACCGGCCTGAAAAACGCCTACGGCTACGACATCCAGGCCGCTTGCGCGGGCTTCATCGTAGCCCTCGAAGATGCCGCCGCATACATCAAGAGCGGCCTCCGCAAGAAGGTATTGGTAGTATGCACTGAGAAAATGTCGTCGATGGTCAACTACCAGGACCGCGCTACCTGCCCCCTGTTTGGCGACGGCGCGGCTTGCGTGCTTGTCGAGCCTACCGAGGAGGAAGGTATGGGCGTGCGCGACGCTGTGTTCCATGTCGACGGCCGCGGCCTTGAGCACCTCGTGATGTGGGGCGGCGGTTCGGCCGAGCCCACCACCCAGGAGACTCTCGACGCCGGCAAGCACTTCCTGTTCCAGGACGGTAAGAACGTGTACAAAAACGCGGTTACCGATATGTACACCGCCACCATCGACGTCATGAACCGCAACGGCCTCACCGCCGAAACCATCGACTGGATGATTCCCCACCAGGCCAACCTCCGCATTATCGAGGCCGTCGGCTCCCGCGCCGGAATCCCCACCGAGAAGGTGATGGTTAACATCCAGCACACCGGCAATACCTCCGCCGCGTCGATACCCATCTGCCTCGACGAGTTCAAGGACAAGCTCCACAAGGGCGACAAGCTGATTCTGACCGCCTTCGGCGCCGGTTTCACCTGGGGCGCTATGTACCTCGTCTGGGATATGTGATTCGGCCCCGTGCCGGCGTTCAAACCGACATGATTGCCCGAAACGACACAAAAAGTTACGGAAATAGCATCTTTTCGGGTGCTATTTTTGTTTTATATGGAAAACACAGACTAACAACAACGAAACTATGACAGAAGAACTCAACAACGACATAGAGAACCGCGGCGATGTGAACCGCGAGGCCCAAACCGCTCCCCTCAACCTCCCCGAGGTGCTCCCCGAAGTCAAGGAGGGTCACCGCTCGGGCTTCGTCAACATCGTGGGCAACCCCAACGTGGGCAAGTCGACGCTGATGAACGACCTCGTGGGCGAGCGCGTCAGCATCATTACCTCCAAGGCGCAGACCACGCGCCATCGCATCATGGGCATCGTGAACACCCCCGATTACCAGATCGTGTTCTCCGACACCCCCGGCGTGCTCAAACCTAACTATAAGCTCCAGGAGTCGATGCGTAACTTCGCCGACGGAGCGCTTACTGATGCCGACGTGCTCCTCTACGTCACCGACGTGGTTGAGGACCCCACCAAGAACGCCGACTACCTGGCCCGCGTGGCCAAGGAGAAGGTGCCCGTGCTGCTGGTAATCAATAAGATCGACCTCCTCAAGAGCAACGGCGAGCTGGAGGTTATCGTGGCCCGTTGGCGCGAGCTCCTCCCCAACGCCGAAATCTTCCCCCTCTCGGCCAAGGAGCACTTCAACACCTCCAACCTCATGAACCGCATCGTGGAGCTCCTCCCGGTGGCTCCCCCGTACTTCGGCAAGGACGCGCTGACCGACAAGCCCGCCCGCTTCTTCGTCACCGAGATTATCCGCGAGAAAATCCTCCTGCACTACGACAAGGAGGTGCCTTATTCCGTAGAGGTAATCGTCGAGAAGTTCGACGAGAACGAGACCGGCATCCACATCATGGCCACCATCTTCGTTGAGCGCGACTCCCAGAAGGGTATCCTTATCGGCAAGGGGGGCTCGATGCTGAAGAAGGTGGGCACCGAGGCCCGCAAGGACATCGAGCGCTTCTTCGACAAGCGCGTCTACCTGGAGCTCTTCGTCAAGGTCGAGCCCAACTGGCGCAACCGCGAGAACAAGCTCAAGGCGTTCGGCTACGTCGAATAATCTCGTAACGTTTTTCCGGGCGCGCCTTCCTCTGGGGGGAGGGGCGCCCGCTTATTTGCGGAATTAGGAAAATTAACTTAACTTCGCGTATATATCAATAGAATTTATTCCCTATGGGACAATTAGTAGCAATAGTCGGACGACCCAATGTGGGTAAGTCCACCCTTTTCAACCGTCTTACCGAGTCGCGGCGCGCGATTGTCGACGAGACCGCCGGCACCACCCGCGACCGCCAGTACGGCAAAGTGGAGTGGGGGGGCCGCGAGTTCTCCATCGTCGACACCGGCGGCTGGGTAGTCAACTCCGAGGATATTTTCGAGGGGGAAATCAACAAGCAGGTGCAGGTGGCCATCGAGCAGGCCGACGAGGTGCTCTTCGTGGTCGACGCGATGAACGGTGTCACTGATCTCGACGACCGCGTGGCCGAGATTCTGCGCCGCTCGCGCAAGCCCGTGATCCTCGTGGCCAACAAGGTTGACTCCAACGACTGGCTTTACAACGTGCCCGAGTTCTACAGCCTCGGGCTCGGTGAGCCGTACCCCGTGTCGGCAATGACCGGCTACGGCACCGGCGACCTCCTCGACGAGGTCGTAAAGAAGCTCCCCGAACAGGAGAAGGAGGAGGACCTCGAAGACCTCCCGAAATTCGCTATCGTCGGGCGACCCAACGCCGGAAAGTCGTCGCTTATCAACGCCTTCATCGGCGAGGACCGACACATCGTAACCGACATCGCCGGAACCACCCGCGACAGCATCTACACCCGCTACAACAAGTTCGGCTTCGACTTCTACCTCGTTGACACCGCAGGTATCCGCAAGAAGCAGAAGGTAAACGAGGACATCGAGTATTACTCCGTGATCCGCTCCATCCGCGCCATCGAGGCGTCGGATGTGTGCATCCTTATGATCGACGCCACCCGCGGCTTCGAGGGTCAGGACGCCAACATCTTCTCGCTGATCGACCGCAACAAGAAGGGCCTGGTGGTGTGCGTCAACAAGTGGGACATCGCCGAGGATAAGTCGCTCGACGCGCAGAAGCATTACGAGGCGGCCATACGCCAGCGCCTCGCCCCCTTCACCGACTTCCCGATCATCTTCTGCTCGGCCCTCACCAAGCAGCGCATCTTCAAGGTGATAGAGACCGCGGTCGACGTCTACAAGAACCGCCGCCGCGAGGTGCCCACCTCGCAGCTCAACAAGGTGATGCTTGAGGCCATCGCCGCCTACCCGCCCCCCGCCAACAAGGGCAAGTACGTCAAAATCAAGTACGTCACCCAGCTCAAGGGCGCGCCGGTGCCCACCTTCATCTTCTTCTGCAACCTCCCGCAGTGGGTCAAGGAGTCCTACCGCCGCTACCTCGAAAACAAGATTCGCGACAACTGGGACTTCAACGGCACCCCGATCCAGGTGTTCATGCGCGAGAAGTAATAGAATCCACCGTATCAAAGATTAGCGCGTGACAAAATCAGCGCGTAACAAAGATTAACTAAGGTGGGCGGCTTCGCTGCCCACCTTTTTTCGTAACTTTGCAATATAATAAGAAACAAACAGAAACACCGTATACAATAATGGACAAACCCGCTAAGACAACCAAGAAAACCACCATAAAGAAGGTCGGCAAGGACGTGGATCCCAAGGAGGCCAAATTCAACGCCCTCCAGCAGGCCCTCGGCAACATCGAGAAGGACTTTGGCCGCGGCGCCATCATGAAGCTCGGCGACGAGGCCATCGAGAAGGTCGAGGTCGTTTCCTCCGGCTCCATCGGCCTGAACTTCGCCCTCGGCGTGGGGGGCTTCCCCCGCGGCCGCATCATCGAGATTTACGGCCCGGAGTCGTCGGGTAAGACCACCCTCGCGCTCCACGCCATCGCCGAGGCGCAGAAGCTCGGCGGCATCGCCGCCATGATCGACGCGGAGCACGCCTTCGACCGCTTCTATGCCGAGAAGCTCGGGGTCGACGTCACCAACCTCCTCATCGCCCAGCCCGACAACGGCGAGCAGGCCCTCGAAATCGCCGAGCAGCTCATCCGCTCGTCGGCCATCGACATCCTCGTGGTCGACTCCGTTGCCGCCCTCACCCCCAAGAGCGAGATCGAGGGTGATATGGGCGACCGCAACGTGGGGCTCCAGGCACGCCTTATGTCGCAGGCTATGCGCAAACTCACCGGCACCATCTCCCGCACCAACACTGTGTGCATCTTCATCAACCAGCTCCGCGAGAAAATCGGCGTGATGTTCGGTCCCTCCGAAACCACCACCGGCGGCAACGCCCTGAAGTTCTACGCTTCGGTGCGCGTCGACATCCGTCCGGGCAACTCCATCAAGGACGGCGACAACGTGTTCGGCAAGCGCGCCAAGGTGAAGATCGTGAAGAACAAGGTGGCACCCCCCTTCAAGCGCTGCGAGTTCGACATTATGTTCGGCGAGGGTATCTCCAAGGCCGGCGAGATAGTTGACCTCGGCGTGGAGCTGGGCATCATTCAGAAGAGCGGCTCCTGGTTCAGCTACAACGGCTCCAAGCTCGCCCAGGGACGCGACGCCGCCAAGGCCATGATTCTCGACAACCCCGAGCTTGCCGAAGAGCTTGAGGAGAAAATTATGGAGGGTCTGCGCGAGCAGGCCAAGAGTCCCGCCAAGAAGGGTAAGGCCGCCAAGAGCGCCAAGGATAAGGACGAGGCCGCTGACGCTCCCGACGCTCCCGAAACCGCCGCTGACGACGACGAGAACCTCGACGACGTCGACTTCGACACCGAACTCAACGAAGACTTCACCCTCGAAGAGGACTGACCCCGCACCCCGCCCGATGCGCCCCTATAGCGCTGCGGGATGCATTCCCATAGCGCCGCGGGATGCATCCCCGTAGCCGCCGCCCAAGGTCGGAGACCTTGGACATTACTAACCCCGCCATAAGCCGCGCAAGCGGCGGTTGGTGGGGGAGTAAGCGCGGAGAGAGTATAACCAAGGTCGGAGACCTTGCACAACATCAACCTGTGCAAGATCTCCGACCTTGAACGTAATAGCCGATACGACCAACCCCATCAACCGCCGCGATTTTCGCGGCTTATGATGGGGTTAGTAATGTTCAAGGTCTCCGACCTTGGGCGTGGTGGGCGGCGTTGGCCGTTTGGGACCTTTTGTAGACCGTTGGCCGTTTGGGCCGCTTTGCCGTTTGGGGTGTTGGGTGTTTGGGGCCAGGTTTACAGGTAGCGGGCTACGGCGGAGGCCAGGCGGTTGGGCTGGTCGACGCGCTCGACCAGTTCGCCCTGGCGGTTGATGATGAAGGTCGCGGGGAGTGCGCCGACGTTGTAGTCGCGCAGGGCCGCGGCGCCGTCCGACGGCGTGTTGTAAACCGTGATCCAGGGGAGGTTGGCCGCCGACTCGCGCCACTGGAACTCGTCGGCGTCGAGCGCCACCTGGTAGATTTCCAGCCCGCGGTCGCGGTATTGGTCGTAAATCTTGGCCAGTTCGAGGTTGAAGGCGGGCGACTCCTGGGCGGTGTAGGCCGTGAAGTTCAGGATCAGCACCTTACCCTTGGAGGCCTCGGCGTTGAGCGAGCGGCGCTCACCCTTGAGGTCGAGCAGCGCGATTTCGGGGAGCGAGATCTCGCGGGCCTCGATCGTGTCGGTCGGGAGGTAGTTCTGCCCCCGGTGGTTCACCAGGTACACCTGTTTGAGGAGCTTCGTGCGCGGGTCGTCGGGGCGTTGGCGGTCGTAGGCATTGGCCACGGCGCCGATAATGCGGAGGTCCGAGCGGTCCGAGGGGTCGAACACCGCCACGTCGCCCACGCGGCGGAACACCGTGTAGTAGGCCACGATCCCCGCCGGGTCGCGGAGCACCTGCTGGGCAAGCTGGCGCTTGAGCGCCGGGTCGTAGCCCGCGGCCGCGGAGCCGCTCCGGGCCACCACTTCGGCTATCAGCGAGTTCACCGCCTGCATCTGTTCGGTGGCGGGCGAGCCGGAGAGGGTGGCCGTCGATGCTATGTCTGGAGCCTGGGCCGAGAGCCCGACGGTCTCCAGCGAGTCAACCGGGAAGTAGGCCGAGCTCCCCCCGAGCGTCAGGCGGTACACCTCGGGGTGCCCCGCCGGGGCGAGGCTGAAGCTGTAGCGCCCCTCGGCGTCGAGGGTCACGGTGTCAACCGGGTACCACCCGTTGTTGTCGGGCGCTTCGAGCACGAGGTCCTTCCCCTCGGCTCCGGCGATCGAGCCCTCCACCGTCCATTTCTTTTCCGAGCAGCCGGCGAGCAGCAGCGCCGCCCCGGCCGCGAAAGCGAGTCTGTAGGCTTTCATCTTGATATTATTCGAAGTTGGCGGCGATTGAGGCGGCTATCTCGCGCATGCGCTCCTCGGGGAGCGAGAGCTTCGGCGCGCCGAAGTCCATCTCCCGGCCCGTCTGTAGCGGAAGCAGGTGTATGTGGGCGTGGGGCACGTCGAGCCCGATCACGGCCATCCCCACCTTCTTGCAGGGAATGGCGCGCTTTATGGCCGCGGCCACCCGCTTGGCGAAGAGCGTCAGCGCGGCGTAATCCTCGTCGGCGAGGTCGAATATATAGTCGGTTTCCCGGCGGGGGATCACCAGGACGTGACCCTCGGCCGCAGGGTTGATGTCAAGGAAAGCGAAGTGGCGCTCATCCTCGGCCACCTTGTAGGAGGGAATCTCCCCGGCGGCTATTCTTGAAAAAATCGAAGGCATGGCGGCGCGGTTTAGAAGGCGATTTCCTGGATTTCGAACTTCATAACCCCGGCGGGCACGGTGATTTCCACCACGTCGCCCACCTTGTGGCCGAGCAGCCCCTTGGCGATGGGGGTCGACACCCCGATTTTCTTCTCGCGGAGGTTGGCTTCGGAGTCGGCCACGATGGTGTACTCCGTCACCATGCCGTTGGCGGCGTTGCGCATCTTCACGCGCGAGAGTATGGCCACCTCGTCGGTCTGCAGCTTGCTCTCGTCGATGATGCGGGCGTTGGCCACGAGGTCCTTGAGCTTTGCGATTTTCATTTCGAGCATACCCTGCGCCTCCTTGGCGGCGTCGTATTCCGAGTTTTCCGAGAGGTCACCCTTGTCGCGGGCCTCGGCGATGGCGGCCGACACGCGGGGGCGTTCGACGCTTTCGAGATAGGCTATCTCCTGCATTTTCTTCTGATAGCCGTCCTTTGTCATGTAAGTCAGAGCCATGATATTTCTTTTTTTAATATTAATCAGTAATAAAAAATCTTTTGCGGGCACGCAATAAAGAAAGCGCCTCGCCCCGGTTGCCGCCGGGGGAGACCCTGTCTCCGTTACTGCCATTTTCAAAGTCGCCGCGTGCGGGAGGCCCCCTCTTGGGCGCTCCGTCGCCCGCGGTAACGCGAAGTTAACACTTTTCCCCCGTTCCGCCAAATCCCGCGCCCCTTTCCTCCCGCTTTCCCCCTTTCCCACCGCCTTTGCCCGCCTTCCCTCCCGCTTACCCTCCGCTTTCCATCACGCTTCCCTCCGCCCTTTCCCGCCATTACCCTCTCCATCCTCGTCGCATGCCCACCGCTTTCCCGCATTCCCTCCGCCAATTCCCAGCATAACCCTCCCCATTCTCGTCGCATCCCCGCCTCTTGCAGCCAAGTCTTGGGAGAGCGCCCGGAGGGCGTGGGCCTGTGCGTGAACCCCACGAGGAGGTGCGGAGCGCCGTAGCGTGGGGCCATTGTAGTCGTTTGGGTGCAGTGAGCGCCCGGAGGGCGTGGGTCCGTGGTATCAACCAGGGGATTTGCATATAATGTATCGTAAACTTATTTTTGCGAAAAATATTTTAATAAACTCTTGCAAAAGCGAAAACTATTTTGTGTATTTGAGAACGCCGAGTTGTTTGACAGGGCCATAATCGAATTAACGCCGGGCTATAGATTGTTCGACGCCTGGGTTCGAGGAGGAAAGCATTCAATTGATATGTTGGAAATCGCCACTACAAACGGAACACCTTCGACTCTGCGCGTCAAATCGATTGACAACAGTATCGACAACGTGCTGCTTGACAGCCGTGAGGTTTCCGACTTACGAGTGAAATTCGATTTCAAATTCGCGTTCGGGAGCTTCGATAAGAAGTACTATGTGTGCGACCTCGTGCAGAGAGATGAGAATTGGAATCTGTTGGGTGCCACCTCGATTGTTGTCTATGAACCCCAAAACCAATCCGCGTCGGCTTCCGGCCAGATCGCGTCAACCGCCTCTGACGGCGAGAGGCTGACGGTGGGGCTCAGCGAGCCGGCGCCCGAGGGCGCGGCAATGGTTGTCTCCAACGTTCTCGATGGCTCGGGCTACACCGCCCTCGATGTCGAAGAGGGGGCTGATTCCGCCACCTTGGAGGTGGGCCACCTCAAGCCGGGCATCTACGTCGTGGCCTACAGCGTCGGCGGCGAGACGGTTGACACGGCCAAGTTCGCCAAATAACGGCTCCTCGGCCTCATCCAAAATTCACCTACCATAGCCGGGCGCCCCGGGGCATCAAGCCTCGGGGCGACCTCGCGTTTGCGGCATATGGTGAATCGGGCGGAAATTTGGGGCTGAAATTTGTTAATCGGGCGAGTTTTTCGGGGAAAAGTTTTGCGGATAGGGGAAAATAACATACATTTGCAGATGTTTCGTTATCGGGTGAAAGTCCGAAAAGCGATTTCAGGCATTCCGAAGCGCGGAATCTTACGTTTTGGCTTGCATTTTGCTCGCCTATCCGCGCTATCTTTCAGTTTTTGCCACCAGTCAAAGAAGAGAATTATTAATCGTTTTACCAACCAACATTCGCTTTATGAAAAAAAGCTTTACTCTTAAAGCAGCGGCGTTCGGCCTCGCGGTCGTAACCGCGTTTGGTGCGTCCGCCTTAACATCGCGCAATGGCGAAAGCCTGTCGCTGCAGAGAATGGGCGGTATCCCCATCAACCAGTCCGGCAAAACAGTGAAGGTTTCAAACCTCGCTAAAAACAGCTTTGGCGTTTATGGCCTTAAGCACTACTCCAACCTTGTCTCGCAACTGGACCTGACCACTGAAGCCGCCTCCAGGGCATTCGAGTTCTATGGAGACTGGGAGGACGCTGGCACTCTCACCTACACCTACTTCAGCCTGTATAAGGCGAATATGATTCCTGAAAATGGTACCGAGCCTTATGTCAAGACATACTCGTATCAAAAACGCGTTCACCGTCAGAACGACCAGCAGTTCCAGATCAAAATCTCCGGCTGGGACGAGTTCACCGCTGCGGAAGCCGGAATCGCTACTCCGGGTGTGGAGCTGATTCTGACTGTTACCCCGGCAAAAGACGCTGCCGGCAAAGTCATCGGTATCGTGTCGACCGAGGAGACGGGCGCTCCATTAGGTTGGAAACTGGAGTATAACACTGCAGGCGATGTAATGGATATGTATTACTACGATGCATACACATGGTTTAAAAACGCATCCAAATACACTTCGATTAGCAACTCATTGCTGACCATGTTCGCGCAAGAATCAACTTACGACTACAGCAATGGTACGTTTGAGATTCTGCCTGTGTATAGCGGTCCGAGCACTGATGCGGATGTTGCCTTACTTTCCCTCCCCATCGGTGACAAAAACGCACAAAATGAATACACCAGCTTTTGGTATGATACCATTAAGCTCTCGGGTAAGTTCTACAACTACGAAGCTGATGTTTTGACCAATCAAGGTTACTTCTATCGCAATGCCGGGGAAACTGCCGGTCATTACACCGCGCCTTTCGAACTTAATGACAATACGCAGGGCGTTGTCAAGATAGTAGCCGGTAAGTTGGATGAAACTACCCTCGACCAGGAGTTCCAGTCTATGATGGCGGCTGTTGACAACCCCACCTCTGATATGGCGGTGTTGACCACTCCCGAAGGTTGGTTCGATCTTGATGTTAACAACTACGCGGACGGCATATATTCTCTCGTGTTCGCATATACCGATGGCAAACCGACTGAAAGCGGCAATCTTTCCTACACCTATGGAGCGTATACAGTTGCCCTTATCGGCTCTGAATTCGTTCAGGATGGGTTCGCTAATTATAATGACGTCTTTGTATCGGCGTTTGTCGGCTTATTCACTGACAAAAATGGAAATTCTTTAACTCCTGAGCAAATGGGACTTCCGAGCGATTTCAAGGCCAACTGCCGTGTTCAGAAATCGGAAAAGAGTGCAGGAAGCTATCGCCTTGCACAGCCTTACAGCAAAATGGACATACCCAAAGGCTCGCAGTTCTCTTATCTGCCTGACTACGACTATGTTTATTACAATGTGGCGGATCCTGCGAAAGCTTATGTTGATTTAATGCTCGGTGGCTTGACTATAACATTAGGAAGCCAGACCAGCAGCACAACCTATATTATGTGCCCCGCCTCTTCGGAAATGGCATTTGATAACGCTAACCTAGAGACTAATCCTTGGGGTACTTTCGCCGACAACAAGCTTACATTCGCTGGGCGTAACTACATCGAATCAGGCGTTACCTCCAGTGGCCAGCAGTATCAGGAAGAGATGGGTCCCCTTATGTCTTTCCTCTATGACTTGAATAGCGGGAAATATGTCGGCTATAGGGCTGCCAAGCCTGAAGCGTTCCTCATCGAGACTGGCGCTGTTGACGCTATCGAGAACGTTGAGGCAGAAGGTGCCGCTGACGCTAACGCTCCCGCAGAGTACTTCAACCTCCAGGGTCAGAAGGTTCTCAACCCCGCCGCCGGTCAGCTCGTAATCAAGAAGCAGGGCAGCAAGGTTACCAAAATCATCGCCCAGTAATCCCCCGGCCAATAGGCCGACACCACCCATAACGAAGCCGCGCTCCCACCCCGGGAGCGCGGCTTCCCGCATATATATGCGCGCAATAACGCACCAGAGATACCACGAACCCACGCCCTCCGGGCGCTCGCTGCCTCCACACGACTACAATAGCCCCACGCTACGGCGCTCCGCGCCTGCTCGTGGGGTTCACGCGCGGGCCCACGCCCTCCGGGCGCTCTCTCAAAACTTGGCTGAAATGGGCGGGGTGGCGGAAGCCGGGGCAGGTTGGGGTGCGTAAGTCGTGGAGGAGAGGGGGGCGGAAGTCGGGGGGATGCGTAAGTAGGGGAGAGGAGGATGGAAGTTATGGTGGGGCGGGGATGTGGGGTCGGGGGTGGGATGGGGCGGCGGAAGTTGGGGCGGCGGGGCGTGGGCGGTGGCAAAAGGTGCGGAAACGGGGTTGGAGGGGCGGCAAAATGACGGCGAAAGGCGGAAATTCACAGAAGTTATGAAAAATACATTTATTTTAACTGAACTATTTGTATAATATGCGGTTTATTTAGTTTATATTTGCATATCTTTAGTTTGTTTATACAACGGGAGACTTAAAAGTATCAATTATTAAGTATTTTTATTTAAAACCATTTTAATCACACACAAATCTGATGAGGAAACAATTTTTACTCTTCGCGCTGTTGGTGGCGGCGGTCTTCTCGGCCGGCGCGGCCGAGGTCGCGCTCCGCGTGACCGGCATCGACGGCGGCGAGTCGGTGTTCCTGCTCGACAGGCAACCCGAGGTGGCTTTTCTCGCCGGGAAGCTGCAGGTGACCACGGCCGACGAGCAGCCCGTGGTGTTCGAACTCGACGACGTTGCCTCGATTGATTTTCCCGGCGCGCAGTCGGGTGTAGGCTCGACGGACGCCCCCGCGGCGGGAATAACCGTAGCGGTAAGCGGCTCGGCGGTTACCTTCGGCAATATCCCCGCCGGGAGCATGGTGGAGGTGTTCAGCGCCTCGGGCGCCGCGGTCAAGGCACTCCGGGCCTCCGGGAACCTGACGCTCGACCGCTCGGAACTCCCCTCCGGGGTCTACATCGTGAGAATCAACAATTTCGTGACCAAGGTGGCGTTTTAGTAAGTATTAAGGCAGAGTTATGAGGTATGAGGTAAATTCTCGATTCTCTTGAATTCATATCATTGATTCTCGTACTTAATTTTCGCGACCTGTTAAATAATCCAGTCGATAATATTCAATATGAAAAAGTTTACACTGCTTTCGCTCCTGGCCCTCGGCACTATGGCCGCCGGCGCGCAGGAGAAACTCATGCGCTTCCACTACGCCAACGGCGACACGGAGGTGAAGAAGGTTTCGGACATCAGCAAAATCACTTTCGAAACGCAGGGTGAGAGCCCCTTCGACCCCTCGACCGACACCAGGATGGTCGACCTGGGCCTCTCCGTGGCCTGGGCAACGTTCAACGTCGGGGCGACGGCCCCCGAGGAGTATGGCGGCTACTACGCCTACGGCGAGATCGAGCAGAAGGAAACGTATACCGAGGAGTCCTATAAATGGATGTACTGGGATTACAGTGACTGGGACTGCGACGAGTGGGAGAAGTATCTCAAGCTCGGGGCCGACATCTCCGGCACCTGCTACGACGTGGCCCATATGAAGTGGGGCGACCAGTGGCGCATGCCCTCGCAGAAGGAGTGGATGGAACTGATCAACAACTGCACCTGGACCTGGACCTCGATTAACGGCGTGGCCGGGGCGCAGGGCACCTCGAAGGTCAACGGCAACACTATCTTCCTCCCCGCGGCCGGCAATATGGTGGGCTCTACTCTCAGCCACACCGAGACGACCTGCTTCTTCTGGACCTCCAACGAGGCCACGACCACCGATGTAACCGCCGACGTGCGCAACTTCCGCGCCAACTTCACCGCCACCACCCGCGACTGCGGCGAGAACAGCGTCGACTACCCCGACGTTGGTTTCTCGATCCGCGCCGTCTACGGCCCGAAGGCTCCCGAGGTGGCTCCCGCGATGACGGTGCCCTCGGCAAGCGAGATGGTCGACCTCGGCCTCTCGGTGAAGTGGGCCCCCTACAACCTCGGCGCGAGCGGCCCGAACTCCGACGGCGACTACATCTGCTGGGGCGAGCTGGTTGAGAAATATTACTCGCACACCTACAACTACAAGTTCCTCGAAATACCCGAATCGGAGTGGAGCCTCCGCTGGCCCGAGCCGAAAATCAAGCAGATTGTCGACCAGATTTCCAACACCGACGAGTATGACGCTGCCAAGTTCCTCTGGGGCGACGGATGGCGTATTCCCACCAAGGCCGAGATGCAAGAACTCGTCGACAAGTGCACATGGAAGTGGACCGGCAGCGGCTACACCGTCACCGGACCCAACGGCAACTCGATTTTCCTGAAAGCCTCCGGCTTCATGACCTACAAGAGCTACCCCCGCGGCACGCAGACCGACGGTTACTACTGGTGCGGCGACGCCGAGGCGTACTACGCCAACGGCAACCGCGACCTGACGGGCGCCTCGGCCCTGCGCATCAACGCCAGCCAGCACGCCGTGGGTAGCTGGAGCCGTGCCGGCGGTATCGCGATCCGCCCCGTGCACGACTGACGCGGACGTTCTCCTCTCCCTCCCCCGGGAGAACTCGTTTGACCCAATTATCGTAATTATATGAATGGTAGGGGCGCGCCGTGCGGCCAAACCCGCGGCGCGCCCCTTTGTTTTAAACCGTTCCTTACTCCCTCCGATATTCCGGCTGAGAAACACACGCTTCAATCGTCCAATCGAAAAAAACAATCATCAATGAAACATATCTACCTCGCTTTAGCCCTGATGGCCCCCGCGGCATACGCCGCCGACGCCCCCCTGGCGCTCCCGCTGGCCGACTCTTTCGCCGGCGCCTCTTTCGCTCCGTTCTGGACCAACGAGCGCGTCGCGGGCAACTTCGACTGGGAGGCGGTTTCATCGTCGCCCGACCTCCCAAAGCCCGATCCCTACGACGCCGACGGCGGTTTCCTCCTGTACCAGGCATTCCGCTCGACGAAGGGGAACTCGGCGCGGCTCGCCACCGCCCCGATTGACGCCGCGACTGCCACGGCCCCGGTGATACAGTTCTTTATGTACCACCATACGGTCGGCCAGGACGTGGTGAAGGTGCAGGTGTCGGCCGACGGCGGCGAGTGGACCGACGTGGAAGGTTCCGAGGTGACAGTCGGAGGCGCCGAGGTCGGATGGAAGGAGTACATAGTGCCCCTCGCGGGGAGCATCCCCGCCGGCGCGTCGACCTTCCGCGTGGCCCTCACGGCGGTGTCGAACTACGGCTTCAACATCGTGATCGACAACGTGCGCCTCTTCAATATGGCCGGGAAGGACATCGGCGTGGAACTCACCTCGGCCGGGCCGCTTATGGCAGGGCTCGACCATGAGCTGACGCTGACACTGGTGAACAACGGCCCGGTGCCCATCGCCGCCTCCGATTACACTGTGGGGGTCGGCGGGGCGTCCTGTATGGGCATTTTCCCCGGCGAGAATGTCGATATTCCGGCGCTCGGCAAGGCCACCATCCCGGTGTTTGTGAATATGGCCTCGGCGGGCAAAATCCATAAGCACGACGACTATTCTTTCAGTGCCGAGGTGGAAATGGAGGGCGACGAGGATGCCTCAAACAATCAGTCAACCATCAACCTGCCGCTAACCTACTGCGACGCGCCGGTTGTCACCGGGGTCGGAATCGAGCAGTTGGGCGACGAATATTTGATTTCGTGGAACCACGCCGTCGATCCCGGATTCACCCCCGTGAACCTCTCGGAGGGGTTCGAGGAGTATGACGACGGCTTCACCGGCCCCTTCGGCGGCTGGGAGGCGATCGACCTCGACCGCAAGGATGGCGGCTCGGTGTACAATGCCAAGGGTTCGGCCCTCAACGTCGGGGTGATTCCCGAAGGCTCCTCCTGGCGCAACCTCGTGCGCGGCTTCGAGGGGAGCAAGATGCTCTGCGTCACCGTGCCCTCGGCGGCCCAGCAGGACGACTGGCTGATTTCGCCCCCGCTCGACGCCAGCCCCAACACCACGCTCACCCTCGCGTTCAAAATCGGGTACAAAAACTTCTCGGTGTCGCAAATCAACAACTTCGAGATACGCTACACCAATTCCGACGGCGAGCTCGACCCGGCGCACCCCGAGCGGCTGCTTGACGCCCTCTATGAGGATGTGCGCGTCAACATCCCGGCGGCATCCTCCGGCACTACCGACCCGGTTGACATGCAGGATATGGTATACGAGGGTATCCCCGGCTCGGCAAAGCGCGTGGCCATCCACTTCAAGTCGAAGATGACCAGCTACATAGCCAACGCGATGTGGATTGACTGCCTGACCCTCCGCGAGGAGAATCCGCGGACGCTCGTATCCTATGTGGTGAACGGTGCCGACGGGCACCGCGTGAACAGCGAGGACCTCCCCGCCGGCGTCAACAGCTATATGCTTCCTGAAAGCGAAACCAAGCACGAGGGGGACACCTATTTCTACGTCACCGCCCTGTACAACGACGGTGAGTCGGCTCCCTCGGAGCAGGTGCTGCTCCCCCGCGCGCAGTCGGCTCTTGAAGCTGTTGGCGTCGACAGCGCCGCGCCCGCCGAGTACTACAACCTCCAGGGGCACCGCGTGACGCGCCCCGCCCCGGGCCAGCCCGTGATCGTACGCCGCGGCGCGACCGTCAGCAAGGAGCTCCGCTAAACCCAGCAATGGGATAATTGGGAATAATGGGAGTAGTGGGAATGATGGGACAATTGTGACCCATTATTCCCACTACTCCCATTTTTCCCATTACTCCCATAAATCCCATTCAAAGAATAGGCGCGAAGAGGCGCATAAAGCTTTCGAGGGCTTTTTCGGGGAGGGGGCGGTGGCGCCAACGGTTGGGGTTCACGCGGCGGCAGCCCCGCTGGTCGCGGAGAAACTGCTTTTTGATTCGCTCATTGAACTCCTGGCTGTAAACCAGCATATTGGCCTCGAAATTGTGCTCGAAGCTGCGGAAGTCGAAGTTGGCCGAGCCCACGGTCGCGAACTCGTCATCGACGATGAGCACCTTGCTGTGGAGCATCCCTTTCTCGTAGAAATACACCTTTATGCCCGCTTTAAGGCATTCGCTGACATAGGAGTTGGAGGCCCAGCGGAGCATATCGCTGTCGGAGCGGGCCGGGAGCATCACGCGCACGTCGATTTTGGCCAGCGCCGCCATCTGCAGCGAGTGGAGCAGGCCCTCGGTGGGGAGGAAGTAGGGGGTCTGGATGTAGACGCACTTGCGGGCCACCGATATGGTTTTTTGGAACACGAGCGTTATGTTGAGCCAGTGGCTCGTAGGGCCCCCGGTGATGAGCTGCATCCCCATGGTCGAGCCCTCGATGGGGAGCGGCGCGGGGTGGGGGTCGTCGATCAGCGGGTGGCCGGTGAAAGTCCAGTCGATGGCGAAGGCTTTCTCCAGCGACAGCACCGCCGGACCCGTCACGCGGATGTGGGTGTCGCGCCAGGAGGCGAACTTGCCGCCGTCGATGTAGCGGTCGGCGATATTCATACCCCCGATGTAGCCGATTTCGCCGTCGATAACGCAGATTTTGCGGTGGTTGCGCCAGTTGATGCGGGTGCCGAACGGGGGGAACACGACCTTGAAGAAGGGGGTCGACTCCACACCCGCTTCCTCCAGACGGCGGAAAAAGCGGCGGCGTACCTTGAAGGAACCTACATGGTCGTAGAGCAGGCGCACCTTCACCCCGGCGCGGGCGCGCTCGATCAGTGCGTCGGCCACGCGGGTGCCTACGCGGTCGTCGGCCACGATGTAATACTCCATATTGATGAAGCTGCGTGCCGAGGCGATGTCGCGGAGCAGGGAGTCGAATTTGTCGGCGCCGTTGTCGAAGATTTCGGCGGCGTTGCCCGGGTAGAAGTCCGAGCCGCAGAGCGAGCTGGCCAGGCGTATCTGCTGCAAAGCGTGGCGCGAGCGGGGGAGGTCGGCGCTGCTTACGCGCCCCGAGCCGTCGAGCCGCCGGAGCTTGCGCCGGTTTTTGCGGGATATGACCCTCATCCCCTGTATGTTGCGTCCGAAGATAATGTAAAGCACAAGCCCGACCACCGGGGCCACCAGGAGCACGGTGACCCAGGCCAGAGTCTTCACCGGGTTGCGGTTTTCGGAAACCACCACACAGATGATGCTCAGGATAATCAGGGCGTAGAGCGTCGACACGCTGTACCACACCCACGGGTTGCTTATTACTTCTTCGAACCAGTTCATCTAAATATCGCGAATATACGGAATTATCGCAATATCGCGAGGTTTGGCGCTGAAACTTTTCGCGCTTCAGCGGCGCGACGCTTTGCGGAGTATGAAGGGGTAGGGCGCGCGCAGGGGTATGGGCGACTTTTCGCGCAGGGTGTCGAGCGCGGCGACGGCGCTGTCGAGCGACGCGGTGGTGCGGGCGGCCACTATGAAGTTTTTCTCGGCATCGATCAGGAGGAACGCGCCGGGGTAGCCCCCATCGCGGAGTCGCTTCATGGCCGAAGTGGCGTTGAACTGCTGGCGAAACGAGCCTGTCACCACGTTGTACTCCTTGGCGGCGGAGACCGAGGTTTCGGCCACGGTGTTGACCCACATGGCTTTCAGCGGTATGGAGTCGCCGCGGTAGACGCTCTTTGGGGTGGCGCGCTCGCGTTCGAGGGCGAGGCGCTCCTCGGCGGTAAGCCCCTCGTCGCGCTTTTCGAGCGCTTTCTCATATGCCTCGCGGTAGTTTTTCTCGGTGGTGCGGCACCCGGCGGCGAGCAAGCCGAGCGCGGCTATGGCGAAAAATATTTTTTTCATAATTCAGGTGTTTTGGTTTGTCGGGCGGCCTGGCGGTCAGCAGTTACCGGCCAGCTCGATCACCTCCAGGTCGGAGGGGATGCCCTGGTCGATGGTGAAGCGCACGAGGGTGCGTTTCTTGTGCCATCCGTGGTGCCCGGCGGCTCCGGGGTTTATATGGAGGCATTTGAGCCCCTCGTCGTACATCACTTTGAGTATGTGGCTGTGGCCGCTCACGAAGATGTTGGTCTGCGAGCGGAGCAGTCTCCCCTGTATGCCGGGCGCGTAGCGGCCCGGGTAGCCCCCGATATGGGTCAGGAGCACCCGGCACCCTTCCACCTCGAACTCCAGCAGTTCGGGGAAGGCGCGGCGCACCTCGCCCGAGTCAATGTTGCCCCGCACGGCGCGCACCACCGGGGCCACCTCCTCCAGGCGGCGTATCACGTCGATCCAGCCGATGTCGCCCGCGTGCCATATCTCGTCGCACCCGGCGAAATGCGCCGCGAAGCGGTCGTCCCAGCAGGAGTGGGTGTCGGAAAGTATACCAATGCGTTTCATAATCAAGTATGAAGTCAGAGTTACGAAGTCAGAGTTATGGGGTATGAGGTAAATCAGAAGTTTTGCAGTATCATCACCTGGCGGGGCTCGAAGCTCATTTCCGGCTCAATGGTGACCTCCTTGCCGCTCACGATGTCGCGGAGCTGGGCGCCGTAGGGGAGGATTTCAAGGGTGCGCTCCATGGTCACCTTATGGTGCTTGTCGGTGCCGTTGAGGAGCACCGTCACCTCGCGGTCGCCGAGTTTGCGGCGGTAGGCGTAGATTCCGTTCTGGGGCATGAAGTGCTTCAGCGAGCCGCGGGCAATCACGTCGTTGGCCTCGCCGCGGCGCCATTGCAGCAGCCGCTGGAGGTAGGTCCAGGCCTCGGTCTGCATCGCGTCGCGCCCCTCGGGGGTGAAGGCGTCGATGGTATCGCCGGGGAATCCGCCCGGCATGTCGCGGCGCACGAAGCCGTCGCTCCCCTCCTTCGAGCCGTTCATCAGCAGCTCGGTGCCGTAGTATAGCTGTGGTATGCCGCGCGAGGTCAGCAGGAAGGCTATGGCCTGCTTCCAGGAGCCAAGGTCCTCGGGTTTCTTGAGGAGGAAGCGGTCGGTGTCGTGGTTGTCGAGGAAGGTGAGCACCCGCTGCGGGTCGGGGTAGAGGTAGTCGAGCGCGAGGTGGTCGTAGAGGTGGTTGAGGCCGTTCCAGGGGTCGGTCTCCTCGTCGAAATACTTATGGCCGTCGATGGAGATTTTGAAGTCCATCACGGTGGGGAGCTCGGTGTTCACCGGGTTCATGCGGTTGCCGCGCTGCCAGAAGGCGCTCCCCGCCTCGTTGCCGTACCAGCACTCGCCCACGATGTTGAAGTTCGGGTACTCGCGGAGCACCTCGGCGGCCCACGAAGCCATACCCTTCATATCGGCGTAGGGGTAGGTGTCCATCCTTATGCCGTTGATTTTCGACGATTCGATCCACCATATGGAGTTCTGCGTGAGATACTTCATGAGGTGGGGGTTGCGCTGGTTGAGGTCGGGCATCTCGGGCACGAACCATCCGTTCACGGTGTGGTCGAGGTCGTAGTCCGAAACGTAGGGGTCGTGTACGGTCGAGAGGCGGAAGTTGGTAAGCACGTCACCCTTCGGATGGTTGAACCAGTCGTCGGCGGGCGCGTCCTTCATCCAGGGGTGGGCCGAGCCGCAGTGGTTGAAAATCATATCCATCACCACCTTCATGCCGCGCTTGTGGGCCTGGGCGATCATCTCGTTCCAGTCGTCGTTGGTGCCGAAGCGGGGGTCAACGCGGTAGTAGTCGGTGGTGGCGTAGCCGTGGTATGATCCCCCCGGCATATCGTTTTCGAGCACAGGGCAGCTCCATATGGCGGTAACGCCGAGGGTGTCGAGGTAGTCGAGGTGCTCGGTAACGCCCCGGAGGTTGCCGCCGTGGCGCCCGTTGGGGTCGTCGCGGTCGGGCTTCACGGGATGGTCGAGCGATTCGTATGCCAGGGTCTCCTCTTCGGCCGACACCTCGCCGCGGGCGAAGCGGTCGGGCATCAGCAGGTAGAGCACGTCGGAGGCATCGAATCCACCGTATGCTTCAGCCTCGCGGTCGCGCGCCCGCAGCTCGTAGGCCACGGTCTGCTTGTTGCGCCCGAGGGTGAATTTTATATCCATCGTGCCTGGTTTCGCTTTCGGGGAGATTACGAAGTAGAGGAAGCGGTAGTTGGGGCTGTCGAGGGTGACGTTCTCGGCCAGGCGTACCCCGGGATAGTTCACCGACACGCTGGCTTTGGCGATGTCGGGTCCGGTGACCATCACCTGCAGGGTGTCGTTGGCCATTCCAGTCCACCAGTACGGGGGCTCGACCTTGTCGACTATCGGTGCTTTCATCGCGCCGAACATCGACGCGGCGCCGGCCAGAAGGCCGCAGGAAAATAAGGGTAGGCGTTTCATTGGTATGCTTGAGATGAAAGTAAGTGCTTGAAAAAATGTAAGTTGGTAGTTCTTATTCGAGGCGTCGGATTCTGACGGCGTCAAACAGCAGGGTGTTGGCGAGCGGGTCGATATACACCGGCGATGGCTGGAAGTAAACGAGCTCCAGCCTGTTGGTTCCGGCGGGTAGCTCGATGGCGAGCTGCGAGGAGTAGGTCGATGGGAGCTGCCAGTCGGTGCCCGTGTCGCGGTTCCACCACGCGGGGGAGAACTGCGGGAACACGAGTATGCCGGCCTCCACGTTGTTGGCTTTGAGCCTGCGCAGGGCGGTGCGGCGGTGGGGGTTCACAATGCCGAGTCCGCCGGAGTAACGCACGTCCACCAGGTAGCGCCCCGCCGCCGGAGCGTCGAAGTCGAAGCTCACCGAGCGGTTTTTCCATCGGTTCGACTCCACAACCCGCGCGGCGGTTTTCTTGTCGTTGATGAGCCGTGTGCCCCCGGCGGCGATGTCGGTGGCTTTGATTATTGTTTCCCATCCGGCTGGCACCGTTATGTGCGGTCGGGTGGCGAAGCCGGGCACTCCATCCGCGGCGGTGGCGGCGAACTGAGTCGCCGTTAGGCAGGTAGGGCGCGGGGCTTCATATTCGGTGCTGATGCTTACCTGCTCCAGCGCGCCGTCGACGTATATCTCGAACGCGTCAGCCGCGTTGTCGCCCGGCATCGCGAGGCGCGCTTTGAGCTTCGACACCCAGTCGGCCCCCGGGGTGGGGGGGAGCGACGCCTGTTCCGGCGTGTCGGCTACCTTCCCCGGGTCGGCGGCGGCGCCGGCGAGCGTTATGGTTATTTCGTGGCGCCCCTCCAGCGAGGCCGGAATGAATGGTGATGCGGGTTTGCCGTCGAGGGTGAATGTGGCGAGCGCCCGCCCCGTGCCTGTTATGGTTATGTCGAGCGTGGACCCGCGGTAGCGGAGGCCGCGTATGGTTTTGTCGGCGGGGAGTTCCGGCGGCACGGCCGGGGAAAGATACATCCCTTCCGGCGCGAATTTTGCCCCGAGGAATCCTCGGAGTATGAGCGACCCTATCGGCCTCGCCGCTTCGTGGACCAGTTGCCCCCGATTGGCAATCCGCTGGTCGCATAGCGACTTCGCTCGGCCTGCGATCAGCGCCGACACGGCGGCGGAGTAGGCCGTCTCGTTGCCGGTGGCGGCCATCGCGGCCATCCACATCACGCGCGGCAGCGTCGGCGGCATCTCCGTGGCCGACACGCTGTCGCCATCCCACGCCGGGGTTAGAACCGGCGCGCCGAAGGGTGGGGCGGGGGTGTTGGCGGCTATTGAGGCCGCCATGGCTTCGGAGGCAGTGCCGCCGAGTATGGCCACGGCCTGCGCGGCGTTGTCGGCGCCCTGGAGCCTCACGGGGCAGGCCGGGTTGCCGTAGAGCAGCGCGCCGTAGCGCCCCGTGCGCGGGTTCCACAGCTCCCGGTTTACAGCCTCGCGGAGCGCTGCCGCCGGGTAGGCGATGCCCGACTCGCGTCCGCTCGCCGAGGCTATCTGCTCCAGCCGGAGCAGAGCGGCGTGGTAGGCGGCGTTCTCCGCCAGGGTCATCGTCTGGTAGAGCTCCACGGGACCCATCCAGTCGGGGAAGCGGCTCCCCGGGTTGGCGAGGTAGCGGGGTACCCCCTCGAAAAGGCCCGTCGTGCGGTTGAGCGCCATGCGGGTGTCAAGTTCGAGTGTCTGCCGGGCAGATGAGAGCACCTGGCGGGTCCACCGCTCGTCGCCCACCGCGAGCGCCGTTTCAGCCGCCGCCATGAGCCATTGGGCGTTACCCCTGACCACCGGCCAACTGTAGCGCGGCAGCTCGGGTGGCACCGGCAGACCGTTGCGCGTGGCGGCTTCGAGCAGTGCCGCGCCCCGCTCGGCGGGGAGCGGGTTGACGAACAGGGCGTAGGGAGTGTAGGGCCTCCATTTGGCGGGGGCGGTGTCGGAGGCCGCTTCGAGGCGGTAAAGGAACGGGAGCAGCGGGGCGTCGCTCTCGAAGGTGGCCACACCCGGTTTCGGGCTTGGGGCCGTGAGTACGGCGACCACCCGGCCGTCGCGGCGAACCTCAGCCGTGGAGTCCGACGTAACGAACACAGCATCACCGCCATGGAAGCTCGCGCTTCCGGCGGTGATGCTGTAACTTTCGGTGTGCCAGCCATCGGCTGCGGGCGAGGCGGCTCGCTCCCCGCGGCAGGCGGGAAGAATCGCGAGCGCCGCGGCGCCCAGTGCCGCCGATATGCCGACCGAGATTCTTATGACTCTTTACTTTTTGATTTTCTTAGCGATAACGCCGGGAATGGCCTCTTTGTTGACGTAGATGTTAACGGTTTTGGCCAGGAAGTAAGGCTCGGAAACGTAGATATAGCCGTCGTAAACCTGGTTGGTGTCCCAGGAGTTCTTCACCTTGTAGTAGCGCTTGCCATTCTGGTCGGTGGCGACACCCACGATCTCCATACCGTGGTCGTCGGTGGTTTCCTGGCGGTCGAACATCTCCTGGCGCGACTCCTGGGTTACCTCGATTTCGTCAACCGGGCCCTTGAAGTCGAACTGCGCGTCGGAGCGCTCCTTGTCGCTGAGGTGTACCCAGCGCGAGAGCTCGGTGCCCTCCATATCGGCGGCGGTGCGCTCCTTGGGCATCACGGCGAAGCCCTCCTTCCATTTGAAGCCACCCTCGCTGACGTCGGCTGCCCACACTACGGGGTACCCCTTCTCGATTGCGTTGTCGACAACCTGCTTCATCTCCTCCATGGGGAGGTTGACCGAGGGGTACCAGAGCCAGTTGTCGGGCACCTCGATGGCGAAGCTCTCGTAGAAAGGGTGGTGGGTGAAGGATGTTATCGACACATAGTCGGCGGGTTTGATGGGGAGCGCGTCGGCATACGAGCGGGGGGTGTAGGTTTTCCCTCCTACGGTGAACGTTTCGGGCACCTCGCCCAGGTAGGCGTCGAGGATGGCCTCGTACCCGCGGCGCCACGCTGTCGAGACGCGTTTGTTGGGCTTCGCGGCCACCGCTTTGAGGTAGGCCGAGAGTACGGCGTCGAGCTCGCCGTGGACGTGCTTGTCCTCGCCGTAGGCTATGCCGGGATATGCCTCCTCGGGCACTGCTCCATACATACGCCATACATAGGGCACGTCGGCCGTCGAGCCTCCGGCGGCGAAATTGGTTTGGCCGTAGAGGCGCATGAAGCGGTCGGCCTTGTCGAGGTAGCACTGGCGCACGGTGTACATCTCGCTGAGGTCGAGCGAGTCGCCCCCTTGGCGCAGAATCTCGTCCTCGAAGAACGATGTCCCGGCGAAGCACCAGCAGGTGCCGCTCTTGTTCTGGTCCTTCACGGAGGTGTGGGGGAGCACTTTCACATCGGTGAACACGAACACCGAGTCGGCCTTTACCGATGCGGAGTCGGCCGGGGCCGGGTCGGCGGCGATGGCCGCCGAAGCGGAAGCCGCCATGAGGGCGAGCGCCGCGAGGCGCTGGTTTTTGTTGTATGCCATGATATGGAAATGTGGTTTGGCTTAAGTAGGTCGTGGAAATTATTTTATACTTCCGACGAGAGGGTTTTTAGCCGGATTTTTCTCGAAGATGAAGGAGTGTAGCGAGCTACACGACTGAAGATGAGAGATAAAGACGGCAAAAAGACTCCGTCTGAAGTATAAAAAACAAAATAATTCATAGTTTGTAATAATTTTCACGACCTACTTATATTATATATGTGTGAGCTTGCGGCGGGGAGGGCCTTTCGCGGGGAGCTCCCCGGTGCTCCGGCGGGAGGGTTCCGCCGGGTCGCACTGCAAAATTACTAAAAAATATTGGATATTAGGCTGAAAATGCGTAACTTTGCCGCTCGATTGCCGTAGCAGGCAGTCGCGGCATATGCCCGGCCGGGGCCTTTGGCCTGGCCCCTGTTGAGGCCGCCGTTAGCTATTTATTTATTAACCAACTTATTAGAAGTGGATACTTTAAGCTACAAAACCATTACCCCCAACGCCCAGAGCGTTAAGAAAGAATGGGTGGTGATCGACGCTACCGACCAGGTGCTCGGTCGTCTCTGCTCGAAGGTCGCCAAGATTCTTCGCGGCAAGAACAAGCCGAGCTACTCCCCCTTCGTGGAGTGCGGCGACAACGTAATCATCATCAACGCCGACAAGGTCGTCCTCACCGGCAAGAAATGGACCGACCGCATTTACTACACTTACACCGGCTACCCCGGCGGTCAGCGCGAGCTCACCCCCGAAGTGCTCATGAAGAAGTCCTACAACAAGCACCTCAAGCCCGGTATGCACCCCCTGTACCTCCGCGTGGTTAAGGGCATGCTCCCCAAGAACCGTCTTGGCCGCAAGCTCATCAAGAACCTCCACGTTTACAACGGCCCCGACTACCCCCAGAACGGTATCGAGGTGAAGGTGCTCGACATCAACACCGTTAAGTAAGTGAAACGCCAAATCTTCTGAACATCATCTTATGGAAACAGTAAATGCAGTAGGCCGCCGCAAAGCCGCCGTAGCCCGCGTTATCGTTAAGGAAGGCACCGGCGTTATCAACGTTACCTGCCACCACAAAAACCGTCCCCTGGACGTTTACTTCCCCTCCTCGATCCTTCAGTACATCGTAAAGCAGCCCCTGAAGACTCTCGACTGCGAAGAGAAGTACGACATCGCCGTTAACCTCGACGGCGGCGGCTACAAGGGTCAGGCCGAGGCTCTCCGCCTGGCTATCGCCCGCGCCCTCGTGAAAATCAACCCCGACGACAAGAAGGCCCTCCGCGCCGAAGGCTTCATGACCCGCGACCCGCGCGTCGTTGAACGTAAGAAGCCCGGTCGCCCCAAGGCTCGCAAGCGCTTCCAGTTCTCCAAGCGTTAATCGCCCCCTCCCCAGGCCCGCGGCTCTGGCGGCATAGACTGCGCCGGGCGGCGTGAGCCGAACCTCAAAAACAACATTGAGTTTAGTATCTAAATCCCGCGGATGGACCGCGTTCCCTACCCCGGGGTTGTA